>JBEKPK010000336.1:0-6157 GCA_049520795.1 Bryobacteraceae bacterium
TTCCAGGCGCAGGGTGTTGCGCGCGCCGAGCCCGCAGGGTTTGACGCCGAACTCCGCGCCGGCCGCCATCACCTCGCCCCAGATGCGCTCCGCCTCTTCGGGCGCGATGTAGATTTCAAAGCCATCCTCGCCAGTGTAGCCGGTTCGCGCAATTCGCGCCGGAACCCCGCAAACCTGGCCGTCCACGAACCAGTAGTAGCGGATTGCGCCCAGGTCCGCGGCCGCGATTTTCTGCAGGGTGGCTTGCGCCCGAGGGCCCTGAATGGCAATCTGGGCGAAGCGGGGACTCGAAAATTCCACGTGCGCGTCGAAACCGTTGGCCCGCCGGATGTGCTCGAAATCCTTCTCCTGGTTAGCGGCGTTGACGCACAGGAAGAAGTGGTCTTCGGCCACCTTGTGAACCACTATGTCATCCACGCATCCGCCGTGCTGGTAGAGCAGGGCCGAATAACGCGTCTGCCCGACTTTCAGTTTCGCGATCGCGTTGGTGGCGACGAAATCGACCAGCGCCGCGGCTTGCGCTCCGCGAATCTCGATTTCGCCCATGTGGCTGACATCGAAGACGCCCACCCCCGTGCGGACCGCGCGGTGCTCCTCGATTATCCCGCTATACTGTACGGGCATCTCCCAGCCGCCGAAATCCACCATCTTTGCGCCTAAAGCCCGATGAATGCGTGTCAGAGGCGTGGTTCGCAGACCGTTCGATGGCATGAAGTTTCAGGCTAACAGCAGCATTTTGGGGTGTCAAACCTGGCGTGTGGGGCAGGATTTCATCCTGCCGCCGGCCTCTTGGCCGGCGATCCCCGGTCTAATTCTCAATTGGGAAGGGACCTGGGTTGTCCACGATCAGCTCGCGTCCTCCGCCTGCGCTGGCCCGTACCAGAATCTCGACGGCGTTCCGCGGATATGCGGTGGCCGCGTGAAAGGCGGCTTCGTCGCCGTTTTCCAGGGCGGCCTCGTCAATGGGCGCCGTTCGGGTGGTGACCACCTGCTTGCCGGAAGCCAGGAACTCGAACTCCAGGACCAGGTCGAGGAGGGGCTTGTCGGCCGTGGCGCGCACGCGGCCATCCAAGGTGACGTCGGTTCCATCGTGCACGGCTTTGAGGGCCAAGATCTCGACGTCCGACGATTTCTTCTTCTTGTCCGCCGGGGACGCGCACAGCGCCAATGCGGCAAGAGCCACCAGCAGCAACTTCATTAAAGGTCAGTGTAGCAGGCGGCGCGTGAGACCTGGGAACATCGGCCTCCCGAGGCGCAAATCGCGCCAAAATCGAACCGAATCGGTGCGCGGCCCAACGGATCGCCAGACAATCACGGCTTAGGAATGGGAAAAGCGGACCACCATGGATCCAGACCTCAAAGACTACTTGGACCAGCGGTTCACGGCGGTGGATCGGCGCTTCACCGAGAAGATCTATGCCGCGAACGCATCGATGTTTCAGCGCTTGGACGAGATGGCGGCCACGCTGGAGGAACCACACCGTTTGAAAAGTACGATCTCGTATCCCGAAGCGACCGCTCCCTGACCCGGCAGAGCCGGAACCAAACAGGACCCCTTTTTGACGCGGAGACGCGGAGACGCCGAGAAAACCGTGTAGATCAGGAGTTGGAGTGATTTTCGGAGTGCAGCCGAGGGCCCATGAAGATGGGTCGAAATGCATATCGTCCGAAATATTCTTGCCGAAACGACAAGAATTCCACTCTGTAGGTACTGACGGTCGCGGCTTGGATCGGCGCTATGCCAGCTTGCCCGCCTGCTTCTGCGCCAGCCTGCTCCAGCGCGCCGTGAAGCGCCGCCGGTAGCGCGGCGCGGTTCGGGCGGCCTCCACCGCGCGATGGTACATTTCCCGCGCTCCGGCGGCGTCGCCCAGGGCTTCGAGCGCCTGCCCGTAATGGCACAGCCCTTCGGGGTCGTAGGGACGCCGGTCCGTGTAGATTTCCAGCTCCCGTCGCGCATCCTCGAATCGCCCGGCCGCCAGGTACGCCGCGCCCATTTCCCGCCGGATCTCGCTGAGGTTGTGCTTTTCGTCCTGCGCCAGCACGATCCGGAACCGCGCCAGAGCGTCGTCGATGCGGCCCTGTTCGCGCGCGATGCGGCCAAGCTGGAACTGCGCATCGGTCTCCTCCGGATCAATCGCCACGGCGGCTTGAAAACGGCGGATGGCTTCGGTGTACTGCCGCCGCTCCTGGTGGATCAGCCCGAGCTGATACTGCGCGTCCGCATCGTGCGGATTGATGGCCGCGGCCTCCAGCATACGCCGGAGGCTCTGGCGCGTGCGGAACGCCGAGCCGAGATGGCTCAATTCTCCGCCCAGAAAGTACCAGGCATACAAAAGGACAAACGGCGAAGCCAGCCAGCCAAAGAGGAACCGCAGCGGACCCCACAGAAACGCCACCGCCGCCACCGGAACCCAGGAGAGCGCCACCACGCCCGCCGCCACTCCGCTTCCCACCCCGAAAAGCGTGCGCACGGCGAAGAAAATCAACACCAGGAAGTACAGCCCGGCCGCCGCTCCGATGCCGGCGGCCACCTCGGGAGGAGCGAGCCAGCCTGTCGCGGCCGCCGGCAGGCAAGCCGCCGTCCAGGCCATGGCGGCGCAAGTGAACAGCGCGGAATAGTCGCGTTGGAAGACCATCCCCACCCCGCCCAGGCGGCCCAACAGGGCGCTGAGCGCGAGGACCCCGGGCACGTAGACCACGCCCAGCACGATCATCGGCATGAAGAACCCGACCCGCGGGTGCGCCCCGGTTTCCACCGCGAAAGTCGCGCCCAGGGCGGCCAGCAGCGCGAACAGCGCGCTGCCGCGATCCATAACGGCGCCCATCGCCGCAGCCGGGCGCGTCCATAGTCCTCCCAGCAGCTTGAGTTGCTCTCCCAACACACCCGGAGCATAACAGGACATGCCGCGCGCCGGCAATTAGAATGGAGTGTGCGACATGGAAGCGCGGGAGCTCTCTCGATTCTGATTTTCGCGGCCCTTCTTCAGGGCCAGAAGGGCGACGAAATCCCGCGCGCGCTGAAAGCCCGTCTCGCGGCGCTGCTTCCCGACGCCAAAGCCTTCGGCGGCAAGCCCGCCGGCGAGGCGGCCTATTATTCCACCGACCTCTACAAATACATCGATGGCGGCGCCGAGGAATACCACCTGCGCGGCTTCGTGGCGCTGATTCACCGCGAGTACAAGACCGCCGGCGCGGAGATCGACGTGGACATCTATGACATGGGCTTGGCGGCCAACGCTTTGGCGATGTCCCGCGTGGAGCGTTCGCCGGATTGCCGCTCGGTCGAGATCGGCGACGGGGGCTACGCGAGGGAGGGCATGCTGAACTTCACCCAGGGCCGGTACTTCGTGAAGTTGAAGGCTTTCAGCGATGCGGGCGGGACGGCGGCGCCACTCGAAAAAGCGGCGCGGGGTGTCTCCGCCAGGGTCGGACCGGCGCGGTAGAAGCGCGCGGAGGCGTCAGGTGTTACTCTGGCGCTATACGGCGCCAGCGCAACCGGCGCGCGGTGGGAACCGTCCGATGAACTTTGGCTGGACGCCGCCGAGCTGTCGAGGGTACCGAATACATGCGATTGGTCGGAGTTGCGGGGATGTTTATGTCGCTGTGGCTGGCGGGGATCTGCGCCGCGGCCGACGTCGCCGTCAGTGTGTCGATCGTCGATCAGGCAAACCACCCCGTGGCCGGCGCGCGCGTCCAACTCAAGAGCGGCGAGAACCCGGCCATCCCGGCCGACACCGACCAGGCCGGCCATTGCGAATTCAAAGGACTCCCGCCCGGACGCTACCAGATCACCGCGAACAAAGAGGGATTCGAGCCGCTGGTGAAAGGCGATCTGGATTTTTCCCAGGCCGGCGCTTCCATGGAATTGACCCTGGTTCCCGTCCTGACCCAGCGGGACAGCGTGGAGGTGATCGGCGAAGCTTCTCCGGTGGAGGATGGCGCTTCCACCGCGAACGCCATTGACACGCAGAACGCCAAGATGCTGCCAAACCGGCCCGCCACCGTGTCGGATGCGCTGCCGCTGATTCCCGGAGTGGCTCGCTCGCCCGGCGGCGGCCTGCAGATTTCCGGCGCCGGCGAGCATCGCAGCTCCCTGATCGTCAACTCGGCGGACGTTACCGACCCCGCCACAGGGCAGTTCGGCTTGACCGTGCCCATGGACAGCGTCGAGACGCTGAACGTATTCCAGACGCCCTTTCTCGCGGAATATGGCCGGTTTACCGCCGGCCTGGTATCGGTGGCGACGCGCCGCGGCGGCGACAAGTGGAAGTGGGAGCTGAACGATCCGCTCCCCGAATTCTTCATCCGCAGTTGGCGCCTGCGCGGCTTGCGCGACGCCACCCCGCGCCTGAATTTCGAAGGCCCGATCATTCCCGGGAAGCTCTATTTCTCCGAAGGGCTCGAATATGAGGTGCGCAAGACGCCGGTCTTCACGCTTCCTTTTCCCTTCAATCTGAAGCGCAAGCAGGGCGTCAACTCCTTCGCCCAGGTGGACTGGGTGGCCTCGGAGAAAAACCTGGTTACGCTCACCGTGCACGCCGCGCCGCAACGGCTGGCGCACGTGAACATGGACTACTACAACCCCGAGCAGACCACCCCGGACGCGAGCACCCACAACTATACGGCCACGCTGGGAGACCACCTTACCCTGGGGACCGGCCTGCTCGACAACACCCTCTCATTCACCAGGTTCGACGCCAAGGTCTGGAGCCTGGGCGACCAGGAACTGACCATGGCGCCGCAGGGCAACACGGGCGACTACTTCGCCGCCCAGAACCGCACCGCATCGCGCCTGGGCTTGCTCTCCGTTTATTCCTTCGCGCCGGTGAAGCAGTTCGGTCAGCACAATTTCAAGTTGGGCGGCTACGCCGCCGAGAGCAGAGACCGCGGCCAGGTCTCCGAACGCCCAGTGGACATCGTGAACACCAGCGGTCTCCTCCTGGAGCAGATCGCGTTCACCGCCGGCCAGCCCTTCGACCGATCCGATACCGAGCTCGCCTTTTTCGGCCAGGACCATTGGATGATCGCGCCGCGGCTGGCGATGGATATCGGCATACGCACCGAATCGCAGGCGGTTTCGGAAGCGTTTCGCCTGGCCCCGCGCGGGGGAATTTCCTGGAACCCGTTTTCGGGGTTGGGGACCGTGGTAAGCGCCGGCGTCGGCCTGTTCTACGACCGGGTCCCGCTGAGCGTCTACTCATTTCCCCAGTGCCCCAGCCAGATCGTCACCATGTACAATGCGGACGGCAGCGTAGCGACGGGGCCTATCCTCTACATGAACGCCCTGGGAGAGGTGTTGACCCAGCGCCGTTTCGTGTTCCTGGAACCGGCGCCGGGCAATTTCGCGCCGCGCAGCACTACCTGGAATGCGCAGGTGGAGCAGCCCCTCACCAAGCGTATTAAGCTGCGCGCCGGCTACTTGAGCAACCTCTCCGACGGCCTGGTGGTCCTGAACCGCTCCGTTCCGGATCCCGTCACCGGCGCCGCGGCCGACGTGCTTTCGGGCGCAGGCCAATCGCGCTACCGGCAACTCGAAGTCACCACCCGCGTGGGCCTGGGCCACGAGCGCCAGTTGTTCTTCTCTTACGTGAACAGCCGCGCGCGCGGCGACCTGAACGAGTTCAGCAGCTTCATCGGCAGCTTTCCCATCCCCATCATCCACCCCAATCAGTTCGGGAATCTGCCTACCAATCTGCCAAACCGCTTCCTGGCTTGGGGCAGAGTGCCGTTGCCGAAAGGGTTCGGCATAGCGCCGGTGGTGGAATACCGCAGCGGATTCCCGTATGTCAGCCTGGATGAGTTCCAGCATTACGCCGGGATTCCCAATCAGAACAGTTTTCCGCATTTTCTTTCCGCCGATGCGCGGGTATGGAAAGACATCCGTCTGAATCCGAAGTATTCGGTGCGTTTCTCGGTGAATGGCTTTAACCTGACCAACCACTTCAATCCGGAAGCCTTGCACTGGAACATCGCCGACCCGGCTTACGGCCTTTTTTTCGGCCAGCGCGGAAGGCATCTCACCATGGATTTCGACGTGCTGTACTGAGCCGCGGCTCTGGTAGAATGTGGAGCAGTGAAATTCCGCGTTTATCTCGAACCGGATGAGGATGGAGTGTTCGTCGCCACCTGCCCGGCTCTGCCGGGATGCGCCTCCCAG
>JBEKPK010000337.1:0-6101 GCA_049520795.1 Bryobacteraceae bacterium
GCGTCCGCCGTGCTGCGCCAAGCGATCGAGTTGGACGCCGGGCATGCGCCCGCGCACTACAATCTGGGGCTGGTGTTGAGCCGGCGCGGGGACGCGCAGGGCGCCATGCAGGAATGGCGGAGCGCGCTCGATCTGAACCCGAAATACGCGGAGGCCCACGACAGCCTGGGCGAGGCGCTTTACGCGCAGGGGCGGACGGCGGAGGCGCTGGGGCACTGGCGCGAGGCTATCCGGCTGCAACCGAGCGACGCGACGGCGCTGCGTAGGGCGGCCTGGGCGCTGGCGACCGCGCCCGACGCCGCCATTCGCAACGGCGGCGAAGCGCTGGCGTTGGCGGTACAGGCGGTGGAACTCTCCGGAGGAAACGACGCGCGGACGCTCGATACACTGGCCGCCGCGTACGCCGAGAAGGGGCAGTTCGCCGAGGCGGCGGCGACGGCGCGCAGGGCTCAAACACGGGCCGGGCAAGAGAACCAGCCGGCCCTGGCGAGCGAGATCGGGGCCAGGATAGCCTTGTACGAAGCCGGCCAGCCGTTTCGCGACCGGGATGTATCCGGCGCCGGCGCGGGCAAGAATTAGGTCTTCGACCGCTTGGTTTGTTGCTCAGCGCCTCGGGCCGGGCGTGCCCGGCCCCTGCATCGCGCCGGGGGCTTTATGCGTCGCGGTGCACGGTGGCGAGCGAGAAGGCGGGGATACAGACGGTCAGGTAGTCGGCGGGTTCGGGGGTGGAATAGCGGACCCACTCGCCGGGATCTATGTCGAGACACTGGCCGGGCAGCAGGTCGAGTTCCCCGCCGGAGTGCTCCACGTGGAGCGTTCCCGCGAGCATCAGGCGATATTCGCGATAGTCGGAGTACTGTCCGAGGCCGACCCATCCCGAGGGCGACTGCACGCGGGTGATGGAGATTCCCTCGTCGCCCGTATTGACCAGACCAATGAACTCGGCGGCGCTCTTGTTCATGTTGCCGACGCAGGGAATGGTGGTGGGAGAGACGATCAACTTGGGCATGGTTTCCTCCTGCCGGACCAATTGTACCGCGTTGAAATCGAATTCCAGGCATCTCGACGGCAGCCTCGAATTCGGTCGATTACCCGCCGTTTTCCCTACTTCGCTCCGCGGGACTGGACCCGAACCCCTTCCAGGTTCTTGGCCGCGTTGGCCTGGTACGGGCTCTTGATAGCGGCGCACTCTTTGAAGTAGCCGGCCGCGTCCGGAAGCTTTTTCAGCTTGAAATTCGCAAAGCCCAGAAGGAAAAGCACCTCCGGCTTCATCTCGGCGCTCGACTGCACCAGCGGCAGCGGCAGCGCCGCCCGCAACTCCTGGTCCGCCTTTTCGAAGTCGTTCTCGTTGTAATAGAGCTTCCCGCTCATGTAGTGGGCCAGGCCGGTAATGGTGTCCTTGCGGGCCGTCCAATCGGCGTCGGAAATCCCCTCGGGCTTGGGCTTCTGCGCCATGATTTCCACCATCTTGGCCGCGTAGGCATGCACCTTCTCCGGCTCCTTGTTGTTCTGCATGTAGTTGTCCGCCACCAGCAGCAACATGTCCGTATTGGTCTGTTCGACGGCCAGCGTGCTTTCCGCCAGCGCCAGAGCCTGATCCTTCGCGCCGGTCTGACGCAAGGCCATGAACAACGGGTCGGCGGACTTGGCGACGTATTCGCTCTTGGGATTCTGCTGCCGGAGCGTCTCCAGCAGCGAGATGGTGACCTTCGGGTCGGTGGATTCCACGGCAGCGCGGTAGAGGGCGTAGTCGGAATAGCCGTCCACCTGTTTGGCGTATTCCACGTCCGCCTTCCAGGTGGCTGCCTCGTCCTCACCGGCGGGCTTGGGCTTTTCGGCGATCTTTCTGGCCAACGCGGAAGTGGCCGCAGCCCATTTCACGATCAAGGCCGGGTCCTTCTTGGACTCCGCCGCTTTGAGGCATGGCAGAACTGCGTCCAGGTCCGTCGGGTCAATGGCCTGCAGCTTCTCTCCGGTGGAGATGACCTTATCCGGCTGCTCGGACTTCACGTAGTAGGCTTGCAGCAACTCCAGCACGAAGGCGGTCCCGTCGCTTTTCGGAAAATCCGCCACGTACTGCTCCAACAGGGTCGCCTTCTTGGCTTCGTCGGTTTCGGCGAGCGCCTGTTGAAGGGCTTTGCCTTCGGGCTTCCCGGTGTCCAGTTCCTCGAGTCTGTGCCGCTGGGCGAAAGCCGCCATGGTGAATGCGATAAGAACGATAAGCGTGCGCAATTTACGTCACCTCCCCGTTTCGACGGAATCTTAGCACATTAAGGAAGCGGAACTGAAGCACTATTGTACGAAGCCGAGGCTTTTCAGCGTAGCCAGAGGTTCGGCGCCGTCGAAATTGGAAACCGGCGCCGCGGCCCGTCCGTTCTCCAGGGCGACCCCCCAGGGGTAAGCGGAGTAATGGAAGGCCTGTTTCAACTTCTCGAAATCGGTGGAAACCACGGCCGTGAGGCCGCTCGACGCCAAAAACTGCGCGGCGTATTGCGGTTGCTCCACGGGAACCGCCACTACCCGCGTGTCACCCCACCGGGCCACGGCCATCCGCCGGGCGGCGTCCAGGCAGTGCATGCACTCGGGATTGAAGAAGAAGATAAACACCCGGCCGTGTTCCAGCGAATAAGGCTGGCCCGCGACGGTGATCTGTTCCGGCGCGCGCATCCCGCTCTGGCGCACCTCGGCCACCCCATAGGAAACCAGGGCGAAGACCACGGCGACGCCCACAATCGGAATCACGCCGCGCAATGGAGAAGGCGGCCTGGACCACATCGCCGCCACCGCCGCCAGCAGCAGCATGAGGCCGTCGCCGATGAAGAAGCCCGGCCCCACCGCGCGTTTGATCCACGGAAAGCAACTGCAATCGGCGCCGCGCAGGGAATTGTATTGCGCCGCGATGTAAAGCATGAAGACCACCAGCAGGACGCCCGCCAGCGCGGCGCCCCAGCGCCGGAACCGCGGCGCCAGTATCAGGGCGCCGGCCACGGTTTCCACGATCCCGAAGAGCAGCGCGGCCGCCAGGCTCAGCGATTCCGGCACCCTGGCTTGCGCCATGCGCAGCGCCGCGCCTTGCGCGTCGGTGATTTTCCAGATGCCCGAGGCCAGGAACAAGGCGGCTAACAGAAAGGCGGCGATCCAGTTCAGCAGGGTCTTCCAGCCAGGCCGGTCCAGGGGAGTCAAGCAAACCCCTCCCAGGGCTGTGCCATACTGTCGGTCATGGTCCCCATTGTAGCCCCTTCAACGTTTGGCAAGGGGTCCCGGTGGGGGCAGGCCCGTGGGCCTGCCGCCGGCTTTTTGGCCGGCGTTCTTCCTCTCGCCCTTTTCTTTCTGGCTGCCTCGTCCACCTCCGTGGTGCTGGTGGACGAGTTGTACCAGATTCCCGCCAACGAATGGCGGTTCGTGGAAGTGAGCCTTCAGCAGCAGCCCGCGCTGGTCTCCGCCGACTATCGGACCGACGCCGGGGCCAAGGATTTGCGCCTGGCCCTGCTTCGCCGGGAGGACCTGGAGCGCCTGCGCGACGACCGCGCCTACGGCCGGCTGGCCGAGACGGATGCCGGCCCCGCCGGCCACCTGCGCTTTCGCCCGCACGACCCCGGCGAATACGCCATCGTGGTGGATAACCGGAGCGGCGATCGGCCGGTCTCCGTCTACCTGAAAGTCGGGCTCGACTTCGGCGAGGAGCGCAATCCCGAAGTCACCACGCTTTCCCCGCGCCGGCAACTCACCGTGATCCTCATCAGCTTCGCCGTGTTCTTCGGGATAGTAACGTGGTCGGCGCGGAGGCTGCTGCGCAACATGGGGCGGTAGGGGACGCCCGGAGCCGTGCTGAGCCGGGCGCCTATCGGGCAGGTGAGCGTTTCGCTACTTCAGAACAAGCAAACTGCGCCTATCGTCGTTGTCGAATTCCGAGAAGCGAACAGCGTTTAACCTGATGATGCGCTCGATCCTCGAAGTCGAACAGTTGCCTGTTTGCAGCAGAACCACTTTCGGAGGTGAGCCCAAGGCGAGGCTGAGGCTCACGAAGTCATTGTCCTTGGTCACTAACGTGAACTGATTCGCCCCGGCGAATTCCCATATGACCGCATCGGACATACCTCCCAGCCCGACCCCGGTGACGTGAACTGAACCCGGGAACAGATCGGCAAGTTGTTCGGCGAGTCCCGGGGCGAGGTTCTCGTCAACGAGAAGCTTCAAGAACGGAGATCCTTTCCGGAATGCTGGCGAAGAACTCGTAGACTGCCCGGAAGTCTTCCTTCTCCAGATACGGAAAGTCCCTCAAGATCTCGTCTTCCGACATTCCCGATGCCAGATAGGATGCCATGTCGTAGACCGTAAAGCGCAAGCCTCGAATACAGGGCTTACCTCCCATTTTGCCCGGCTCAACGGTGATCCGCGGATTCGGATTGGCCATAGTCCTGTACCATAATACCTGTTCCGCCACCCGACCAGCTTGATAGGGCCATCCCCATCGCTTACCCCAGGAACGCCTCCCGCGCCGCCTCCACCGTCGTCCGAATGTCTTCGTCCGTGTGCGCCGCCGAGAGGAACGCGGCTTCGAATTGTGAGGGAGCCAGGTAGATGCCCCTATCCAGCATGGCGCGGAAGAAGCGGCCGAAGCGCTGGGTGTCGCTCCGCTTGGCGGATTCGTAGTCGGTCACCGGTCGATCGGTAAAGAAGTAGGTGAACATGGAGCCCACCCGGTTCACCGTGATGCCGGCCGGAGCGGCGGCGCATAACGCCGCGGCGCGGGCTTCGAGGCCGGTGTAGATTTCCGGATGCGCTTTCAGGTGGCGGAGCGTGGCCAGGCCCGCGGCTACCGCGAGCGGGTTGCCCGAGAGCGTTCCCGCCTGGTACACCGGCCCGCACGGCGCTATGCGGCTCATGATATCCTTGCGGCCGCCGTAGGCCCCCACCGGCAATCCTCCGCCTATGACTTTTCCCAGCGTCGTCAGGTCCGGGCGAATGCCGTAGCGCTGCTGCGCGCCGCCGAAGGCCACGCGGAAGCCGGTCATCACCTCGTCGAAGATCAGCAGCGCGCCGCGCCCCGCGGTAATGTCGCGCAGCGCTTGCAAGTACCCGGGCCCCGGCGGCACGCAGCCCATGTTGCCTGCTACCGGCTCGACGATTACCGCGGCGATGCGGTCCCCATGCGCGCGGAAGGCGTCTTCCACCACGCCCTTATCGTTGAACGGCAGGGCGATGGTGGTGTCGCAAAAGGCCTTGGGGACGCCCGCGGTGTCGGCGATTCCGAGCGTCGCCACGCCCGATCCCGCCTTCACCAGCAGGGAATCCACGTGTCCGTGATAACAGCCTTCGAACTTCACTATCAGATCGCGTCCCGTGAATCCGCGAGCCAGCCGAATGGCCGACATGGTGGCTTCGGTTCCCGAGTTCACCAGGCGCACCATCTCGATGGAGGGCACGGCGTCGCGGATGGCCTCGGCGAGTTCCACCTCGCCCTCGGTGGGCGCTCCGAAGCTTGTGCCCGTGGTGAGCGCGCATTCCAGGGCGTGGAGAATTTCCGGATGACGGTGCCCGAGCAGCAGCGGTCCCCACGAGCAGACATAGTCGATGTACTCGTTGCCGTCCACGTCGAAGATGTGCGATCCCTCGCCCCGCGCGATGAATGGCGGGTTGCCGCCCACCGCGCGATAGGCCCGTACGGGCGAGTTCACTCCGCCCGGAATCACTTCCTGAGCGCGGCGAAACAATTCTTCCGATCTGGTTCTGGTCATAAGAAAACCCGTTTGCTTGTTCCTAAACGCCGCACGCCCGGCCCCCAGGATGAATCGCCGACGGCAAGACCGTCGGCGCTACCCCGCCTTGCGCGGCACCAGGCGACTGAAGCCCAGGCTCATTCCAATATCGTAGAGGCTCGGGTTCAGGTTCCGAAGCAGCCGCCGCTTGAGGCCTTCATAAGGCTGCCGTCCGGCGAACAGGTCCCGCATGATGGCCGAGAAACGCGGGCTGCGCTGGGTGAACTGAACCATGCGCGTGGGCACGGAATGGAACAGGAATCGCCCGCGGAATACGCGTTTGGCGAGGCGCGAGCCGAACTCGAGGTCGGCCGCGAAATCGCTCCTGAGCGCCTGGCGGTA
>JBEKPK010000338.1:0-6096 GCA_049520795.1 Bryobacteraceae bacterium
CCGATGTGGGACATGATCGACGTGTGGAGAGCCGGGGCCCCGGCCATCGACATACTCTCGCCCGACATATACGGCGACGGGCAGTTCGTGGCGTGGTGCGCCAAGTACACCCAATCCGGGAACCCGCTGTTCATACCCGAGACGCGTGGCAATATGGAATCGAAGGCGATGTACGTGTTCGGGCGCCATGAAGCGGTTGGTCTCTCGCTCATGGGGGTCGAAAGGCCGACGGCTGGCGACCCGGACATGGTCCGCGGCTTCGAGTTGATCGCGCAGTTGGCTCCGCTGATCTGCAAACATCAGGGCAACGGGACTATGACCTCCGTCATCCTGGCGGCGGACGACCCGCCCCGGAAAATCCAGTTGGGGAATTACACGCTGGAGGTCGCGCGGATGGGCGCCCGGCGTCCGGCGGCGCCGGCGCCGGCGGCCGGGCGTGGGGCAGCGCCGGCGGCCACTCCAACGCCCGCGCCGAGCTTCGAGGCGGCCATTTTTATCTCCACGGGGCCTGACGAATACTATGCCGCCGGTACCAACGTGAGCGTCAGTTTTGCTCCCAGCACTCCGGGACCGGAACATGCCGGAATCGGAACGGTGGAGGAAGGCACGTTCGTGAACGGCCGTTGGATTCCCAACCGCCAACTCGCGGGCGATGAGACCGGGGAGGGGCAAAATCTGTCCTTGCGGAGTCATCCGGCGGATCGGCTCCCGGACAGCTATGTGGGCATCCAGCGCTTCACGCTGTATCGCTATCGCTAAGTGGGGTAAGCCTCCAGGCTTGCCTGTTGTGGCGTAAGCCTCCAGGCTTGCCCCAAGGAGATCGTCATGAAACTTCGAACTTCGTTTTGTTGTACCCTGCTTTGCTGCCTCGCCTCAGTCGCCGCTCACGCACAAAACAGGCCGGCCTCTGCCGACATCCCTCACCTGCAGAAGCAGGGCGCCTCCACCCAACTGATCGTGGATGGAAAGCCCTACCTGGCTTTGGCCGGCGAATTGAATAACGACAGCGCCACCAGCCTCGAATATATGAGGCATGTATGGCCCAGGCTCGTCGAGGCCAAAATCAACACAGTCCTGGCGGGCGTTTCCTGGAACCAGATCGAGCGGCAGGAGGGCAAGTTCGACTTCAGCGTCCTCGACGGCGTCATCCGCGGGGCCCGTAGCAACAACCTGCGTCTCGTGCTTCTGTGGTTCGCAAGCTGGAAGAATAGCACGTCCAGCTACCCGCCCGACTGGGTGAAGAAGGATTTCGAGCGATTCCCGCGCGCCCAGACCAAGGCGGGCAAGTCCGTGGAGCTCATCACGCCGCTGAGCGATGCCAATCGCGACGCCGATGCCAAGGCCTTCGCGGCCCTGATGCGGCACGTCAAGGAAGTGGACAGCCAAGAGCACACCGTCCTCATGGTCCAGGTGGAGAACGAAGTGGGAATGCAGGGAGACTCCCGCGATTTCTCGCCCCTGGCCAACAAGGCTTTCGCGGGGCCGGTTCCGAAGGAACTGATGGATTATCTTCAGCAGCACAAGGACACTCTCGTTCCCGAGTTTCGGCAGGTGTGGGAAGCGGGCGGCTTCAAGACCTCCGGGACTTGGGAAGAGGTGTTCGGCAAGAGCGCCGTGACGGATGGGTACTTCATGGCCTGGAACTATGCGCGCTACATCGGCCGGGTGGTCGAGGCGGGTAAAGCCGAACTCCCCATCCCGATGTTTGTGAACGCGGCGCTGTACGGAATCGGGAGGGGCACGCAACAACCTGCCAGCGGCGGCCGCCCGTGGGACCTGGTGATGGATATCTGGAAAGCCGGCGCGCCGCGACTCGATATGCTCTCGCCGGACAATTACGGCAACTTCGTGGAATTCTGCGCCAAGTACGCCCGGCCCGACAACCCGCTGTTCATACCCGAGGCATTGAATCAGGCGGTAGGAGCGGGCCGAGTGCTGTACGCCGTGGGGCGCCACGATGCCATCGGGTTCTCGGCCATGGGGGCCGTCGAGAGGTCCAACACTCCCGACACCGATCTGATCGAAAGCTACAACATCCTCACGCAGTTGACCCCGCTGATTCTGCAACACCAGGGCAACGGCACGATGTCCGCCGTCCTGATGGCCCCGGACGACCCGCCACAGAAGATCAAGGTGGGGAATTACATCCTGGAGGCCACCTTCATGAAGCCCCGCACCGCGCCTCTGACACAGCCGACGCCTATCCCGCCCAACACCTTTGGCTCGGCCATCTTCATCGCCACCGGGCCCGACGAGTATTACGTGGCGGGCAGCGGCATAATCCTCACCTTTTCTCCGGCCACGCCGGGGCCTCCCGTGGCCGGGCTGGCCACCGTGGAAGAAGGCAGTTTTGTGAACGGCCGCTGGGTTCCCGGACGGCTGGAGGCCGGCGACAGCACCGACGAGGGCCAAAGCATAAGGATAGCTTGGGCGCCGGGAAGCTGGGTGCCCGTGTACCGGCAGCGATCAAGCCCCGACGCCATCCAGCGCGTGACGCTGTATCGCTATCGCTGAGTAAGTGGGGCTGACGGTCGGCTTTCGTCTTTAGCCCCCTCCTTAACTGCCGGATTGACAGACGAAAGCGTCTGTCCCACATCGCTGTCGAAGTACGTCCATCCTGGTGGGGCAGGCGCTTCCGCCTCAATTGTTACGCTTTATCGAGCTTCGCAACCGGCGCCCGCGCGAGGGTAAAATAATATTCGGAGAAAAACCGTGATGGCTGCAAATCGCAAATCGAGAAGAACGCTTTGCTTCCTGTTGGCCGTACCGGCCCTGGCCGCTCAACCGGATCTGGTGGTCGATCGTGGGTTGCCGCAATCGAATTTGAATAACGTCGCCGGCGCGGCGCGCAGCAACGTGCGGTTGAGCTTGCAGGCGGACGCCTTCATAGGCGACGATTTCACCATTGGGGCGCCGGGCGAACAGTGGGTGATCGATTGTGTTCGCGTCTGGTCGGTTCCCGGATTGGGCTCGCCGCCGGCATTGTATCTCGGCGATTACTACCGGGATACGCGCCTCTACTTCGGCGAACCAGGGCAAGACCTTTCACCGGTAGTGACGGCTGCACTCACCGAGGGCTCCGATGAGACCGGCAATCCGAACGTCAAGATTACCGAAGCCACGGCCAACGGAGCGCAACTCTACGACAATTTCGGCCAAGGTCTGCGAATCTGGCAGGTAGACTTCCAGAACCTGAATCTAAGGACCGAGGGCGGCGTGAAATACGCGTTCGGCGTCTGGGGCATGGGACGGCCGAGCGCCGCGTACGAGGGCAAGCCCTATTTGTGGTTCAACCATGCTTCGAATGCCGCTCTGAGCGGCGCGAGGCAGGATGGCGCCGACGGGCGTATCCTCGAATTCGACGCCTCCGGCCGCTACAAGGGCGATCTGTCGACGGAGGACGAGGACTGGGACAAATCAGCCGATATCAACGTCCAGGTTTTCGCCCATCGAGTCAAGGCGCGACAGCAGTAAAAGCGCTCCGCATGTGGAGTCAAGCCTTCGGCTTGCCGGGGCGCCCTCTGTGCCCGCGTCTGCCTGGCGTCTGGCGCCGAAGCGAGGAACGCCGGCCAGAAGGCCGGCGGCAAGCCCGAAGGCTTGACCCCACTTAAGCTATTTGTACCGGTACACTTTCACGCGCTGGATGGCGCGCTCGGCGAAGGATAGGTGCGGTTGCGCGAAGAGCCGCACGCCGAAGCCCGACTGTCCCTCGGCCACGGCGTTAGCAAAGTCGCGCCGCAGGGTGGAATCGTCGCCCGCCAGGTACCGGATGTGCACCCATTTGCCGTTCTCAAAGCGGCCCGCTTCCTGCTCGGCCAGGCCCACGAACTCGGGTCCCGGCGTGTCGGGGGAAAAGACGATCTGCGCGTTGTCGCCGGCCATGAGGAACTCGTCCGGGCCGGTAGCCATGAAAATGCCGTAGCCGGTGAGGTCGGGCACCACGTCGAGGGCCTTCAGGGTCGTGGCGCCGTGGCCGATGGGAACATCGGAGACGCCGCGGCTGCCCCACCCCCACAGGGCCACATGCAGGATGTATCCGCCCAGCTTGATCTCGGTACTCGGATTGTCCTTGTTGAGCCACGCGCCAGCGATAGTCCCCCTGGCCTGGTGCTCCAGCACCAGCGGGGTGAGCTGCGTAAGCGTGGCGTACGCTTGGGGCAGCGGGAGGCTCTCGACATCCGCGGGAATCTGCGGTCCGGCATCACTTGCCCGAAAGGCCGTCAGCCGCTGCAACTCGCCCACGCCCATCGTGGAATAGCCCACCGCCTTGTACTGCCCGATCGCGTAGAACGCATTCGCCGCGCCGTGGATGTCGCCGGCGGACTCGGGAACGAACAGCGGGTTGCCGGACCGGCTGAACAGCCCGGCCCACTCGTTGAAGTTGGTCGCGTAAATATCCGGGCACAGCATGTCCACATGCGGGGCGCCCGCGCGCCAGATGTCGTGCATGTGAGCCTGCGGGCCGCCGCCCGGATAGTCGCCCGGCCCTCTGTCCGCCGCCGTATTTAGCCAGGCGTTCACGAACATGGGAATGTCGTACTCGCGCTTGCCCGCTTCGGCCACCTGGTCGACGTAGCGGGCGTAATTCCAACCCATGAAAATCTCGTCTGTCTTAACGCCTTTCCCGAAAACATCCTCCCAAGTTCCCGAGGTCTTGAAGCCGGCCGCCTCCCAGATCCGGCGGAATTCCGGCAGCAGGCTGTCCCTGTGTTTCTGAAGATAATCTAGGAACTCGCGGGGCGCCGGTTTGCCGAAAGCCTCGCTGGCCGCGGGCGAGCGGTCGCGCGAATCGCCCAGCAGTCCGACCTCGTTTTCCACCTGAACCATAATCACCCGGCGGTTCTTGTCCACCTCGCGCGTGTGCCGCATCAGGGCCGCGAACGCCCGCGCATCCGCCTGCAGGTTGCTCGCGCTCAGCGTCGAGAGAATCTCCATGCCCTTGCCGTTCTGGATCTGGGCCCGCGGAAAGCGGTCCTGGGCCGCCTTCACCCATCCGGGCGTGAAGTTCGATTGTCCGTTTTTCCAACTGCCGAACCAGAGCCAGACGATCCTCAGGTCGCACTTGTTGGCGTTCTCGAGGGCCGCGTCCGCCAGGTGGAAGTCGAACTTGCCCTCCTGAGGCTCGATCCACGCCCATGCCATGGGGGTCAGCACCGTATTCAAGTGAACCTGTTTGGCCAGAATAGGGAAGATCCTCTGCATGTAATCGAGGTTCGACGGCGCTGTGTTTGCCAGCTCGCCCGAGAGCGCTAGAAACGGCTTGCCATCCACAATCAACTGCATCGCCGCGCCCCGCTTCTCCAGATGGGGCAAGGCCTGGGGGTATGCCGTGGCCGCCAGCAGCGCGCACATCAATAGGGTCTTCATTGCGGGAAAATGGTAACAAGTCGCGGGAGGGATATCAATCGTGTTCGTTATGGTACAGACCATCGGTGGTTGTGGTCCACGAGCACCCGGGATTTGACACTCTCGAAAATACGCCCTTCCCCTTATTTTCATCGCTGCTGGTGCGCGATCGTCGCCCATCCAAACAGGGTCGAAAAGGCGCCTTGGGCCTGCCATGCGACCACTATTCCAATCGCTCCCTGGCGGTCGCGGCTCGCCAGACCGATAACGAACCGCGACCGTCAGGGAGCGGTCGGGCGACGCCTGGCGATGGCGACCCCTATCGGTTCGTCCCTTTGTCGAATAGCGCGCTGGCCTTGGCCCTGTCTTCCGCCGCCCCCTTGGCATCCCCGGCGGCGCGCCGCGCCGCGGCTCGATTGGTATAGGCATTTTGGTAGCTGGGGTTCAGCTTGATGGCCTGGTCGAAATCGGCGATGGCTTCCTTGTATCGCCTCAATTGCAGGAAGGCGAAACCCCGGGCGTTGTAGACCAGAGGCGCTTCCGGGCTGGCTTCGAGCGCCAGCGTGAGTTCCTGAAGCGCCTCCTGGAACTTGCCTTGCTGGATGAGTTGGCGGCCGCGTGAGTGATGGTCGGCCGCTTCGGACGCTTTAGACAATTGCGCCGTGGCTAAAGGCGCGGCGGCCGGGACCGTGCGCGCCGGCGTCCGCGCCGGCGTCGACTGCGGCGCCGGCCTTGCCACCGGCGGTGCGG
>JBEKPK010000339.1:0-5981 GCA_049520795.1 Bryobacteraceae bacterium
GCCGCGACCTGAGGCGGCTGGGTTCAACCGCCGGATGCGGAAAACCGCACGTCCGGTGGTGTGGGAGGGTGACGGGGCGCAATCCCCGTCACTCCACCCGATCCCGAAGGCTTGACCCCACACAGTTGTCCCACTCTCATGTCGCGCACTCGTCCTCGCTCGCCGGGGAACGAAGCGGCATCCTGGTCATTGCCGTGGCAGCGCATTGCTGCCACTAGCGCTCGAGGTTCTTGCCGTTCTGAGCGTTCTCCGCGGAGATTTTGATCAGAGCTTCAAGCTGGCGGGTGTGCGCCTCGATTTGGCTGTCATGCGCCACCACGCTTGCGGCGAGCGACTCCACGACCCCGGTCAGCCGGTCGATCTTCTCCTCGGTGGTCATTTCGTTCCTTTCGGCCTTTTCCAATGGCGTCCGTCGTCATTGCCGCGGCAGCGTGTTTATGTAGGCCTGCCACTGGCGCTCGAGGTTCTTCCAGTTCCTGGCGTTCTCCTCCGATATCTTGAGGAGCGCGTCAATCTGCGCGTCATGAGCCGCGATCTGCCGCTGCTGCGTCGCGGCCAGGTCGACGATGGCCCCAATCTGGCGGGTGTGAGCCTCAATCCGATTGTCGTGCGCCACCACGCTCGCGGCGAGCGACTCCACGATTCCGGATAAGCGTTGGATCTGCTCTTCGAGGTTCATACTGTCTTCCTCGCTTCGCGATGCTTTAGTGAACCGAGTACTGCGGCTGCGGCGGGTTGAGTTTCACTTCCACCGTCTTCTGTTCCTCGTCGATTTGCATCACTTCGCCGTACGTCTGGTATCCCTTGGCGTTCACCAGGATCTTGATCTTCCCTTGCGGAATGGCCGGGATCTTGGCCTCGCCTTCCTGGTTGCTGCGCAAGTCCCACGTGGTGCGCACATTCTTGCCCAGTTTGGCGACGGAGTTGTATACGGTGCGGGTTTCGATGAAGGTCACCACCACCTCGGCGCGGTCGATGGGACGGCCGGACTGAGTCTTCACCTGGATCACGATCTTGGTCATGGGCGTATCCTGGCCAAAGGCGGAGATGGCCCACAGGAGCAGCGCCGGCAGCGCAAGACAACGCAAAAGAACGCTCGCTTTACGCATAATCCGATTATACGCGCCCGGCGTGGTAGAATTGGGACGGAAGCACCCATCAGGCCGCTCAGAATGTGGGGGCGTAACGGATTCGACGGGATCGAATCGTGGTGGGGAGGCGTGCCGGGTTCCGAGCTCCCGTAAAACGATCGGAAAACCAAAACTGCCAATACGCAGTTTGCATACGCAGCCTAAGTAATTAGGCAGCCGCTCCAGCCGCTGAGCCCGCGCGGCGGTGAGTGAGCGTCATTTTGCGGGATAGGCCAAAGGCTTCGGTCCGGAGCCGGCGGCTGAGACCCAATCGGACTAGGACGCCGCTCACTCGCCGTCTCTGAAGCGGTGCGCCGAATCATTCGAGCGCGGCTACGCACGTAGGCTCTTCATGGCGAGCTTTCTCGGACCCGGGTTCAACTCCCGGCGCCTCCACCAGTTCTTGTTTTGCAGGCATTGACGATTACCGGCTCCATTTCACCCAAAGCCAACCGGGCGCGCACCGCGGCCGTTGTGACGGCGGGGTTCTGCGCCTTTCTGGCTCTCTATACGCCGCAGCCGCTGCTGCCCACCCTGGCGGCGGCGTTCGGCAGGTCGGCGGCGGCTATCAGCCTGGTGGTGACCGCATCGACCATGGCGGTGGCGCTGGCTGCGCCGCTGGCCGGGGCCGTGGCCGACCGCCTGGGACGCAAGAACGTCATCGTACCGGCGGCGTTGCTGGTGGCCGCTTCCACCCTGCTGGCCGCCACATCCGCCACCTACGGACAACTGGTTTTCTGGCGCTCGTTGCAAGGCTTCTTCACGCCCGGCATTTTCGCCGTCACGGTGGCTTACATCAACGAAGAATGGGATGAAGGGCCGGCGGCGGCGATGGCGGCATACGTCACCGGCACGGTGCTGGGCGGGTTCAGCGGCCGGACCATTTCCGCGCTGGTGGCGGCGCATTCCTCCTGGCGCTGGTCGTTTATTGTATTGGGCGCCTTGAGTACGCTGGGCGCGGCGGCCATCTGGGCGTGGCTGCCCCCGGGCAGGCGGTTCGTGCGTGTACGCGCCTCCGTTTCCACCCCCCGCGCCATGGCGCGGCATTTGGAGAACCCGCGCCTCTTGGCCACTTACGCCGTCGGTTTTTGCGTGTTCTCAACCTTGCTGACCACATTCACCTACGTGAATTTCTATCTGGCCGCTCCCCCCTTCGGATTGAGCACGGCGGCTCTGGGGCTGATCTTCAGCGTCTACCTGGTTGGGGCGGTTATCACCCCGTTCGCCGGGCGCGCCATCGACCGCCTGGGCCACCGGCGCGCCGTCACGGCCGCCTTCGCCGGAGGCGTGGCGGGCATCTGCCTCACCCTGATTCACAGCCTCATTGTGGTTCTGGCGGGGCTGGCCCTGTGCTGCACGGCGGTCTTCATCGCCCAGGCGGCGGCTTCGAGTTACATCGGAACGGCGGCCACCGAGGCCCGCGCGGCGGCCGTGGGGCTCTATGTGCTGTTCTATTATGCGGGCGGCAGCGCCGGAGCGAGTTTGGGCGGCCTCCTCTGGGAGCGCGGCGGCTGGCCGGCGTGCGTCGCCTTCATCGCTTCCGTGCAGGCGCTGACCATCGCGCTGGCGCTGGCCTTCTGGCGTCCCGCGGTCAGGACGGTGGATGCGCCCATGGCGCCGGCGGGCGTTGATTAAAGAGGGCCGAAGCCGCTTCTAACCCGGCGGAGCCGGAACCGAACAAGAGCCCTTTTTGACGCGGAGACGCGAAGACGCGGAGAAAGAGGACTGGGGTAAGCTGGGAAGGCGGAGGGGCTCATGGTCATACTCGGAATCGACATCGGCGGGGCGCAGATCAAGGCGGGCATGGTGGATGAGCACGGCGCGATTCTGGCGTCGCGCACCTTGCCGACGCCCGCCGACCTCGAAGGATTTCAGCCCGATCTGCACGATGCCATCGATTGGCTGGTGGAAGCCACCGGGGCCCCCTCCGGGGTGGGCGTGGGCTGCAAGGGGATTATCGATCCCGAAAGCACGCGCATCGAGCTGCTGCCCGGCGCGCTGCACTATCTCGAGGGCCTGCCGCTGAGCGGCTTAATCGGCTTGCCGGCGGACGTGCCGGTGTTCGCGGATAACGATGCCCGCGTGGCCATGGCGGGTGAAATGGTCTGGGGCGCCGCCAAGGACCGCGAGAACGCCATCCTGCTCACCCTGGGGAATGGCGTGGGCGGCGCCGTGGTGGCTCACGGACGCCTGCTGCGAGGCCACACCGGAATGGCGGGTATGCTCGGCCACATGACCGTGGAGTGCGACGGCGCGCTCTGTTTCTGCGGAAACCGCGGATGCCTGGAAACGGTTTTCTCGGCCCGGGCCATCGAGGGCGAGGCCTGGGCGGCGGTTCACCGCGGCTGCGCCTCGGCGCTCACCAGGCTCTTTCGCGAACAGCCTCAACTGGCCTCCTGCCGCACCATCTTCCAAGCCGCCGGCGAGGGCGACGAGCTGGCGCGCGAGATAGTGTCCCGGGCGGTTGGCAGACTGGCCGGCGGCGTCGCCGGGCTTCTGCATATCTTCGATCCCGAAGTGGCCATCATTGGCGGGCAGGTGGCCGACGCCGGGGCCGATCTGCTGGGGCCCTTGCAGGAAGAAGTATGGAGGCGCAGCCGCGGTCTGCTGGGCCGGGATGTGCCGCTCGTGGAACAGCAGGTGGGCGACAAATCCGGAATCGTGGGCGCGGCCGCCCTCGCGATGGCGCCGCGCCGCTAGCCGCCGGGAAGGTCGGGATCAGCCCACCGAGCCGTTGGAGTTCAGAGCCCGGCCGGCTTGTCGGAGGCGGCGGCCGCTGGAATGAGCTTCACGTCGACGGTCTGCTGCCCGCCTTCCTCCACCGTGACGGAGGCGCCCCTATCCGCCACCGGTTTGATGAAGTCGGGGTCCATCCACGCGCCGGACTCGACGTCTTCCCACGCGAATACCCTGTACTGGCCGGGCGGCAGGTTCTTGAAGGTGAAGCGGCCGTCCTGGCCTAAGTTGGCCTGGCGATAGTAATCCTCCTGCTCGATGCGCTCCTTTTCCTGGGGCACAAGCACCACCGTCGCCTCCGCCGCGGGCTGTTGCGTGGTGGGATTCCGGACTGAGCCGGCCGCTTGTCCCGCGCGCGGGCTGATGACGATCTCCACCGGCTCCGGCGAGGCGCCCTTCACCTCCAGGCCGGAGAGCAACACCTCGTTATCGCCCGACCGGGCCGCTTTCACATAGAAGCCATCCGGCAGTCCGGTCACCGTGACGTCGTAACGGTCGGCGCCGATATCCGTCAGCCGGAAGCTGAGGTCGTCGCCCAGCTTTCCGGAATCGGTCCCGATACCGCCGCCCGCCAGCACCGAGCTCATGGCGCCGAGTATGGCTCCCATGCTCATTTCGTGGGGTTGCAGGCGCACCCTCACCTTGGAGAGATCCGCGCTGGTCTCGCCGTCCACCCGTACGCGCCCGGTGACGGCGACGCCCGGCCCGATGGTAAAGGTCAGACCATCGATATCGGTCTGCCCGACATCGATGGGCATGGTGGCGGAATACGCCTTGCCGCTCTGCTGCACGGAACCCGAGAGCGAATAGGACCCCGGTGGCACGCCGCGGACCTCGAATTCGCCTTTGGAGTCTACGCGCACCATGCGCAACGACAGCGCGCCGAGCAGGCTCCGTGGCGCCAGGATCAGCATCGATGCCGAAGCGGGGGCGCTCACGCGGCCCTTGATGCGTACCGTGTGCCTCCTGACGAGGGTCATGTCGATGCCGCGAAGCTGCTCGCCAGCCGCCACGTCGATCATGACCGCGGCCGAGGCATCGGTGACGCCGGGGTAGTATGTACTGACGTAGTCCTCATCCGGCCGTGGTTCGGCGGAGCGGTCCACGGCCATCGATGCGGCGGTCGCGGCGACAGCCACCCCCGCGGAGACGTAATATTTCCCCGGCGCCAGCCCGGAGACGCGATACTCCCCCAAGTCATTCGTGGTAGCGGTTCCGGCCGTGGTGGGCTGCCTCTTTCCCGCCGTGTACTGGAGCTTCAACAGTTGGATAATCGACGAAGGGACGGGATCGCCATCCGCATCCAGAATGCGGCCCACCACCACGCCGTGCGGCGCCAGGCGGACCACCAGGTCCTTCACCTTCTGCCCGGCGGTGAGCGTCAGCGGCGTTCCCGGCCTGGATGGCGCGCGCGAACCGTATTGGGTGGTCACGAAACCGGTCCTGCTCACCTCGAGGTTGTACGTGCCGGGCTCCAGATCCTTCATCGCGAACCGGCCGCCAGAGTCCGACGATGTGCCGAACATCTGCGGAATTCCGCCCGTCGCGGCGTTCGCGCCCACCCTGGAAAGCGTGACCGTGGCCTTCTTCAACCCCTCGCCGGTGGCGGCGTTGAGCGCGCGCCCGTCGAGCGTGCATAGATCCTCAGGCTTGGTCCTGGGCGCGTTCGCGCCGGTCTGGCCGGGGACCGTCTGCGCGGCCACGCCGAAAGACATCAGGAACAGAACGAATGAATGGCGCATATCGATAACCTCACATTCAGAACTGGCATCAGCCCGCGGCGCCGTTGGAGTTCAGAATATCCACCATGCGCCGCGAGTATCCGGAAAAAGCCGCCTGGCCCTCGCTCGTGAGGCGGCATACGGTCAACGGCACTTTGCCCTTGAATTTCTTCTCGATTTGCACGTACCCGGCCTCCTCTAATTTGGCTAAGTGGCCGGATAAGTTCCCTTGCGTGAACCCGCCTTCACGCTGTAAGTAGAGGAAGTCGGCTTCGCTGACGCCATCGAGGATCAGCATGATGGTCAAGCGGGCCGGTTCGTGGATCATACGATCCAGTTGGGCGATTTCCTGGGCTCGCGGGGTCACGCGTGCGCACCCTCCGCGGCCACTGGA
>JBEKPK010000340.1:0-5914 GCA_049520795.1 Bryobacteraceae bacterium
GGGGGGTTTTTGCGCATCGACTCCCCACG
Source organism: Bryobacteraceae bacterium (assembly GCA_049520795.1). Taxonomy (GTDB): domain Bacteria; phylum Acidobacteriota; class Terriglobia; order Bryobacterales; family Bryobacteraceae; genus BOG-224. The sequence goes on from JBEKPK010000340.1 coordinate 30, forward strand.
CAACTCGATGCGGTGGGCGCGATGTACGATCCGGTCGAGAATCCCCTCGGCCACCGTGGAGTCGCCTATCTGCTGATGCCACTTGGCCACCGGTAGGGGAAGCCGGGGACGGACGAGACGTTTACGTGTATTTGGCGTCCAGCATTGGAATAGCGATGGATGAAAACGTCCTCGTCCGTCGCCCGGCCGCCAGAGTTCGTTTCAGGGACAGGCTACGAAACGCCGAAATTCGTGAGAGCTTCCCGAGGAAGAAAGCTACGAACGCGGGGCAACTGAGTTTGGGGGTTGAGTAGCCTGTCCGCGAAACTTCTAAACTTCCAAGAAACTTCTAAAGGCGCTGACGGTGCAGGCAATCGCCAACGAGGTCGTCATCGGGTTGATGTCCGCGACGCTGATCCGCTGAGCGCCGAACGATCGAGGGACGACTTTTGGGAGGGCTGTGACTCGGTTGTGACTCCATTCGCGGCGAGGGCGCGGGGAACAGACAGCGCGATCAGTTCCGCTTATCTTATTGGCTGGAAACGGCGATCGTATATTCGGCGGTCGCGGTTCCGTCCGGCGAGACCACGCGTATCTTCACCGCCGAAGACGCCCCGGGCCAGTGGTACTCTCCCGCCCCGGTAACGCGCCTGGCGCCCGACATAGGCGGAATCCCCATTTGGGACCCCAGGGCCTGTTTGGTAGACCTCCAGCCGCCAGCCTCCCCCGGCGACGGCGTCTCGCCCGCCGCCCGCGGGTCGAGGATTCATGCTGGCTGACGCTGGAATGCCGGCGATTCCCGGAAAAGTGATCGGTAAGGCAAACTCAAAGGCGTTTGAGCGCGTTTCTGGGCTACACTGTCCGTGTGACATGACTGACCGGCGCGATTTTATTCAATCTCTCGCAGGCGCGGGCGTGGCGGCGGGCGGCCCACAGGGCCTCTCCCAGGATGCGGCGGAAAGCGGCCGGCAGTACTGGTTGAAGGTCCTTGCGAGGCTGGCGGACCCCGTGCTGCGCAATCTGGCGGCGGGGACCCTCAAGCGGAACATGCCGGTGGAGTGCCCGAACGGCGACGCGGCGGACCGGCACAGGTATAGCCACCTGGAAGCTCTGGGACGTCTGCTTGCCGGCGTCGCGCCGTGGCTGGAGGCGCCGCTTCCGGCGGGCGCCGAGCGCGATGCGCAGCAGGAGTACGCGATGCTGGCCCGCGAGGCGATCCGCTCCGCCACGGACCCGCAATCGCCCGACTACCTCAACTTTCACGAAGGCAGCCAGCCATTGGTGGATTGCGGCTTCCTGGCGCAGGCGCTCCTGCGCGCGCCCAATGCGCTGTGCAAGGACCTGGATGGGCCCGTGCAGCGCAACCTCGCCGCGGCGCTGGCTTCCTCGCGCGCCATCACACCCGGTTCCAATAACTGGCTGATGTTCGCCGCCACGGTGGAAGCCGCGCTGGCGATGATGGGGGAACGATGGGACGCCATGCGCGTCGACTATGCCATCCGCCAGCATCAGCAGTGGTACCTGGGGGACGGCGTCTACGGCGACGGTCCGCAATTCCACTGGGACTACTACAACAGCTTCGTGATCCAGCCGATGCTCCTGGACGTCCTGCGGAATATCGCCTCCCACAGCGGCAAGTGGGCGGACCTGCTGCCGCGAACCTTGGAACGGGCCAAGCGGTATGGCGCTATTCAGGAGCGGTTGATCTCTGCGGACGGCTCCTTCCCGCCCGTGGGACGCTCCATCACCTACCGGTGCGGCGCGTTTCACCTTCTGGCGCAGCTTGCGCTGCTCGGCGAGCTAGCGGCCCCACTCACCGGCCCTCGCGTGCGCGGCGCCTTGACGGCGGTGATTCGCCGGACTCTGGAGCCGCCGGGAACGTTCGACAACGGCGGTTGGCTGGCGGTCGGTTTCTGCGGCCATCAGCCGCACCTGGCCGAGAACTACATTTCCACGGGAAGTCTGTACCTATGCGCGACGTGCCTGCTGCCGCTTGGGTTAACGCCTTCGGATCCTTTCTGGGCGGGGACAGCCGAGGACTGGACCTCCAGGCGCATATGGCGAGGCGAAGACGCTCCGGCGGACCATGCGCTCTGAAGCCGGCGGGGGACCGCCGGCGATGCTGTTTAGAGTCCAAAGCTGAGTTGTTCTTTTCAAGCGGGATCTTGCCCAGCCGTGTTCGATAAGCGCGTGGCCGCCGGCTGGCGCTCGTTACCGCCATGGAAAGGCTGCCAAAGCCCGCTGCCACCCGGTGGCGCCCACGTGTTTCTCAAAAAGTTCGCGCAGTTTGGCGCTGTAAGGGAGGGCGTTGCTCTCGCCCGGCAATCGGTTCTTTAGGGCTTTCACGCCTCGTAACATGCGGCGCACGCTTCGCGGAATCGCGCCATGTCCTGAGGGCTTCCCACGGTTACGCGCACCCAGTTGGGCCACACCGGCCACACGCGGCCGATGATCACTCCCTGCCTCGCCATAGCCTGGGCGAACGCCTGGGCCGGACGCTTTACGTCGATCATGAACATGTTGGCCTCGGAGGGAATAAACCCGATGTTCCTTTTGGCGAGAAACTCGAATGTCTCCTGGCGCACCGCGTCGTAGATCTTGCGGCGCTCGGCGATGACGGTCTTCGATTGCAGGCTGGCGGTAGCCCCCGCCATCCCCGTGATGGGCAGGAAGCCCATACCCGTATACTGGCCGATCTTACGAAGCAGGTCGGGCCGGCCCAGCGCGGCCCCGGCCCGCAGACCGGCCATCCCATAGAGCTTGGAAAAAGTGCGAAGCACAATCAAGTCCTTGCCCGCCGCCACCAGGTAGGACGACTTTTCGGCGTGCGTCGAAAAGTGAATGTAGGCCTCGTCCAGCAGCACGACGCAGCCGGCCGGCTTATTGTTCACCAGCCATTCAATATCGGCCTTGGGGGTGAGGGTTCCGGTCGGGTTGTTGGGGTTACAAACATAGATCACGCCGGGGGTCGGGTGGGCCTCAGCCATCTTTCGGACGTCATGGGCGAATCTGCCCTCGGCCAGCGGCACGCCCATCGCGCTCGCGCCCACGAACTGGGCCGCGCGGCCGCCCGCCTCGTAACCGGGGTTCCCGAAGACATACGGCCGGTCCTTTCCGCAGAAGGAGAGAACGGTGCGATGCAGCGCATCGCTCGAACCCGCGAAGGGCTGGACATAGCCCGAGCCGAGGCCCTCCTGTTCCGCCAGCGTCGCGGCCATCCTGGAACTCTCGCCCACGAGATACCGGCCGCCCTTCTGCACCATGGCGTGAATCGCCTCGGCCGCCTCCGCGCACGGCCCCATGGGGTTCTCGTTGGCGTCGATCCGCACGGCGTCCGGAGCGTCCGCGCCGCGCATGCCGCGTTGCGCCAGCGCCGGCTCGTTGTAAAACGGCAGGGCCGCCCCCGCCGTGAGCAATGAAGCGATTCTGTGAAAGTCGCGGCGCGAAAACCCGCGCTTCACGAATTCGGCTTTCTGCCCGGAATTGAGAACCTCGTTCATGGCGGGATCTCCCGACTGGACTTGTGGGGATTGTACAACATCCGGCAGGGAGCCGACGGTGAATCCCGGCGAAACACTCGGTCCGCGGTTGGCGTCGAACCCGCCGGGCAGTGCATGAAAGCACCTTTCGGGCGCTGCCGAAAGCCGGAAAACCGCGGAACCGGAGTATCCTGATAGGAACTGGGCATTCCCGTTCGACACACTGAAATGCGGCTTCGCGCGCTTCTATTGTTGATTGCAACCGGCCTCGGCGCTTGGGCTGTATTGCGCGCTCAAAAACCCTTTCGCGAATATGAAGCGATCGAGTACGAGGACTTTCCGCTGCCGTCCGATTATCAGGAGAAGCACGAATGGACCCGCGCGAGGCTCAAGTGTCCCGGCATCAACCGGGGCTTCCGGTCCAGTCTGAACTGGACGATGGATTATCCGCGCTCGGATCGGCATCTGCTTCAAGGCGTGCGGCGCCTGACGCGGATCGACGCTCGATCGGTGGAGCAGGTGGTGGAACTCGACGACACCGGCGACGTTTACAACTGGCCGATGATGTACGCAGTCGAGGTCGGGCATTGGTACCTGCCGGACGATCAGGCGGCGCAATTGCGGGAGTTTCTGCTGCGTGGCGGTTTCCTGATGGTCGACGATTTTCACGGCTCGGAAGAGTATGGGGGCATGAACGAGTGGCAGGTTTTTACCGCCAGCATGAGCAAGGTGTTCCCCGACCGCCCCATCGTGGACATCGAGAACAGCGACCCGATCTTCCACACCATTTATGATCTGGACGACCGGTTCCAGGTACCCGGCTGGCAATGGACTTATACTGGGCTTACCTACGAAAAAGGCGAGACCGGCAGGCCAGCGCACTGGCGCGCGATCTACGACGACAAAGGTCGGATCATGGTCGCTATCTGTCATAACATGGACCTGGGCGACGCCTGGGAGTGGTCTGACGACGCCCGGTATCCGGAGAAATGGGCTGGGTTAGCCTACAAGATCGCGATGAACTATTTCACCTACGATCTGACGCATTAGTCCCCAGCCCTCAGCTCTCCAAACGGCGCGCAACCGGGCGCCGGATCCAGTTCGGTCGGAAGTTTCTCTTTCAATGGGAGCGTCGTTGTGAAACTGACTCGAAGAAGACTCGTTGAAGCCGTGGGAGCGGCCGCGTTCATCCCCCAGGGCGGGGCGGCCGAGGTCAAGGCCTCGGAGCGCCGCGAGCGCCCCGATACGCCCAAGTTGTGCCTGCCCGGCGGACAAACCGCCAGCGCACTGATGCGGGTGAAGCAACTCGGCGTGGATCACGTCATCGGCGGAGTGGGTGGTCCCATTCCCTGGCAGGAATCCGCCATCCGTACTCAGATGGAACGCTGTCAGGCCGCCGGACTGACCATGGGGATCGCCATGATCGCGGGATTCCCGAACGCCATTTATGGCCGGCCGGGCCGCGATGAAGAGATCGACAAGGTGATTCAATCCGTGCGCGCGGCGGGACGCACGGGCCTGCCGGTGATCGAGTACAACTGGTATGCCCACCGCGCCACGGAAGGGTACTTCGCCGAGACCGGAAGGGGCGGCTCGGGCTACACTTCCTTCGACTACGACCGCGTTAAGGACCTGCCGCCGCTGCCGGAAGAGGGGGCTCACACTCTCGACGAAATGTGGGCGAATATCACCTATTTTCTGAAGGCCGTGATCCCGATTGCACGGGAATCGCATGTCAGGCTGGCGCTGCATCCCAACGATCCGCCCGCGCCGGTCAGCCGCGGTTCGGGCCAGATCATGGGCAGCGTGGAGGGTTGGAAACGCCTGATCGAGATAGTTCCCAGCCCTTCCAACGGCATCACCTTCGATTGCGGCGTGGCGCGCGAAATGGGCCAGGATCCGGTGGAGGCGTGCCGCTACTTCGGAACCAGGGACCGCATCAACCACATGCACTTCCGCAACGTGCGCGTGCGCGCGCCGCGCGAGAAGTATACGGAGGTCTTTCCGGACGAAGGCGATGTGGATCTGTTCGCGGTGATGAAGGAACTGGTGCGTTTGAAGTACCCTCGGCTGCTGTATCCGGAGCACCCGCGCGGCCTGGATGTGGACCGCGAGGTGCAGCCGCCGCCGCGGGCGGAGCCCGGCGCGGGCGCTTACGCCGGCAGCATTTTCAATCTGGCGTACGCCAGGGCCCTGTTCCAGGCCGCGCTGGCTTCTTGAGAAGCTGGGAATAGGAGAGCCAGGATCGACATGACAAGGCGGGTATTTCTTCAGGCCACAGCCGCGAGTTCCGCGCTAGCCGGCCAGACGGGCGCGTCCGCGCCCTGGTACAAACGGGTCTGCCGGTGGGGCCAGACCAATATTACCGAGAAGGACCCCGAGCGTTACGATATCGCGTGGTGGCGCGAGTATTGGAAGCGCACCGCG
>JBEKPK010000341.1:0-5910 GCA_049520795.1 Bryobacteraceae bacterium
GGGGCGGCCGGGGTTTCGGCGGTAATCCGTTCGCTAACGCGCAGCGCATCCTGCAACTCGGCGTGACGCATCTGCTGGGCGTGGGGATTGGGGGCAATCCCTGGACCGAAGAGAGCGTGCGCCGCGTGGTCGAGTCCGCCAAGGCGGTCGGACTGGTGGCCTACAACTCCATGATGGGCATCCCAAACAGCATCATCTATGGCAGGGATACGCGGGCCAAGGATATGGAGACGGTGATCGCCTCCATCGAGGCCGCCGGCAAAGGCGGGCTGCCGGTGATCGAGTACAACTTTTACGCGCACCGGGCGATTGAGGGCTATTACGAAACCGTGGGCAGAGCCAGGGCTGGCTACACCGGTTTCGACTATGATCTGGAGTTGCTGGTGGACGAGTACGGAACCGTAGTGGGGCCGATCTACCGGGACGAGAAAGGGCAGATCACGCCCGAGACTCTGGCCGCGTTCCCCAACGCCAAGAAGGTGAAGTTCCGGGACCTGCCGGCGCTGCCCAACGAGGGCGCGCACAACCTGGAGGAGATGTTCGCCAACGTCACCTACTTCCTGAAGGCCGCGATTCCCGCCGCCGAAAAAGCGGGCGTGCGCATGGCCCTCCATCCCAACGATCCTCCGGCGCCCATCAGCCGCGGATCCCAGCAGATCATGGGAAGCGTGGCGGGCTGGAAGAGATTCGCCGATATCGTCAAGAGCCCCGCGAATGGCATCACCTTCGACAGTGGAGTCACCAGGGAGATGGGCGACAACCCGGTGGAAGTGGCCGACTACTTCGCCAAACGCAAACAAATCAACCACGTACACTACCGCAACGTGCAGGTGGTCAAGCCCTACGAGAAATACCAGGAAGTTTTCATCGACATGGGTATGGGGGACATGTTCGGCGTCATGAAGGCGCTGGTGCGGAACAAGTATACGGGGACGATTTACCCCGAGCATCCGCGTGCGCTCGATAACGACCGGGACCGTGTGGGCCCCGGCAACCGCCTGGGCGGATATCCCGGCGGCGGCGGGCCGACGGGCATCACGTACAGCGTGGCCTACACCAGGGCCATGCTGCAGGCGGCGCTGGAGACGGTGTAACGGCCGGCTGCATAGCATTGAGTGCGTCCTGGAGCGCGCGTCAGAGGATGGCGGCGGATAGGGTCCGCCGCCACGCCGAATACAGTTTTTGGCGCTCCTCCGCCGTCAGAGGCTTGGGATTGGGGCTGGGCTGGTCCTCCAGGCAGTGGTTGTGGAGGTAGCAGTCGAGCTTCTGGCGCAACGCGAGTCGGCCGCGATGCAAGCGGGTCTTCACCACGTCCACGCCGAGGTCCAGAACCTGGGCGGTTTCCTCGGTGGACAACTGCTCAATATCCCGCAGGAGCACGACGGCACGGTAAGGCTGCGGAAGCTCCAGGATGACCCGGTCGAGCACCGCGCGCAGTTCCGCACGCAAGAACCCGGCGTCGGGGGGCTCGGACGGCCCGGCCGGCTCGGCGCCGGGGGTCAGATCGTCGAGCGAGAGCTCGTGAGCCGGGGCGAAAACGCTCCTGCGGCGCTGCATGAGACAGGCGTTCTTGGCGATCCGAAAGATCCAGGAACGGACGCGCTCCGGGTCGCGGAGGGTCTCGAAGCGCTCGAAGGCGTTCCAAAGGGTCTCCTGGGCGACTTCTTCGGCATCCTCCGGCTTGCCGCACATGAGCCAACTGTAATGAAACACTTTGGAGCGGAAATGCTCCACAAACCGCTCGAAAGCCTGGGCCTCTCCGGCCAGGACGGCGCGCGCGAGGTCGGCTTCGGCGGGTCTTTCCACACCCCAATTCTAACCTGCGCCCAGCGCGAAATTCTCACACTCCGGAATTGTGGGGCAGGCGCTTTCGCCCGCCAACTGTCGGTTTATGCCCGCGTAGCGCGAGTTTCGCTCGCGCCTGGCAGGCGGAAGCGCCTGCCCCACAATTCCCGCGTCCCGCCGGATTCCCCATCTCTAATCGCGAGGCACGAACTTTTCCCCCCATTCCAGGAAGCCCCAGTCGGGGGAAAAAGCATCGTCGTCGCGCGCCTCGGTTCTGTCCAGTCGAACGGTCTTGAGGAAACCGCCGCGCGTCTTCGTGGGCGCCGCCGGATAGGCGACGATCCAGACGTTCCGATTCGAGCTGAGGCACAACTTGTCCAGGACCTCGCGGACGGTCACGTTTTGGAGCGCCAGCGTCACTCTCTGTTCGCCCACTCCGCTCGCGATGCTGAAACCCCGGCCGCCCTTTGCGTTTGGATCGGGAGGGACCATGATCGGCTGAACCTTGCGGGCGAGCAAGTACGCCGCAAAGTTGAGGTACTCGTCCTGCACTTCGAATGACCCAATCCGCACATTCAGGATGTCGCCCCGGTCCCCGCGCATCGCCGCGGGATAGACGTGCACAACCCCATTACTGATTTCGAGTTCATAACCCGGATAGGCTTTCACAACATCTTGGAGAATTGCGGACGGCGTGGCTCCCTGCCAGGAACGGGACAAGGGGACATCGCCGGCCGTCACTTTAATCCACTCGATGCCCATCGGCAGCTTAAAGTCGCCCGCCACGCTCAGGAAGGCATCCAATGATCCAGTGGCGTTAATGGAGTAGCTGGCCGACGGAGCAGCGAGCTTTTCCTGGAGCGTTTGATCCGCGGCTTGCCATCCCCAGGCGGGGAGGGCAAGCAATACTGCAAGGGCAAATCGTGCATTCATGGCTGTCGAAACCTCCTAGCTGAAGTCTATATCAACCTCGTTGCAAAAGAACCAGACATCGAGGGTAACATAACTGGTGTGAATCAACCAGTATTGCGTCGCGTTTGTGTAGCAACCAGTGGTGCACGCTCCGTTGGAACAACAGGCGAGAGTACACGCCCCCAGCTTGTCGCTGATTAGGCCGTCCTCATACGTCTTAGTCCCGATCGGCGTGATGTTAGACCAGGTTATGCCACAGGAATCGTAGTTGTTTGAGAAGGTGTCAGAGATGTACAACACCCTCTGGATGGGCGTTCCGTCCTGGTCGAGCACCTGGTAAATGGGATATACGTAATTCCCGCACTCGGTGGGCGGCTGGTTCTGGTCCCAGGCACAAGGCGACTCCGGGGTGGTCGTCTCATAAATTACCTCTAGGCTCGTTGGAACCTGCTGCGGATCGTCCACGTCGTACCAGCTCTCCCCGTCGTAAGACCATTCGCCCTCAGGGGAGTAGTAGTTGTCGCCGTAGGCCTCCCAAATGCCGTCCAGGTCGCGGGCATAGGAGTAGTCAACTTCAACCTGACAGTACCCCTGGTCCGAGCCAACCCAGTCTTGGTTGTCGTTTGGGTCCCCAATGTACGCCTCGACGTCGAGGCCCCAGGTACAGGTTTGCTCCTCATACTCCGAATAGGCGTAGATCTCGCCCGAGTCGGGATCGTATTCCGCATATGTGTAGCAGTCGAAGTAACACTGTGAACCGGATTGTGCGTGAGCGTCTCCGGGCAGGAGCAGAGCTGCCAGCAGGAATAGGGCAGGCGAATATTTTACTGTCGTGCGCGTCATATTGCCTCCTATTTCGGGGAGCCCTGCGGCTGTGGCGCCGGTCGGGGACCGGATGGCGCGCACGTCAGGCGAACGAAACCGTCGAGCCTGTGAAAACGAGCCGGCCCCATCGCGGTCTGGAGTTGAGTGATGTGATCGAGCGTTGCCGCCTGGCGCGACGACCGGATATCCAGCAACTGCTGGGATCCCGGTGGCGTTGCGCCGGTGGAGATGAGGGTGCGTGCAGCTCTGATGCTGGCAGCATCCTTTGCGCTCCAGTCTAGGGCGACGGACTTCAGCGCTGCTTCCTCTTGCGCGGTGAGCCCGACCTGCCTCCGCATCGTAGACCGGAGGAAGGTGCCATCTTTGCCCTGGGATTCCAACTTGTTGGCTTGACCCTCCAGCCAGGAGACGCGAAAAAAGAACTGAGCGTAAAATGCGACGGTGTCGGTCTGGGGCGTCTGGCAGGTCGCCACAGAGCCGAGCGTGGCCAATAGCATGGCCGCGCCAAATCGGGAAACCGACATACCGTTCTTGCCTCCATCGGTACCTTTGGTAACCGGAAGTACAGTACCCCCCCAGCGATAAGTCAATAGCCATTTAGGGCTATATAGTCGACCCGCTGGAGTGGGTCCGGCCCGTAAAACGGTAACTGGTGCCTCCCTTGGCTGAGCCGGAGCCATCCGCAAGGTCCTCTGGGAGACCCCCGAGGGGTTCGGCCCGCGCGATTATCTCAAGCCGGCGAGCGAAGCCATGAAGAAGGTAGTAGCGGAGCGCATGACCCAGCTCGGCCGGGCCGGCCACGCAAGCGGCTACGCTCCCATTCCGATGGCGCAGAGGGCCAAGGCCTGCGCCGCCGCCGCGCTGGCATAAGCCGGCGATGAGATAGTTGATTGTGGGGCGGGCGGTTTCGAAGGCGGAAGGGCCTGCCTCACAATGTCGCAGGCCGGCAGTTCGGAGCGCCTGGGCCGGAAGAACGCCGGCAGGAATGCCGGCGTGCCAGGCCGGAGGCCCGCTCTACGGGCGGAAACGGCTTTCTCGAGTGTGAGACGTGCTTTTAGACCAGCGCCGCCGCGTGGAGTACCGTTTCGATGGCCGGAACGTTAAGTAGCGTGTTATGTATGAGGCAGGCCTTGACGGCGCGGAGGACGCCGGCTTCGTGCTGGGCATCGAGCGGCGGGGTGGTCACCTCGATCCGGAACCCAGCCAGGCGCGCCGGCTGCTTGGCCTTTTCGGCCGTCACTTTCACTTCCAGACCAGTAGTGGCGAGCCCGCGGGCCCGGAGATACTCCGCGGCGTAGAAGCCGGCGCAGGTTCCGAGCGACACTAGCAAGAACTCCGGCGGCGTCATGCCCGAATCCGCGCCGCCATTGCTGGGCGGCTGGTCGCACACCACGCGGTGGCCGCGCGCGGTGGCTTCGAAGCTGACGTTATCGAGATGCTTGACCGTGATTTCCATATTCATCGACGAAGATGCAGTCCGCGGTAAAAGGTGACAGCGCCGTGATAAGGTTGCTGTAGGCTGAGAAAGAACGCCGGCAAGGATGCCGGCATGGCAGGCTGGAAGCCCGCTCCACGGCGGCTGGCATGGAGATACAGGAGATTGGGGAGATAATACGCGGGCGTCTGGCGGGCGGCGAGGAGATCGCGCTGGACGTGGGCTGCGGCCTGAAGCGGGCCGAGCCCGGCGCCATCGGCATGGACTGGGTTCCCGAATCCGGGGCGGAGGTGGTGTGGGACGTCAACCGGCGCCCCTGGCCGCTGCCGGACGACTCGTTCGCGCGGGTTCACCTCTCCCACATCGTCGAGCACCTGGACGACATCGTGGCCGGCATGCGCGAAGTGCATCGCGTGGCGCGGCACGGGGCCCGAGTGTTCCTGGTCACGCCGCACTTCAGCTCGCACAACTCGTACACCGATCCGACTCACCGCCACCACCTGGCGGCGGCCAGCTTCGAGTACTTTACGGGACGGCAGTTCGCCACCTTCCTGGCTCCGGGAAGCGGATTCGAGCTGGTTAAGGTGGAGCTGACGTTTGGGGGAAATCTTGTGCTCGATGGGGCGGGCCGGTGGATCGCCAAGCGGTCCCAGCGGTGGTACGAGCGGCACTGCGCGTGGATTTTCCCGGCGCTCGATATTCGCGCGGAGCTTCGGGCGGTCAAGGGTGGTCTTTGAAGAAGAATGGAAGCCGCTACACGCCCAGCAACCTGGCGGCGTATTGCAGGCTGGCGTCGAGGTCCTCGCGCTCCTTGCGCAGGGCGGCCTCACCGGTCAGGCGGGGCTCCGGCGGCCGCGGCTTGCCGCGGTCGGCAACCTCCAGGAACCGCTCGAACTCCCAGGCCGGCACGTCGCGATAGGCGTCCCAGAATTTCGGGTCGTGGAAGGCGTACG
>JBEKPK010000342.1:0-5903 GCA_049520795.1 Bryobacteraceae bacterium
GGTCCGAACCACGCTGGCCGGACCCGCTCCTGGAACTGTCGCTGCTCGACCTGCGCGCCGGCGCCTGGAGCGAACTGGCGGATGTGACCGACCGGGTTGTGCGCCTCAATTCCTTCGATTATCCCGAGGCCTTTTTCTACAACGCCGTGGCCAACTATAACCTCAGGCGCCTGGAAGCGGCCGAGAAAAGCGTGCGCTCGGCGCAGAGGCTCGATACGCGACACGCGTATCCGCAGATCGGGCGCCTGCTGGGCGACATCCTCGCGCTTAACCGCCAGTACGCCGAGGCCGCCGGCGAGTTCCGCCAATACCTGGAGTTGGCGCCCGAAGCCGCGGACGCTCCGGCCGTGCGCCAGAAGTTGGAAGATGCAGAGAAGCGGGCTGTCGAGACCACCCAAACGCAGCGCTAGAGTTCTGCGGGCTCAGCACATCGCCCATGGCCAGCGGCTGGCGATTCCCACAGATCCCATGGCTGTTCCGCGCAGCGAGTATAGGCGCATCCGGCTCTCTGCTTGTCCGCGAATGGACGGTCGCCGCGGCGATTGCCTTGGGCCTCCGGACGGCCACGCGGAAAGGCTCGACATGGCATTTGGGAAATGGGTCCAGCGTCATACGAGGGCGGCGGCGGCGGCCCCAAAAACCTCCCTCTGGGGGGCAGGTGTTTCGTGAAGGCGGCCCTCGAATCTGCCATAATATCCATCATAATGAGGTAGTCTGCCGCTTTTCACGAGGCCGTTTGAATGGCGCCCAACACAAAAACCCCCGAATCCCTGCCGGAAGTGGATCTGCCCGGCCAGCATGGACCAACGCCGCCCAGGTCCGGAAAACCAAAGAAACGCGGGCTCGTCTGGGTCTTTTTCCTGCTGATTGTCGCGGGCATCGCGGGGTACGCGGTCCGGCAAGCCGGCCAGCCGTCCACCGCCCCCAGGGGCCAGGGCGGCGGGGGAGGAGGCATTGGCGGCGGTGGCGGCCGGGGCGCGGCCCTGGGCCCGGTGCCGGTAGTCGTGACCAAGGTCGCGCGCTCCAGCATCCCGGTCTACCTGAACGGACTGGGCAACGTGACTGCTTACTACACGGTGACGGTCAAGTCGCGGGTGGACGGCCAGTTGATGAAAGTGGATTTCAACGAAGGCGATCTGGTCAAGGAGGGCCAGGTCCTGATCGAGATAGACCCCCGGCCGTATCAGGTGCAACTCGATCTGGCTCAAGCCGCGCTGGCGCACGACCAGGCCTTGCTCGCCAACGCGAAGGTGGATCTGGAGCGTTACCAGCTATTGGTCAAGACGGACGCCATTCCGAGTCAGCAACTGGATACGCAAACCGCGCTGGTGGCGCAGTACGAAGCCACCACCAAGCTGGATCAAGCCAACATCGACAACGCCAGGCTGGAATTGACTTATTCCAAAGTCACGGCTCCGATTACCGGCGTGGTAGGTCTGCGCCTTGTGGACCCCGGCAACATCGTCCACGCCTCCGACACGAACGGCATGATTGTGATCACCCAGCTCCAGCCGATATCGGTGCTGTTTACCATCCCCGAGGACAGCCTTCCGCAGGTCACGCAAAAGTTGCGGGCGGGCGCGCATCTGCCAGTGGATGCGTATAACCGGGACAGTTCCAAAAAGCTGGCGTCCGGGATGCTGGCGACCATCGATAACCAGATCGACAGTACCACCGGCACTTCGAAGCTGAAGGCGGTTTTCGACAACAAGGACAATGCGCTCTTCCCTCAGCAGTTCGTCAACATACGCCTGCTGGTGGACACCTTGACCAATCAACTCGTCGTCCCCAACGTGGCGGTCCAGGGTGGCCAGCAAGGCACGTTCGTTTATGTCGTGGATGGGAATTCCAAAGTGCACCTGAAAACGGTTCAGGTGGGAATAACCAACGCGGCCTCAGTCGACATTCTGAGCGGCATCTCGGATGGCGACCAGGTAGTCGTTGATGGCACCGACAGGCTGATTGAAGGCGCTTTGGTCCGGGTACGGAAAGCCGGCGAGATGGACAACCCGCCAGGGTACGACGCCGGCGGCGGAAGCGGCCGGGGCGGACGTGGCGGACGTGGCGGCCGCGGCGGATTCACCAAGGGCGACGGCGCCTCCAAAAAGGGTCAGGGTGGAGGCGCTGGCCGGTGAGTCCGTCCCGAATCTTCATCCTCAGGCCGGTGGCGACATCGCTGCTCATGGCTGGCGTGGTGCTGGTCGGCGTCACCGCTTTCCGGCAACTGCCGGTCTCGGCGCTGCCCCAGGTGGATTACCCGACCATCCAAGTCCAGACGTTTTACCCGGGTTCGAGCCCGGAGGTGGTGACGTCTTCCATCACCGCGCCGCTCGAGAAACAGTTCGGCCAGGTGCCCGGGCTGACGCAGATGACGTCGATCAGTTCTTTTAGCAGTTCGCTTATCACGCTGCAGTTCTCGCTCGATCTCAGCATCGACGTGGCGGAGCAGGAGGTGCAGGCGGCCATCAATTCAGCCACCACGTTTCTTCCCAAGGACCTCCCGGTTCCTCCCATTTACAGCAAGACGAATCCCGCCGACGCGCCGATTCTGACGCTGGCCATCACGTCTTCGACGGCGCCGCTGCCGAAAGTCGAAGAGCTGGCTGAAACGCGCATGGCGCAGAGGATTTCCCAGCTCAAAGGCGTGGGCCTGGTGAGCATCAGCGGAGGGCAGCGTCCGGCCGTCCGGGTGCAGGCGAATCCCACGGCGCTGGCCTCCTATGGACTGAGTCTCGAGTCGCTGCGAACGGCGCTGGGCAGCGCCAACGTGAACCAGGCCAAGGGCAGTTTCGATGGACCGGATCAGGCGTGGACCATTAACGACAACGACCAGCTTCAGGCCGGCGCGCAATACGGGCCCATCATCATCGCTTACCGCAATGGGGCGCCGGTGCGGATTCGGGATGTCGCCACGGTGATCGACGGCGCCGAGAACACCAAGCTCGCCGCATGGGTGAACGCCGACCGGGCCATCGTGCTGAATATTCAGCGGCAACCTGGGACCAATATCATCAGCGTGGTCGATACGGTGCAGGGGATCCTTCCTCAAATCGAGGCGTCTTTGCCGGAGGGGATTCACGTGCAGGTCATCACCGACCGCACTACCACCATCCGGGCATCGGTGAGGGACGTGGAATTCGAACTGCTGCTCACCACCGTGCTTGTGGTGCTGGTCATCTTTGTTTTCCTGCGCAGCCCTTCGGCCACCATCATCCCGGGCATTGCCGTGCCTCTTTCGCTGGTGGGCACCTTCGCCGTCATGTACCTGCTGGGGTACAGCCTGGATAACCTCTCGCTGATGGCGCTCACGATTTCCACCGGATTTGTAGTGGATGACGCGATCGTGATGATCGAAAACATCTCGCGCTATATCGAGAAGGGCGACTCCGCGATGCAAGCCGCGCTCACGGGGTCGGCCGAAATCGGATTCACCATCGTGTCGTTGACCGTCTCGCTGATCGCCGTCCTGATTCCGCTGCTGTTCATGGCGGATATCGTGGGCCGCCTGTTCCGCGAATTCGCGGTGACGCTGGCGGTGACGATCATGTTCTCGGCGTTTGTCTCCCTGACCCTGACGCCCATGATGGCGGCTCGAATTCTGCGCCACCATCCGGAAGCCGAACAGGGCGCGTTGTACCGTTGGTCGGAGTGGTGCTTCGTCAAGACCATCGAGGGGTACGGCAAGATGGTTCGGGGCGTGCTGCGCCATCAGCCCCTCACGCTGCTGGTGGCCGTGAGCACGCTCGGCCTCACGGTTTACCTTTACATGGTGGTCCCGAAAGGGTTCTTCCCGGTGCAGGATACCGGCTCCGTCCTGGGCATTTCGCAGGCCCCCGAGACGGTATCGTTTCCCGCCATGTCCAAGCGGCAGCAGGACCTGGTCCAGGTGATCCGCCAGGATCCGGCGGTGGAGAATCTCACCTCGTTTATCGGGGCCGATGGCGTGAACACCACCATGAACAGCGGCCGTATCCAGATCACCCTGAAGCCCCTCGACGAGCGCGCCGGCGTTTCCGCGGTGGATGTGATCCGGCGGCTGCAGCCGAAATTGGACCAGGTGGCGGGCATCCAGCTTTTCATGCAGCCCGTGCAGGACCTGACGGTGGAAGACCGGATCAGCCGGACTCAATACCAGTACGCGCTCGACGCGCCCGACAAGGCGCTGCTGGATCTTTGGGTTCCGCGCCTGGTGGACCGCATGAAACGGCTGCCCGAACTGCGGGACGTCGCCAGCGATCAGCAGAACAACGGCCTCGGACTGCTCGTAACTATCGATCGCGACACCGCCGGCAGGCTGGGCATTACGCCGCAGAACATCGACGACGCGCTCTACGATTCCTTCGGCCAGAGGCAGGTCTCGACGATTTATACGCAGACCAACCAGTTCCATGTGATTCTCGAAGTCGCGCCCCAGTATCAGCAGGATTCGGCGGCCCTGGGAGACATGTACGTACCCATCGGATCGGCGTCGGCCAATCTGGCGACAACCATCGCGCTGGCGGGGACCAACAGCGCTCTCACGGGCGCGGCGGCGCTCGCCCCTGCTCCGCTCCGCTCGCTTACCAGAGCATCCATGATTCCATCCCCGATTACCATTAACCACCAGAGCCAGTTCCCGGTGGTCACTCTTTCATTCAATCTGGCTCCGGGAGCGTCGCTCGGCGCGGCGGTTCAGCATATCAAGCAGGTTACCCAGCAACTCGGCATGCCGGCCAGCATCGAACCCAGCTTCCAGGGAACCGCCCGCGCGTTTGAATCGTCGCTGTCCAACGAGTTGATTCTGATCCTGGCGGCTTGCGTCACGGTGTACCTGGTTCTGGGCGTGCTCTATGAGAGCTTCATCCATCCCATAACCATTCTTTCCACGCTGCCATCGGCCGGAGTGGGCGCGCTCCTGGCCCTGATTCTGTTCAAGAAAGATCTGGATGTCATCGCGCTGATCGGCATCATTCTGTTGATTGGCATTGTCAAGAAGAACGCCATCATGATGATCGACTTTGCGCTGGAGGCGGAGCGCAAGGAAGGGAAACCGCCGGAGGAAGCCATCTACCAGGCGTGCCTCCTGCGCTTCCGTCCGATCATGATGACCACCATGGCCGCGCTGCTGGGCGCCGTTCCGCTCGCCTTTGGCAGCGGCGTAGGTTCCGAGCTGCGAAAACCGCTAGGCATCTGCATCATCGGTGGACTGCTGATAAGCCAGGTACTGACGCTTTTTACGACGCCGGTTATTTATTTGTATTTCGGGCGGGCCGCGGCCTGGGTCGCCCGGTTCCGCGGTTCCGGCAGGCACGAAGAACGGCTGTCCGGGGCCGAATTGACTTAAGACTGGCGAATATGAGCATTTCCACGCCATTCATTCATAGGCCGGTGGCCACCACGCTGCTCCTGGTGGCCGTGACGCTGGCCGGCGGCATCGGCTACACGCTGCTGCCGGTGGCCGCGCTGCCGGAGGTGGACTTCCCGACTATCATGGTCAGCGCCAGCCTGCCGGGAGCCAGTCCCGATGTGATGGCGGCGTCCGTCGCGACTCCACTCGAGAAGCAGTTCACGCGCATCGCGGGCGTCACGGAAATGACGTCCCGAAGCTCGGTTGGATCCGCCATGGTCACGCTCCAATTCGATCTGAGCCGCGACATCAATGGGGCGGCCCGCGAAGTGCAGGCGGCCATTAACTCTTCGGCGGGGTTTCTCCCTTCGAATCTCCCCTCCCTCCCCAGATACCGGAAAATCAACCCGGCCGACCAGCCCATCGTGCTGATGACGCTCGAGTCGGATGTGGTGCCCAGGCCGCAGTTGTACGACATCGCCTCTTCGGTATTTGCGCAGAAGCTGGCGCAAGTCAATGGAGTCGGCCAGGTTTCGGTGGGTGGAAGCTCCCTTCCCGCGGTTCGCGTGGAAGTGAA
>JBEKPK010000343.1:0-5876 GCA_049520795.1 Bryobacteraceae bacterium
TTCTCCACCCGTATCCCCATGTTCGCTTCGACGCCATGATCCAAGGCAGGAGCCGTATGCGTTAAAAGCGCCCGTACGGATCTGTGCGGGGGGCGGTCAGCGATGACGTCCCTACCGCGACTACGGGCTGGGTAATGGACGGCTCCAAATGGATGGTGGCCGCAAGGCGCGGAGACCCCACGAAAAATGTAGAAACTCCTCGGGCCGGACACGCCCGCCCCCCTACAGCGAATTCAGATAAGCGATCAAATCCGCCATCTGTTGCGTGGTAAATCGCGGCCAGGCTACTTTGCGCTGCTCCATGGTCTGCAACATGCCCGGGCCGTGCTGCCAGAGCGACGAGACTATGGTGATGTCCGAGTAGGCGTCTTTGCCTTTGGCCAGGTTGGGCGCGGAGTTGCCCGCCTTTCCGTGGCAGGAGCCGCAAGCCTTCTGGGCGAAGACCTGCTTGCCGCGCGCCGCATCGCCCTCGCCCCGGAAATACTGGCGCGCCCAGATGTAGCTCAGAAGCTGGCGCATTTCTTCCTGGGAGAAGGTGGGCGGCGGGCTGGTGGCGTTGGGCTCGTGGTTCCACATGTCGGCGGCAATCTCGGTGAGGGTCTGGTTGCGCAGCTTGGTCTCAAGCGCGTTCTTCCCCGTGTGGCAACCGGCGCAGCCTTTGGAGGTGAACAGCTTTTCCCCCGAATCGGATTGTGGAAACTGGAAGTTCTCTTTCAGTTGGCGGGTCTCCGGGAGGTTCTGCAAATAGACCAGGATATCGGCCAGATCCTGCCCGGAAAGCTGCGACCACGCCACTTTCTTCCGTTCGAACGCCTGCTTCATCTGGCCGCCGTGGTTCCACATCTGCTGCGCCAGCGCGGCGGGGTCCGCCAGGGACTCCCACTTGGCCACCGGCGGGCCGCCCGCGGAGCTGGCGCTCGAGATTCCGTGGCAATCCGCGCAGTGTTTGGCGGCGAAAGCCTGCTTGCCTCGGCCGGCGTCGCCGCGCTTCTCGAAGTAGCGCGCCGAGACGAAGTAGGCGAACAGGTCGGCCGACTGCTCCTGGGTGAGCGCGGGGCGGGCGAGGCCGCGCTTCTCCATGGCCGCCCACATGTCGGGCGCGTGATTCCACATCAGGCTGGCCATCACCGTGGGTGTGTAGTCCCGGTCCACGCGTTTGGCCAGATCGGGAGCCGTCGCGCCGCCGCGCCCGTTGACGCTATGACACTGGACGCACCGTTCGGACTGGAATAGCTGCTCTCCGCGGCGCGCATCCCCCGGAACAATACCGGCGGCCAGCGCGCTCCAGGCAAACAGTGCGCCGGCGGCCATGCGAACCATCGACATGGCGATCCCTCCTATCTGGACACTCTGAGGCCGGTCTGGAACAGGTGCGTCCGGAACCCCTCATACAGGAACTGTTCTTCGTTGAACCCGTACCACTGCCACTCTGTGTTCCAGGATACCTTCTTCAGCAAGGGCAGGGACAGGCGGGCCAGCGGCTGGTAGAAGCGCGAGGGCCGGGTTCCGTCGACGACGCTGAAAGACCCTCCCGCCATAAGCTTCGGCGCATGTCCCTTGAAACCCGGGATGGTGGCCTCAATCGCCGAGGTGGCCAGGTGGGCGTTGTCCCCATAGTACGAGGAGCCCAGGGACAGGAAAGGCGGCATCAGATAGTCGATGAAGGAGTGCAGCGTGGAGCGGTCATACTCCGCCAGCACCGAGATCCACTTGGCGCCGCTCGGCCGCCACTGCGCCGAGAGCGAAGCGCCGTGGTTGCTGGAATCGAGCTCGATGCCCTGCGACGGGTTCCGGTTGCGGAGCCAGTTGACGTTCGCCTGCAACGACAGCGACGCGGTCACCTGGTAGCGCGCCCGCAATCGCAGGCGGTTGAAATCGTAAAGGCTTGTCCGGAAGTACTCGTGGGTGGTCGAGCCGCCTTCGTACTCGGCGGTGATGTTGGCCTTCTTAATGGGCCTGATGGTGAAGCCGCCGATCCCCACCTGCTGGTTGAGCTTGCCCGATTCGAAGAGTCCGGATTGGCTCAGCGGGGGCGCCAGCGCCGTGGCGTCGCCCCACACGTAGCGGTAGCCGCCGCGCAGGGTGATGCGCGAGGAAAGGTCGAAGAACAGGTCCGTCTGGGTCTGGTTGTAGTTCACTACCTGGTCGTTCGGCGTCAGCGCCGAGGTGGGCGTCGATGTTCCGGCGCCGATGAGCAGGTATTGGGCGATGGTGGCGTAGGCGGAGTCGTGGTAGCGGTCCGTGGTCCAGGATTCCAGCATCCGGAAGCGCCGGAAGGGGTGTAATTCGAAGCCGGCATTGCCGGAAACGTGCGGCTTGTTGGCCGCGCCCATGGTGGTATCCACTTGCCCGTTATAGAACAGCAGCGAGGCGACCAGCGCGAAATTGCCAGTCGCCACGTCCATGTAGTTAATGTCCGTCTTCGGCTCGCTGTACAGGAACTGTCCGGAGAGGTTGAGCCAGCGGAACGGGCTGGCGGTGGCCAGGACCTTGGAGTAAGCGCTGCGCGCGCGGATTCCGTAGGCCTCCTGGAGATGGGTCAAATCGAGCGCGGTTCCCATCAGCGTTGCGGTGCGGTCGCCCGAGAGCGGCACGGCATCGTACGCGGATTCGTCGTCCTTGAACCTGGTCCCACCCTCTTCGAGGGTCACGTGGAAGCGGCTGTACTCGATCCGCAAGCCGCCGCGGTAATTCTGCGTCCCGTCGCGGAATTCGGTGGGCACGGCGTACTCGTTGGCGATATCCTGCACCCATGTGGAAACGCCCGTGCCGTGCCCGGAGTTCCGGTCATAGGCCAGGTACGGCACAAAGTGGCTGGCGGGCCGAAGATCCAGACCAACGCTCAGGTTCCGGCGGCGCAGGTCGAGCGATTGTTCGTCGAAACCGGCCGGCGCAAGCGGGTTGGCGAACGAGGGCAGGGCGTTGAAGTAGGCGATGTTCCGGTAATCGAAACGGAACTCGTAGATCTTGCGCTTGACGGCGTCCAGGTGCGCGGTGTTGTTAGGATCGCCCCAGTTGTAGCTGCGCACATCGAGGCGGTCGAACAACCGCCCTTTGGGGTCCTGGATGGTGAAATTGAAGCCGAAGACGCGCGGCCCGGCGGGCAGATCCACCACGTTGCGGTAGGTATCGAGGCTACCCCGGACATCCGTGCGGAAGCGATATCCGAAATCGATGTCGCCGGTAAGCCAGTCTTCGGCCGGGGGGGCCGGGTTGGCGGCCGCTTCGTCCGTCTTAGCGGGGGCCGGCGCCGTTTCGTCCGCTTTGGCCGGCGCCGCTGCTTCCGCCTTGACCGGAACCTGCACCGTTTCGCCGGCCGGAGCCTGGGCCCAAGCCGTGGCGACGAGTAGGCACGCAAGCAGGAATTTCATCTCAGCAGCCCCCGATCGACGTACGAGCCGTGCACTTTCTGGTGGCACAAGGTGCAGTTCTGGAAGCGCGGGCTGCGAATGTCGTGAAACGCGGGCGGCACGCCGCCCAATGGCGTATTCGCGGCCGGACTCGGCACGGGCAGGTTCGAGTGGCACTCCAGGCACACGAACTGCACCTGGCTGCGCGTGAGCATACGGGGGTTCGACCCGCCGTGCGGCACGTGGCACGCCGTGCAGCCCTCCATGCGCACCGGCGCGTGTTCAAAGGTGAAGGGCCCGGCCAGATTGCCATGGCATTTCAGGCATCCCGGCTCATTGGCGCTCACCGTCTGCATGCCGTGGGGCAGGAAGCTGCCGTGCGGATTGTGGCAATCCACGCACGACATGGCGCCTTCCGGCAAACGGTGGCGCATGGGCTGCTGGAAACTCGCCCAAACATCGGTATGGCAGTCGGCGCACAGCCGGTTGATATCCGTAGCCTTGCGCGCCACCAGGCCGTTCGGCCCATTCTTGTGAATGGCGTGGCAAGCTACGCAGCTCACTTCATTCCTGGCGTGGCCGCTATCGATGTGGCCGGCTTGAGTAGGCTGGTTCCGGTGGCAGGTGAGGCAGCGGCGATCGGTCTCCGCGGGCTTGAGCTTGGCGGGATTCTGAATATCGGCGGCGGACATCGATTCGGCATGCTTGCTTCCAGGGCCGTGGCAGGATTCGCAGGCTTTTGTGTCGAACTTGTATTTCTTCGAGGTTTCCACCAAGTGGTGGGGGTTTTTCTCAAACGCCTTGGAAATATCCTCGTGGCATCCCGCGCAGGTTTCCGAGCCGACGTACTCGGCGGGCTTGTTGTCCGCGGGCGCGGAAGCTTTTTCGGCGGGCGCGGCGGGGGGAGCGTTCTGGGCGCGTCCCGGCCAGACGGCGAGCAGCGCCGGGACGGCCAGAAACGCCGTGAGGCGCGCCGCTCGAAAGCGGCGCGCCCCCTGGGTATTGCCGGCGTTCGCCGGCAACCAAGATAAGGTCGTCATCTCCTTAATGGTAAGCGCCTATAGCCCGGCGTGAACCTGCGACGCGCTGAAATCGGCGCCGGTTCCGTGGCACACGCTGCAGCTTTCCCCGAACTTCGGATCGGTGTTGGCGTTGGCGTGCGCATAGGAGTTGGTGTCCAGGTGGCAAGACGTGCAGGCCGACGTAGTGGCCGGCACGGGAGTCTCGATCCCCTGCGGATCGGTTACCGCGAGCTTGCCGATGGGCAGCACGTTTTCCGTGCCGGAGGCGTGGCACATTTCGCAAATGGTGGTGTCGGAAACGCCGCCTGTCGGAGTCATGGCGGGATACAGGACGCCCGAGCCGGGAGGCGGAGTGGTGAAGTCGTTGTGGCTGCCGCCATGCCCGACCACGATGTAGGACTCGTTGTAATTATTCGCCACATTCACCCCGGAATGGATCTTGTGGATCATCAGGGCGAAGTTAATGCCTTGCGGCGGCAGGGCCGCGTCGGCCGCGACGGTGGCCGTGGGACGCGTGGTGAAGTCGGAATTGGACGGGTTGTGGCAGACCGGGCAATAGGTGACGTCGTTGCGCAGCGAGCCGTGAATCTCCAGGTCCGAGTGGCACTTGTTGCAGTTGGCTTCGAGCACCACCGTGCGCCGAGGCGCCACCGCCGAGCCATCCACCGAGAAGTTGATGACCGAATTGTGGGCGCTGTATTGAGCGGTCTGCTGCTCGGTGGTGCCGGCCAGCAGGGTGGCGCTGAGGCGCGCCTCGACGCCGATCGTGTAAGTGCCCTTGGCGGTGGCCGGAATCGCGTGGGTGAAGGTATAGGTGCAGTTGCCTTTGGTATCGCAGGTGGCGCCGGTCGCGGATTCGGTGACGTACCCGGGGGTGGAAGTGGTATCCGAGCCGAAACTGATGGCGCCGTAGTCCGTAGTGGGGCCGGTCATGGTCAGCGAGAACGAGCCATTCGCAATAAACTGGCTCATCGGTATCGCGGCGCCGGCGTTGGTCAGCACGGTGAAGGACACGGTCGGCTTCTGTCCGGCGACCCCAACCACTTTAGTCAGCGTCACCACGATGCCCGGAAGGGTGGTGGAATATTCCGGAATCGTGTGCGCGCCGATGATGGACGCGTCAAATTCCAATTCTCCCTGCGGAATGTGGCATTCGGCGCATTGCTTATCGTCCGGTTCCGGCAGGTTGACGTGGTTCAGGCCGGTCACGAAGTTGACGTTGGAGTGGCAGGCGCCGCAGGCAGCCCGGTCGGGCGTGGTCAGCCAGGCGTTGGTCTGGGCCGCGCCGTTGCTGGGATTATGGCAGGTCTTGCACATCCGCACATCGGGCGGATACACCACCGTCGCCCAACTGCTCACCGCGTTCCCGAAGCCCACAATCGAGTACGGGGTAGTGGACTCGATAGTGGGAAATGAGTTGCCGATGTGGATTGCGTGGGTCATGCGAGGCATATCGAGCGTGTTGCCGGTGTTGGGGTCGGTGGTCTGCGGCGTGTGGCACATG
>JBEKPK010000344.1:0-5871 GCA_049520795.1 Bryobacteraceae bacterium
CGCATCCAGGACACTCGCGACACCACCCGCGTAACCTGGCCTGACAGTCGCGTCGATCAGGGTTCGTTCGAAACTTGTCACTCTGACCTTCGCCCCGGTGGCGAGCGGCATTTCGCAGACTTCCAGGCCCCCTGTATGTTTTCCGCTGACCACGACGATCTGAAGTCCTTCATAGCGGAAAGCTAAAGGCGGATTGGCGCTGCTTGCCTCGAAAGGCGCGATCCAGGGCCTCCTGGCTCAGTCCCCCCGATGGTTTGGGTTTATCGCTTTGCTCGTAGTTGACGCAGAGTTCGCGCGGAAGGTGGTCCACCAGCTTGTGCATGAAGAGAGCGCTGGAGTGGCAGAGATAGGACTTCGGCGCGCGGATGGAAGCTGCGACTTCGAGCGGATCGGGATCGCGCCAGGCGTATCTGTGAAACTCGTTAGTGTAGTTGCCGCTGACGAGGGTGAAACGCCGGAGGGGTAGAGACTCGATAAAGGCGTCTATGACCTCATCGGATGAGGCATTCTGGACGAGGGCCAATTGTTCGCGGTTCTTGTCGATCAGGCGAACGAGCTCGGATCTGATGAACACGCGTTGGCCGAGACCGTCGAAGAATTCCGCTATGGTTTGGGAGGTGTGCGCGTTTCGCGCCGTTCGATAGATGCGTCTGCGTTCGCTCATGTATATACCGACGTACAGCCGATGGGTCGTGATCAACCCTATCCCGCCCTCCTCCGGGCACCCTCCTCTTGCAAGAAAAATGTGCTATTTTTTCTTGCAGGGACAGGCGCGACGGAATGCAACAAGCCATTGAGCAAAAGATACTTAGCAGGATATATGGTAATGGGAGGGGATGGGCCTTCTCCCAGGCGGATTTTGCCGATCTGGGAGCTCGTTCGACAATCGATTCTGCGCTGCATCGCCGGGAGCGTGAAGGCGTCATTCGAAGGGTCATTCGCGGCATCTACCACTACCCTCGTCATAGCAAGGCACTGGGAGGCCCGACAAGCCCGAATATCGATCAGATCGCTCATGCGCTCGCTCGCAAATTCAACTGGCGCATCCAGCCCGACGGAGCCACGGCTCAGAACCTACTCGGTCTGTCGACGCAGGTTCCCGCGCGTGCGGTCTATCTCTCCGATGGGCCGGACCGTTCGTACACAGTGGGCCGGACCAAGCTCGACTTCGAGCACACGGCCCTCAAGGAGGCCGGTTTCAAGTTGCCCGAAAGTCGCCTGATCGTGCAAGCGCTGAGAGCATTTGGCGAAGGCCGCATCACACCCAAAGTCATTACGCAGATCCGCAGGCAGTTCGATTCGACCCTCCGACAGCGGATACTCCTCGATACGAAGACGGCGACTGGTTGGGTCTACGCTGCCATTCAGGAAATCGCCAAGGACGGCGCGAATGGATAAACTCGCGCGGCTGCCGGCGGAGGATCGGCGCGACATCTTCAGCGAGGCGGCGGCTCGACTTGGGATCAGGCCAACAATTATCGAGAAAGACTTCTGGGTCTGCGTCACGCTGAAATTTCTCTTCCAGAAATCGCGGTTCGGAAAATCCCTCGTCTTCAAGGGCGGGACATCGCTTTCGAAGGCACACGGGCTGATCGAACGGTTCTCCGAAGACATTGATCTTGTCCTCGACTGGAATCTGATCGGCTTCGGCGAAGGCCTCAGGGATCCGATGCAAAACTTCACTTCAAAAGGTAAGCAGGACCAGTTCAACAAAGAAATTAACCGTCTCGCGGCTAACTACATCGCCAAGACGCTTTGCCCGGAACTAGAAGATCTTCTCCGGCAGGAAAACGTCGGGCTATCGGCAAGCGTTGATCGGGATGATCCGCATACCGTCAATATCCGGTATCCAGCGGCTTTTGCGGAAACCTATATCCGCCCAGAAGTCCGCCTCGAAATCGGCCCGCTTGCCGCGTGGGTGCCCTCCGCTACGCATCTGATCCGGCCCTTCGCCTTCGACGTCCTGCCCGAGGTATTCGAAAACCCGGCCTGTGAAGTTGTGGCGATCGCGGCTGAGCGGACGTTCTGGGAGAAAGCGACAATTCTTCATCAGGAGGCGCACAGGAAAACCCAGATCCCGAAACGTTATTCGCGACACTACTACGATCTTTACAAGCTCGCTGTGAGTCGCGTCAGAGCATCTGCCCTTGCCGATCCAAAGCTCTTGCAGGATGTAGTTGCGTTCAAGCAGCGGTTCTATCCGTCCGCCTGGGCCCGGTATGATCTCGCGGTTCCGGGCTCGTTGAAGCTGCTCCCGGCGACACCTTCGCACGTGAAGGACCTTGCACATGACTACGAAGAGATGCAGGTCATGCTGTTCGGTGCACCTCCTGAATTCGGCGCCATTCTTGATGAACTAAAAGAACTCGAGGCCGAGATTAATGCAACGGCTCAAAAGGACGAGTTGGGAAGCACATAACCCCAGGGGCACGCGACCGGCGGCACCAAGAGCGAGCTATTGGTTCCTGCGTTGAAACACGCTGAGTCGTACGTAGTCGGTTGGGGCAAAGCAACCTCGACCATCCAATGATCCCAATGACGCGATCTAAACTGCGAAAAGATGCTGATGCTGACCGTCTCTGGAGACGGTGCCGTAGCGATTCGACTTTGACGATGGTTTGGTCATCAATTCCGCGGCGACGACGCAGGGGACGAGATTTCGACGTGCCCTTTCTCTGCGTAGCGGGCCAGCGCCTCCAGATGTGTTCGCCGACGGCGGCCACCAGAGATTTCCCCACTGGTCCCACGGCACGACGGTTGCACTTGCCGGCGTGCCGCTTCTCCAGAGGTGCGTCTCACTCCTAGCTTCCGGGCCGTCGCGATTCCGTAAGTCGGGTCATGGGTGCAAACGTCGGGCAGCGTGACAATGGCGGGGGAAAAGAGAATGGGTGCGTCTGGTCAGCTAGGAACCTGCGTCTCTGTTGGCTGGCTCCGGATTCTGAACGTGAATCCATGCTCGGAGGCGGCAATTAAAAGGAGCTAAAGCAGTTAAGCACGTTGAAGGACGTCAACGAAACTGGCGACTCGTACAGCACCGGTACAGAAATGGCCCAAAAACTCCTGTAAACAGTTGAAAAGAAAGGGTGGCTCCCCGGCATGGATTCGAACCACGATTCACGGCTCCAAAGGCCGCTGTCCTACCATTAGACGACCGGGGAATGCGTCGTGGACTGGCTCTCGACTAGTGTAGCGTTGCGTGTGGGTCGTTCGCAACGCGCATGGTAGCGTCGGGCGCGGTCTGCGCTACAGCTTCTTGCCTATAATGGCGTAATCCAGGCCGCCGAAGAGGGCGGTTCGCAAGTCTTCCGAGAGCGATGCCAGCGCGGGCACGGTTTCCACGGCCGGATAGAGCTTCCGGATCTCGATCGTCCCCAGGCCGTTTTCCTCGAAGTAGAACCGCAGCAGCGGGGCGGGAACGGGGCGCACGTGGGTGGGGTCGAGATAGAAATGGGTGGCGAAGATGACCAGGCATTCGGGGTTGGGCGTTTCGATGGCGAGCACGCCGCCTCTCGACAGGCGCGAGGCGCATAGGCGGATCATCTCCGGCAGCCGGCCCGGGGGCAGATGCTCCACCACCTGGGCGCAGAATATGCCGTCCAGCGAGCTCTCGGGCAGGGCGGCCAGGTACACGAAAAGATCCGCCTCGCGGGCATCGAGACCCTTCTCGCGGCACACCGCGACGCACTCCTCGCTGAGATCGATGCCGGTGGCCGGCGCTCCGGCCTCGCGCATGAGTTCCAGGAATTCGCCCCGCCCGCAGCCGATGTCCAACACGCCGGCGCGGCCGGCGAAATAGTCGAGATAGAACCGCTGGCCGGCCTTGGTGTGTTCTTCGGAACCGCGGAAACGTTCGGCGAAACGGGAGGTATCGAGCGCGTCCAGCGCGGCGGGGGCGGGCGGCCCTTCTATACGCCCGGCGGCCGGCGCTTCGGCGCCGCGCGTCTCCATGGCCCACAGGCGCTGGCGGATGACGCGCAATTCGGTGTAGATGAGGCGCTCGTATTCGAGCTTGACCTTTTCCAGATCGGCCCACAGGCGCCGTTGGATTTCGACGGTCTGAGTATCCAGCGCGGCCCTGAAATCGGCGTGCTGGCCACGCGCTGTGTCGCGGTAGTTGGCGTCCATGAGGTCCGCGCGATACGAGAAGGCGGACTGGAGATCGGCCACGCCGCGAAGGAATTGCACTTCGTTCTGCGCCAGCTTGTATTCCCAGCCCGCGCGCCACTCCGCCCAATGTTTGCGCATGTCGCCGAACTCCAGTTCGACGCCTTTCATCGTGGCGACGATGGCGGCGATCTCCGCCAGCTTATGCTCCCAGCCCGCGCGCCACTCCACCCAGTGTTTGCGGATGTCGCCGAGTTCCACCTCGACGCTCGAAATAGCGCCTCTAAGGGCCGTGAAGGAGGCATTCTGTTCCCCGACCAGTCTCTCGATGGCGGCGAGGCGGCCGGATATATCGGAAAAGGCGCTTTCGATGGCGGCGTTGTGCGCCGCGGTGGCGGCGGCCAGCGCGCGGTTGGTATCGGCGAGCGCCTCGATGGTCGCGTCGATGCAAGCCACGGTCTTGCGGTTGAAGACGATCTGCTCGCGGACGTGCCACTCCAGCACGCGGGCCACGAACCGCTTCCAGGCCTGCACCAGCGCGTTTCCTAGGCCGCCGGGGCGCGGATTGACCGTGCCGATGGCGGCCACTTTCCCCAGAGCGGCGTCGCGCGCCCGCACCAGCGCGGTGAAATCGGCCAGCGGAATCTCGGCCGCTCCGCCCGCGGTTTGCGGGTGGCGCGCGCGAACCCGGTCGCGGACTTCGCGCAGGATCTCGATCAACTCAGCGCTTTCCATGGGGCGCCCTCCGGGCCCGGCTCCAGGCGGCCGTGACCACGGTGCTCAGTCCGCCCCGCGGCGCGAACTCCCCCACCACCGTGGCGCTGATGGGGTTGGCGGCCTTGACGATGTCGCGCAGCACCCGGTTGACCACGTTCTCCTGGAAGATGCCCAGCTCGCGGTAGGCGTGCAGGTACATCTTGTAGGATTTCAGCTCCAGGCAGCGCTTGTCGGGAATGTAGCGGAGCACGATCTTGCCGAAGTCCGGCAGCGCCGTCTTGGGACACACGGAGGTGAACTCCGGCATGGCGATTTCGATCTCGTAGCCGGGGTACTGGTTGGGCCAGGTTTCGATTTCCGGCAGCGCGGCGCGGACGCCGGCTGCCGCGTGTTCGTCGGTGTAAGCGCGTTTCATGCCAAAGCCTTCGCCAGCAGATCGAGGAACATTCCGACGTCCGCCACCACGCCGACCGCCTGCCCGGTGCCGCGGTCGCTGACCTTGGTGGCCACCGCGGGGTTGATGTCCACGCACACGATTTTCACCCAACTGGGAAGCATGTTGCCGGTCGCGATGGAGTGCAGCATGGAGCCCAGGCACAGCACCAGGCCGGCCCCCTTGAGATGGGCCGCGTATGCGTCCTGCGCGGCGTTCATGTCGGTGATGGTATCGGGCAGGGGGCCATCGTCGCGCAGGCTGCCGGCCAGCACGAAGGGCACCTCCGCCTTCACGCACTCGTAGAGAATGCCGGAGCGCAGCCGGCCGCACTCCACGGCCTGGCGCACGGAGCCGGCGCGGTATACGGCGTTGATGGCGCGCATGTGGTTGCGATGCCCGTGCTCCTCCTGGCGGCCGTCGGAGAGGCGCACGCCCAGCGACGTTCCGAACAGGGCCGCTTCCACATCGTGCACGCCCAGCGCGTTGCCGCTCAGGACCGCCTGAATGCAGCCGTTGCGGATGAGCGAGGAAAGCCCCGCGACGCCGCCGGTGTGAACCACCACCGGCCCGGCCACGGCCACCACCTTGAAATGCAGATCGAGCGCCTGCCGGAC
>JBEKPK010000345.1:0-5869 GCA_049520795.1 Bryobacteraceae bacterium
TTCAACAGCAACCTGATCAAGGGCGCGTTGCATTTCATGGCCCAGCGCCCCGGCGCGAGCTTCAAGCTGGAGCTGGCGGGGCGCAAGGGCAGGGATTTCTTCCGCAAGCACGGCGTGGATATCCTGGGTGAGCACACCGGCCTTTCGGTCAAGCCCGCTTATGCGGATATGGCGGCCATCGCGCGCAAGGCCATGGAGAGGTTCCGCACGGGCGAAATCGACGCCGTCTACCTGCTCTATAACGAGTTCAAGAGCGTGATGACGCAGCGGCTGACGGTGACGCGCGTATTGCCGGTCCCTCTGCCGGAGCGCGCCGAGCCGATGGATTTCATCTACGAGCAGCCGGTGGTGGAGCTGCTGGGCGAGCTGCTCCCCAAGTATGTGGAAACCGAGATGTTCCGCGCGCTGCTCGAATCGACGGCGGCGGAGCACGCCGCGCGCATGACCGCCATGGAATCGGCCACCACCAACGCGGCCGAAATGATCGACAAGTTGACTTTGCACATGAACCGCGTGCGGCAGGCCAGCATCACCAAGGAGATCATCGAAGTGGTGAGCGGGGCCGCGTCGGCGGAGTAGCGATGGCGGGAGATGAGACGTGAGGTGGAGGCTGAGAGCTTGAGACTTGTGGGGTCCCGACCGCTCCCTGACGGTCGCGGCTCAATAAAGCGCTCACGAGCCGCGACCTGGTTGTGACGAGCCGCGACCGCTAAGGAGCGGTTCTTTCGGACTTTCGGGCCCTCTTTAAGGATTAATATGGCAACCAACGGATCAGTAGTCGGCAAGGTAGTGCAAGTGGCCGGACCGGCCGTGGACTGTGAGTTCCCCGAGGGGCTGATACCGCTGGTCTACACGGCCATCCGCGTGACCAGCGAAGGGTTCGACGTGCCTCAACCCATCGACATCATCTGCGAGGTGGAGCAGCACATCGGCGAAGGCCGCGTGCGCACTATCGCGCTCCAGCCCACCGAGGGCCTGGTGCGCGGCATGAAGGCCATCAGCCTGGGCAAGCCCGTCGAGGTCCCCGTGGGGCCCGAAACGCTGGGACGGATTCTGAACGTGATCGGCCAGCCGGTGGACGAAATGGGCCCCGTGAACGCCAAGAAGTTCCTGCCCATTCACCGCCCGGCTCCCTCCTTCGAGGATCAGTCGACCCGCCTGGAGATGTTCGAGACGGGCATCAAGGTCATCGACCTGCTGGAGCCCTACTTGCGGGGCGGCAAGATCGGCCTGTTCGGCGGAGCGGGCGTGGGCAAGACGGTTATCATCATGGAGCTGATCAACAACATCGCCCAGAAGCACGGCGGCGTGTCGGTCTTCTCCGGGGTGGGCGAGCGCACGCGCGAAGGCAACGACCTTTGGCTTGAGATGCAGGAATCGGGAGTCATCGACCCGCACGACTATAAGAAATCCAAGTGCGCCATGATCTACGGCCAAATGACCGAGCCGCCCGGCGCGCGTCTGCGGGTAGGTCTCACGGGCCTCACCGTCGCCGAGTACTTCCGCGACGAGGAAGGCCAGGACGTGCTCCTGTTCATCGACAACATTTTCCGCTTTACACAGGCCGGCTCGGAGGTTTCGGCGCTGCTCGGCCGTATGCCTTCGGCCGTGGGATACCAGCCCAACCTGGCCACCGAGATGGGGGAATTGCAGGAGCGCATCACCTCCACCAAGAAGGGCTCCATCACCTCGGTGCAGGCCATCTACGTGCCGGCCGACGACTACACCGACCCGGCTCCGGCGACCGCCTTCGCGCACCTGGACGCCACCACCAACCTGTCGCGCGACATCGCCGCGCTGGGCATTTACCCGGCGGTCGACCCGCTGGCTTCCACCTCGCGCATTCTGGACCCGCTCATCATCGGGCAGGAGCACTACCAGGCGGCCCAGCAGGTGAAGGGGATTTTGCAGCGCTACAAGGACCTGCAGGACATCATCGCCATCCTGGGCATCGACGAGCTCTCCGACGAAGACAAGCTGACGGTGGCGCGCGCCCGCAAGATCCAGCGTTTTCTCTCACAGCCCTTCCACGTGGCCGAACAGTTCACCGGGTACGTGGGCAAGTACGTGAAGCTGGCCGACACTATCCGCGGCTTCAAGGAAATCGCCGACGGAAAGCACGACGCCATCCCCGAGCAGGCCTTCTACATGCAGGGGACCATAGAGGAAGTGCTGGAGCGCGCCGAAGTTCTGGCGAAGGCATAACATGCCCGACCTGATCGAGTTGGTAGTGGTCACACCCGAGCGCGAGTTAGTACGCGCGCAGGTGGAATCCGTGCAGGTCCCCGGCAAGGACGGCGCCATGGGCATCCTGCCGGGCCACGCTCCGCTGGTGGGCCGGTTAGGGACCGGTTTCCTGGCCTACGCCGCCGCCGGCCGCCGCCACCATCTCGCTATCTCGGGCGGCTTTATCGAGGTCGTGCCCGGCCAGGTAAGGGTGCTGGCCGACCAGGCCGAGCGCGCCGAAGACATCGACATAGAAAAGGCGCGCGCCGAGTTGAAGCAGGCGCAGGAAGCGCTGGCGCATCAGACCGCCGAGACGGACCCGGTAGAAATCCTAGCCACCGAGCAACGGGCGCAAGCAAGGGTGGACGCGGCGGAGCAGAAGTAAGGGGACACCGGCTGACAAATCGCGCAGTTCAGGATGACCCGTTTCTGCCG
The DNA here is from genome assembly GCA_049520795.1 of Bryobacteraceae bacterium. GTDB lineage: Bacteria > Acidobacteriota > Terriglobia > Bryobacterales > Bryobacteraceae > BOG-224. The sequence goes on from JBEKPK010000345.1 coordinate 2,662, forward strand.
ACCCGTTTCTGCCGACCGACGGTAGGTGTTTGATGCGTTTTGGTGGACCTGGTGAGATTCGAACTCACGACCTCTTCCATGCCATGGAGGCGTCGATATGACCCTGCTCTACACTCTGATAGACTCCGAACGGGAGAAGACGCAGGTCCAGGCAATCTTCGACCACCTGATGGGTACCTACGAGGGGAAACCCCAATGAGCCGCAGCCATGCCATCCTCGCAGCCCTGCTGGTGTTTGTCGCGTCCGCGCGGATTGTGTCCACCTATACCGTCCTCAGCCACACCATGGACGAACCGGACCACCTCGGCTGCGGGATGCAGTGGCTCGACGGCGCCTATACCTGGGATACAGAGCATCCCCCGATGGAGCGCGTCATGGCGGCGGTCGCGGTCTCGCTCGCCGGGGAGCGGCTGATCCCGGCAGAGGGTTCGTACCTGGAGGGTAACCTCATCCTCGGCCACGACGATCACTATGACCGCATCCTCTCCATCGCCCGATTCGGCGTCTTGCCCCTCTTCTGGATCGCGTCGCTCGCCGTATTCCTGTGGGCGAAGCGCGCCGGCGGTCCCATGGCCGCGGTGATCGCGACATTTCTCTTCACCACTACGCCGCCGGTTTTAGCGCACGCCGGTCTGGTCACCACTGACATGGCTTGCACCGCGTTCGGCGCCCTCACGTTTCTCGCATCCCTCTGGTGGGCCGATCATCCGGACCGCGCGCGCACCGTCCTCTTCGGCGTCGCACTCGGTCTTGCCGCTGTGGCGAAGTTCTCGCTGCTGGCATACCTTCCCGCAGCCTGGCTCGTGCTGCTCGCCATCCACCATCCGTCGATCCCGACCATGCGCCGCTATCTCGCGCCGCTTGCCGTGGCCGGACTGATCGGCGCAGTCGTGATCTGCGCCGCGTACCGGTTCACGCTCGTGTCCGAGTTCTTCGCGGGAATACAGGGTCTGATACAGCACAACTCCACCGGCCACATGTCGTACCTGCTCGGGCAGCGGCGCCATACCGGCGTCTGGTACTACTTCCCCGTGGTGCTTTCGGTCAAAACGCCGATCGCCATGCTTCTCCTGCTCGCCGGAGGATTGGTTACCGGCTGGCGCAAGCGGCTTCCGCTTTCCGCGCCCGTCGCATTCGCAGCGGGAATCCTGTTCGTCGCCATGATGAGCCGCATCAACATCGGCGTCCGCCACGTCCTACCGATCTACACCGCCTTCTCGGTAATCGGTGCGGTGGCCGCCGCCGAAGCGATGCGCGGGCCGTCGCGGCGCGCCGCTGGAATCCTCATGCTGCTCGGGCTGCAGGCTATCTCCGGGGCGGCACAGCATCCCGACTACATCGCCTACACGAACGAGTTCGTCTCCGGGCATCCCGAGGACGTGACGGCTGACTCCGACCTCGATTGGGGCCAGGACATGAAACTCGTCGCCGCCTTCCTCGCCCGGCATGGCGCCGACCACGTGGCCTTCAGTCCCTACTGCGCCAGCTACCTGAGTGCCGGCCGCGCTTTCCCGACGACCACTCCCACCAACTGGTATCACCCCTCCCCCGGCTGGAACGTCGTCAGCTTGAGCGGCCTTAAAGTATTCGACCACCCCGGCTGGGCGGAAAAGATTCCTCCGCATTTCAAAATCGGCAAAACCCACTGGGCGTATTACTTCCCGTGAGTTCGACGGTAGACCTTCTTACATGCCATCTCTCCCGCTCGTAGCCTGACACACCCGGCAACACCAAAAGGATGTGAGATCCGTTCCAACGACGAAGACGGCCGGAACACAGTTGTGCCCGCGCACTCGGGCGAGACAATCGGCCCCGGCTTGCTGCGCAAGATCCTTCGCGACTGCCAACTGAGCGTCGACGAACTCAGGCAACTGCTGTAGCAGGCATAGATCCCGGCAAGCGCGCTCGTGGCCTCTTGGGATCCTAGATCGCCCGCTTACGCACGCAGTTCCGCGATCAGCGCTTCTAGGGCTATGGTTTTCTGGATGTTGCGGCGCACTAACTGGGCTATCTCATCCACCTTGGCCACGGCGCGGCGGAGCCACAGGAAGCGTACTTTGCGGGACAGGGCTTCGAGTTCGCCGCGGATATCCTGGTTGGCTATCTCGCCCGTTCCTTCGTGGAGCAACAGCAGGTCGCGCAGCAGCTCGTAGAGCGACTTTAAGTAGAGATCCAACTTGTCGGACTTGCCGCGGCCGATGGATTCGGAGACCGCTACCCAGGAAGCGAAGGGGGCGGCGCGGGCGGCCGCTTTCAACAGGGCCAGCATGGCGTCTCGCCGCTTGTCGTGAGCTTCCAGGTCGAGCGAAACCGCCAGGCCGGGGCTGCCGGCGGCCAGCGCCACGCGGCGCTCGGGACGGTCGAGGCCGCGCGCGCGCACAAAAGCCTGCATCTGCTCCTCCGAGAGCGGCGCGAAGTGGAACGGCACGGCGCGGGAGCGGATGGTGGGCAGGAGGTCGTAGGCGTTTTCCGCGGTCATGATCAGGACCAGGTGATCGGGCGGCTCCTCGAGGGTCTTGAGGAGCGAATTGGCGGCCTGGTCGTTGGCACGGTCCACGTGGTCTATGAGGAAGATGCGGCGGGCGCCTCTGTGCGGCAGGAAGGGGGCGCGCTCCTTGATGAGGCGGGACTGCTGGATGGAGATCTGGCGCAGCGGCCCATCGGGCGGGAAGGTGACGAAATCGGGGTGCGAAGCGAACAGCAGCGGGTCGTCGTTGCGCTTATCGGAGGGCCATTTCTCGCGCCCGGCCACGGTTTCGAGGTTGTGCGGAAGGCTGAGGTCGTCCTGTTCGATGCGCTCCGGGTGGCCGAGCAGGCGGGCGCCCAGGCGGCGGGCAAGGGTGGCCTTGCCCACGCCCTCGGGCCCGGCGAACAGCAGGGTCTGGGCCAGGCGCTCCTGCGCCAGCATTTGTTCGAGGGCGTCGGTTACGTGCGGGTTTCCCCAGAAGTTGTCGAACATGTTGTGCGCATTTACCAGGATAGCGCCCGGCAGGCGAGAGCCCGGTGGGCGTCAGGACTTGGACGGTCCGGAAAACGCCGGCCAGAAGGCCGGCGGCAGGCTAAAAGCCTGACCCCACTCACTACAGCAGCGGCTCGACGATGCTCCAGACCTGGCGCTCGATGGAGTCTATATCGGCGCGGCCGTCGACCACGCGGACACGCTCGGGCTCGCTCGCCGCCAGGGCGTGATAGGCTTGGTAGACCTTA
>JBEKPK010000346.1:0-5865 GCA_049520795.1 Bryobacteraceae bacterium
TGGGGCTAAGAACAGCCTTTCGCCCCGTTCCGGGGCTCGCATTCTCACGTGCTATTCCACACGGCTCACGCCGTGGGCTAGGATGTTTCGCCCTCCGGGCTTCGGAAATGTACAAACTCCAGTGACAGGCGGAAGCGCCTGTCCCACATCGGGGTGGAGTGTGAGATATGCGGGTCAATCCGCGGCGCAGCGAAGGCCGATATCGTTGGAATGGTTGTCCGGCTCGTTCTTGTCGCGGCTCGAAAGACGACTGTACTTGGGATCGAAGTACCACGAACCGCCGCGCAGCGCTTTGAAACGGCCGCTCTCGGCCCCCGATGGATCGCTCTGCTCGTCGGCCGGATAAGGCCCGTACCAATCCGCGACCCACTGCCACACGTTGCCCAGCATGTCGTACAGCGCAAAGTCGTTGGCCAGCTTTTTCCCCACTTCGTGACTCTTGAACCCGCTGTTCCCCGAGTGCCAGGCGATCTTATCAAGAATGCCATAGCGGGAGCCGGTGACGCGGGCACGCGCCGCCCACTCCCACTCCGCTTCCGTCGGCAGCCGTCCGTCGACGGCCGCGCAGTAAGCCCTGGCTTCGTTCCAATTCACGCTTTCCACGGGAAGATCGGGGCCCTTGAATTCGCTCGGGTTCTTTCCCGTCACGCGCTCATAGGCCCGCTGGGTCACGGGCGTCTGGCTCAGCCAAAAGCCCTTCGCAAGGGTCACCTCGCGGGCCGGCTTCTCGTCGCGGTCGCATTCCTTATCTTTTGGCGAGCAGCCCATCAGAAACGCTCCCGGCGGAATCCAGAGGTATGTCAGCCCGTCCTTGGGGTTCACCCGCGGTTCGCCGGTCTCGTGGGCGGCAACGGTAGCGGGCTTCGGAGTCGCCGCCTGCTGCGCCCCAGCCAACGCCGGCAGCGACAAAAGCGTCGCCATGACCGTCGCGCAACTCTTCGGAATTGCTCCCATTCCTGAATTTTCGCAGAAAAATGGCGTGAACCGCAGCCGGCGCCTCAGCTAGCCGGACCTCCTCACGGGTGTTCAGGTGCGATGGCGTGGCGCGCACTCCCGCCTGCCGCGTCCCCGCTATGCCGACGCCTGGCTCCGACACTTTGTCGGACACGGGCAATTGTGGGGCAGGCGCTTTCGCCAAGCGCTTTCGCCTGCCAACCGGCTTCGGTAGGCGGCGCCCGAGCTTCGCTCGGGTTGACAGGCGGAAGCGCCTGTCCCACATCGGAGGGTGGAGCGTGAGACATTCGGGCTGGCGCCACGACCGCCTGATCTCCTCGCTTACTGGGCGAAGCACGCTGAGACTCAGGTACAAACCATGCGGTCGAAGACCAACTCAGCCCGGCTTGAGCGCCGAAAGGGCGATGCGAACCCACTGGAAGCCGATATCGCCGTCCGGCATGGGGGTGATGGAGAATGCCCGCGCCACCTCGGCCGGCGCTTCGAGGAAAAGGCGGCGCACCTCGGCGGCCGCATCCCCGCGGCAGCCGGCCTTCTCGAGCCACGCCCGCAGAGTGGCCGGCACGGATTCGGGCACTTGAACCAGGTCCTCCACCATGAACCCTGCGCCAAGGACGAAGCCACGCCATTCCGAGAAAGTGTAGTTGCGGACGTGAGATCCGTCCCGCAGGGCCTCGACGTGGTTGCCCCAGGCATCCACTTCCGGCGCGTTGTCCGGTTCGGCGGTATCGGCCACCAACAGCCTGCCGCCCGGCCGCAGCACGCGGTACGCCTCCGCCACGAACTTCGGCGGAGAGAGGAAATGGTGCGCCGCCAGGCGGCAGACCACGCCGTCAAAAGCGCCGGGCGGGAAGGGAAGCGATTCAGCCGACCCGATCTCAAAGACCAGGTTGGCGAGCCCGGCTGCCTGCGCCCGCTCGCGGGCTTGCCGCAGCATAGCCGCGGATACGTCCAGGCCGGTCACCTGGGCGACCAGGGGCGCAAAAGCCACGGCCGTGAAACCGGCGCCCGTTGCGACATCGAGCCACCGGTCCGAGGGCCGGCAGTGCGCGCGTTCGATGAGCCACCCCAGCGAATCGCCGCTCCACGCATTCCACTGCTCGTTGTAGTGCGCCGCCTGGCGATCGAACTGTTCCCGCGAAGTTTTTGAGGGCATCCATTACCGATTATCGAACGAAGCGCCTGCGCGCGCCGTCAGCATCCTTCGCACGGCGGCGAAGATCCGCGTGACAGCCGCGCCGCGGTATGCCCACCGTTCGCCAGGCTCGGGAGGATTGACCACCATGGTGGCATTGGCTTCGAAGAGCAGGAGATCGCGACCGGCGCTCAAGCCGAAATCGATGCCTGCGTAGTCCAGGCCGAGAGTGGCTTGAATCTGACCGAGCGCCTCCAGGGCGCGAGGTCCCAGGACGCCCGGCATATTCTCCAGGAACGCCGCATCCTCGGCGCGATGGGCCGCGTCTTCAGCCATTTCGGCGGTGAAATAGTGAATCTTCCAATGGCTGGAAATGGCCAGGTGCAGCGGGTAGAGCTGTCCATCGATCATCATCACCCGGTACTTGCGCACTTTTCCATCGGGGGCGCGGGCGTCGAGGAACTCGATGACGGTCAATTCCCCGCCGGGAAGCTGGGCCACGGCGCCGGGCAGGGCTTCCGGGCTTTCCACCCGCAGAAAATGGCGCCCCGTGTGAAAACCGGGCGTCCGCACCAGCAGCGGAAAACGGAAGCCGTGGCGCGCCAGCGCGGCGGCGGCTTCCGATGAGGAGAGAAGTTCCCGAGGCAGAGTTACAGTGGCCGGCGCCACCACGCCGGGCAGGCGGGCAAGCCGCGCATGATGGGCGCGTCCGGTGGCCAGGACCGCCGAAGGCGGATTGATCACCGGCGCCGTAGTAAGAGCCAGCAGGGACTGCGCGGCGACCAGCGCGGGGGCGGCCAAATCGGCGTCGCCGATGGCGTTGAACACCACCTGATGCTCCGGCAGCGGCGTGTTGCGGTCGAAATACTCGGGCGCCACCACGAACGTCTGGAAGACACGGTCGTCCAACAGATTGCGGGTGGGTATGTTGCCGCCAACCGAGGAAACCAGCAACAGCAAGGACACTGGCGGCGCTTGCCCGCGATACGGCAATCGAACCACGGGACGATCCTCGAAACCCCGGCGCCGGTGCCGCTCGGCGCGCTCCTGGTCTCCCAGTTCGGCCAGGGCGTAGGCCAGGCCTCGATGCGCCTCCGTATGGCCGGGGTCGAAGCGAAGGGCGGTTTCAAAATGCTCCCTGGCGGAGAGAAACTCGCTGCTTTCGTAGAGTACATTGCCCAGGTTCACGTGGCTCATGGGATCGCCGGGATGGCGCGCCACGGCCTCCGCGTAAGCCGTGCGCGCGGCGGTTCGATACCCGGCCTCATACAACAGCGTGCCCAGGTTGTTCAACGCGAGGCGGTGCGAGGGCGCGCGCGCCAGCACCTCGAGATACGCGTCTCTAGCTTCCAAAGTCCGGCCAATCCCGGCGAGTAGACAGGCCAGCTCGAATCGCGGGCTCACCGCATCGGGATCGGAGGCGATGCGGAGGTTGAGATCGCGCAGGGCGGATTCCCGCGCGCACCTGCCTTCCATGGCGCGCCCCAGGGCCAGCGTCTTTTCCACCAATAAGTCGACCTCCCGCCTGCCGGTCCGGTGATTTACAATGGCCGCGCGAATGGCCAGGCGGCCGTCCAGGATGGTGGTGGAGGGCGCCACCAGCCCGGACTCCTGGAGTTCGATTACGATGCTGGAATTGATGCGCTCGGCGTCCCCGGCGCGATAACGGAAGCAAACCACGTTGAGTTCCACCGGCGCCAGAAGCTCCAATTCCGGCGTTTCGGCGATGCGGCTTTCGAGGTAACGGGCCAAGGCGCAGGCGCGCGATATCATCGATCCCAGCGCTTCGGCGCCGTAGACTTTGAGCGTGAACCAGGTTTTCAGCGCCCGAAAACCGCGCGAAAGATCCGGTCCGTAATCGCAGGGCCAGGGCGAGCCGGCGGCCAGGCCGCGCAGCTCCTTTCTCAAATAAGCGGCCGGGGCGGCAAAGGCCTGGCGATGCAGCACGCCGTCGCGAACCAGGATGAACCCGGCGTCATAGGGAACCTGGCCCCACTTATGAAAATCGAAAGCCAGCGAATCGGCGCGCTCGATGCCCTTGAGCCGCGGGGCCAGATCGGGGGCCAGAACCGCCAGCGCGCCGAAGGCCCCATCGACATGGAACCAGAGCCGCTCGCGGCGGCAGATGCCGGCCAGGGCGTCGAGCGGGTCGATGGCCCCGGTATCGACGGCGCCGGCGGTTCCCACCACCAGAAACGGCGAAAGTCCCACCTGGCGATCCGCGGCGATGGCCGTCTCCAGTGCCTCGATATCCATCCGATGGCGTCCATCCACGGGAATCAAGCGCAGCGCATCGCCGCCGAGGCCGGCGATGTCCATGGCTTTCCCGATACAGCTATGGGCCGCCGCCGAAGCGTAGGCCGCCAGCCGTTTCGAACTCCCGGCGAGGCCCGCGCGGCGCACCTCGAAACCCAGCTCGGCATCGCGGGCAATCAGGACGCCGATGAGGTTGGCTACCGAGGTTCCAGTGACAAACAGGCCGGTAGCGCTTTCCGGAAAGCCGAAGATCCGCCGCATCCAGCCGACAATCTGGCGTTCCACCTCGATAGGAACCTGATCGCGGCCTCCCAGGTTGGCATTCAGCCCGGCCGCGAGCATCTCCGCCAACATGCCGACGGGCGTCCCGCCTCCATGCACCCAGCCCATAAAGCCGGGGTGGACGTTGCCGGCGCCGAATGGCAGGATATAGCGCATGAATTCCTCATGCACAGAGGCCAGATCGGACGGCGCCACGGGAAGATCGCCGTGAAATCGGGAGCGCACGTACTCCGGAATGGGCTGCCAGACGGGCCGTTGGCGGATGTTTTCGAGGTAGTCGAGAATGTCGTCGAGCATGCGGTGCGCCTGGCTCCTAAAGGCGGGCCAATCGGCGGGGTCGAGCGTGCTGGCCTCCTCGGGCGGATGATCGGCGCTCGGATTCTCGTGGCTCATGGGTAACGCCATAACAATTATGCACGACGGATGGCGCGGGAAGAGACCGGCGTGAGGCAGTGGATGGGCGCGGACCGGGGATCGGGAGAAAAAAAGACGAAAAAAGCCTATAAACAATCGCGGTTGCCGCCGATAAGGTACTCGGAGGTGCGTTAATGGGTGACGTCTCTTCGGTCAACCCTGGTGTAACGGATCTGCTCCAAACCCTCTCCAATCTCAATTCATCGGTGTTGTCGTCGCCGGCGGTGACCTCCGCGTTGGAGAGCGCCCCGGCCACCGACATTGTCCAACTGAGCATGGCGGCCACGCAGTTGGAGGGGATAGATACGATGTTCGGGATCTCGAATGACTCGAACACCGGGACCAGCAGTATTCTTGCGAGCCTGGAGGATCTCCCGGCCGGGTCCGCGCCGACGGCTTCGACGGCCCTCTCCACCGCGTCGCCGGCGGATCAACTGGCCAATTACCAGGCAGCCTTGCAGGCCACGGAGACGCAAGGTCTGTTCGGTATCGGACCCGGAGGCCTTTCCGGCTCTATATTTAACCTGGTCGGATAAGGGTGCGCGACACAGAAGTGATGTCCTCTGGTGAGGGCAGGGCGTGAGCCGTGGGAAAACATCGAAATCGACCAAGCCCCGGCAGGGGCGAAAGAACGTTCTTCCGCCCCCTCCGGGGGCTGCCACGGTTGCCCATCAGCCCCACGGCTTGCGCCGTGAGCTACTTTCTTTCGCCCGAGCGCCGGGATAAACCGGCATGAAGCAGAGAATGAAAGAGTCTCACAAGAAAGGAGTAGCGATCCATCTTGACCTCGAGTCTTGCAGGGTGCGCCGCGAGGCGGACCTTTC
>JBEKPK010000347.1:0-5833 GCA_049520795.1 Bryobacteraceae bacterium
CCGGGAGCGAGTCCCGATGTGATGGCGGCGTCCGTCGCCACGCCCCTCGAGAAGCAGTTCACGCGCATCGCGGGCATCACGGAAATGACGTCCAGAAGTTCGGTTGGAGGCGCGTCCGTAACACTCCAATTCGATCTAAGCCGCGACATCAATGGGGCGGCTCGCGAAGTGCAGGCGGCCATTAACTCCGCGGCGGGGTTTCTCCCTTCGAATCTTCCCTCCCTTCCCAGATACCGGAAAATCAATCCGGCCGACCAGCCGATTCTGCTGATGACCCTGGAGTCGGACGTCGTGCCGCGGCCGCAGTTATACGACATCGCCTCCTCGGTGTTTGCGCAGAAGTTGGCGCAAGTCAACGGCGTGGGTCAGGTCACGGTGGGGGGCAGTTCGCTTCCCGCGGTTAGGGTGGAAGTGAATCCGCAGCCGCTCTCGCGCTACAACGTGGGTCTCGATCAGATCGGCACGTTCCTCCAAGGCGCCAATGCGAATAAGCCCAAAGGCGCGCTGGCGAACTCCCGGCAGGAGATTCCGATCTACGCCACCGACCAGCTCTTCCTGGCGAAAGAGTACCAGGATCTGGTGGTGGTCTATCGGAACGGCGCGCCCGTCCGCCTGTCGGACCTGGGCCGCGTCATCGATGCCAATGAGGATGTCCGGAACCTGGGCCTGGTAAACGGCGACCCCATGGTTCAGATCCAGATCAACCGCCAGCCGAATGCCAACATCATCGACACGGTCGCGCGGATCAAGGCTTTGATGCCGCAGTTTCAGGCCCAGCTTCCGCCCACGGTCCGCTTCAGGATCGCCAGCGACCGCACCACCACCACGGGGGAATCGCTGAGGGATGCGCAGCGCAACGTGATCGTCTCCATTGCGCTGGTGGTCCTGGTGGTATTCATCTTCCTTCGGAGCGCCTGGTCGACGTTTATTCCGAGCATATCGGTGCCGGTATCCATCATCGCCACCTTCGGCGCGATGTATCTGATCGGGTACACGCTGGACAATCTCTCGCTGATGGCGCTGACCATTGCGACGGGATTCGTGGTGGACGATGCGATTGTGGTGATCGAGAACATTACCCGCCACCTCGAACATGGCATGAAGCCGATGCAGGCGGCCCTCAAAGGCGCCGAGGAGATCGGGTTCACCGTTCTATCGATGAGCGTGTCGCTGATCGCCGTCTTCATTCCCATTTTGATGATGAGCGGCGTGGTGGGGCGCCTGTTCCGCGAGTTCGCGGTGATTCTCGCGGTCGCCATCGCCATCTCCATGGTGGTCTCCCTGACGGTGGTACCCATGATGTGCGCATGGCTCCTCAAGGAACATGGCGAGCACGGATACGTCTATAACCAGAGCGAGAGACTCTACAAGTGGGTCATCTCCAGTTATGGGTCGGCGCTCAACGTCGTGCTGGATCATCCCGCGCCCGTGCTGTTCACCGTGCTGCTCACCGTGGGCATCAGCGTGTACCTTTACGACAAGATCCCGAAGGGGTTTTTCCCGCAGCAGGATACGGGGCGTCTGCAGGGCGCCGTCATGGGCGAACAGCACATCTCGTACCAAGCCCTGGTGACCAAGGCGAAATGGTTCGAGGAGAAGGTCCGGATGGACCCCGATGTCGAGACCGTCACCATGGTGGCGGGTTCCAGCGGGGGCGGATACGGCGGCGCGAATTCGGCGCAGATCAACGTGCAGCTCAAACCGGTGGGGGTTCGCAAGTCCACTTCGGACCAGGTGGTTGCCCGTCTGCGCCGCCAGACCTCGGGCGTGCCGGGGGCTACCATGTTCCTGCAAAACTCCCAGGACGTGCGCGTCGGCGGGCGGCAAGGCAATGCGCAATACCAGTACACGCTGCAGGGGCCCGACTTCGACTCGCTGGCGGTATGGGGGCCGAAACTCCTGGACCGGTTTTCGGCGCTTCCGGAGATTGCCGACGTCAGCTCCGACCAGCAGAGTTCCGGCTTGTCTTCCAATGTGGTCATCGACCGGGATACCGCATCGCGCCTCGGTCTCACGGCGCAAGCCGTGGACTCCGCGCTCTATGACGCTTTTGGCCAGCGCCAGGTCTCGGTGATGTATAAGTCGATCAATCAGTATCACGTGGTTCTGGCCTTGCAGCAACAATGGTGGGAAAGCCCGGACTTCCTGAATACCATCTATGTGCAGACGCCCAGAGGCACCGACGTTCCTCTGTCCACCTTCACCCACTTCACGCAGGGGATCACGCCCATTTCCCTGCCGCACCAGGGGCAGTTCCCGGCCACCACGCTTTCCTTCAACCTCGCTGAAGGCGTCTCGCTGAGCGACGCCGTGGCAGCCATCAACCGGGCGGAAGTGGAGATGGGCCTGCCCGCCAACATCACCGGCAAGTTCGCCGGTACCGCGCGGGCCTATCAGGAAGCGCTCGCCAACCAGCCCATCCTCATCGCCACCGCGCTGCTGGCCGTTTACATCGTGCTGGGAATGCTGTACGAGAGCCTGATCCACCCGCTGACCATCATTTCGACGCTGCCGTCGGCCGGCGTGGGAGCGCTGATGGCCATGGTCCTTTTCAAGAGCAATCTGGATATCGTGGGCATGATCGGAATCATTCTGCTCATCGGCATCGTGAAGAAGAACGCGATCATGATGATCGATTTCGCGCTGGCGGCCGAACGGAACGAAGGGATGAATTCGCGGGATGCCATCTACCAGGCCTGTCTGCTGAGGTTCCGGCCCATCATGATGACCACCATGTGCGCGCTGCTGGGCGGGATGCCGATGGCGCTCGGCTGGGGCGTGGGAGCGGAGCTGCGGAAGCCGCTCGGAATCTCCATCGTAGGCGGCCTCCTGGTCAGCCAGATGCTGACTTTGTTCACTACGCCCGTAATCTATCTGTACCTTGACCGGCTTCGCAAGCGTTTCACCCGGCGGCAGCCGAGTTATGGGGGCCGTCCCGGTTTTCTGATTCCCGGCGGGGTCCCCGAGAGCGGTGATTGATGACACGATTTTGGAAAACCGCAATTTTTGCCTCTCTCCTGTGCTCGGGTTGCGCGATCGGCCCGCGATACCAGCGGCCGGTGGCGCAGACGCCGCAGGCCCTCAAGGAAATGGCCGGCAACGACCAGTGGAAGATGGCGACTCCCAGCGATGGCCTGCTCAAGGGTAAGTGGTGGGAGATCTTTGGCGATCCGGAGCTGAACCGGCTGGAGGAGTTAGTCGACGTCGACAACCAGAACGTAAAGGTGGCGGAAGCGCAGTTCCGGCAGGCGCGGGCGATTGTCTTGGCCAATCACGCGAACTACTATCCCTCCATCGGATCGACCCCGGCGATTTCGCAAAGCTACATCGAAAAAAAGGCCAGCCACAGCTTTTCTTTGCCGGCCACCGCGACTTGGGAACCGGATCTTTGGGGCCGGGTTCGATTGTCGGTGGAGAATGCCGTGAGCGGCGCGCAGGTGAGCGCGGCCGATCTCGAGAATATCCGGTTAAGCCAGCATGCGTTGCTGGCGACCGATTACTTTTTGCTCGCGGCGCAGGACATGCAGCTCAAGCTCTTGAGCGATACTATCGAAGCCTACGAGAAGAACTTGCAGCTCACCACCAACCGCCATGCCGGCGGAGTTGCGTCGAGATCCGATATTACTTTGGCGCAAACCCAGCTTGCGGGCGCCAAGGCCCAGAGTACCGAGATGCGCATCGCGCGCGCGCAGGACGAGCATGCCATAGCCATGCTGACCGGCCAGCCGCCGGCCTCGCTCGAGATCGGCGCAAGTAAGATCGACGGCCCGCCTCCGCCCATTCCGATAGGCATTCCCTCCCAGCTTCTCGAGCGGCGTCCCGATATCGCGGCGAATGAGCGCCAGGTAGCCGCCGCCAACGCCAACATCGGGATTGCCGAGACCGCCTACTACCCCACCTTGACTCTCTCCGCGACCCCCGGTTTTCTTTCGACAAGCCTGGTGAATCTGTTGACCTACGCGGGCCGCAGTTGGGCCGCGGGGCCTTCGCTCTCGCAGACGCTGTTTGATTTCGGCCGCCGTGGAGCCTCGTTGCAGAGCGCCGAAGCGGCGTACGACGCAACCGTTGCCGCATACCGGCAGACGGTTCTCTCCGCCTTTCAGGAAGTCGAGGACGATCTTTCCAATTTGCGTTATCTTGCGGAACAGGCGGTCGAGGAGCAGGAAGCCGTCACAGCCGCCCAGCAGGCGCTGAGTCTCGAGATGGACCGGTACAGGGCGGGAACGGATTCCTATCTGAACGTCATCACCACCCAGATCATCGCATTAGGCGACCAGCAGACCGCCATTACCATCCTGCAGCAGCGTATGAGCGCGGCGGTGGATCTCGTCAAGGCCCTCGGCGGCGGTTGGGATGCTTCCACCTTGCCGTCGGGCAATGCGCTTCGTTCGGTCGCTCTTGGGGATCCGAAGAATACGCAAAGCGTGGCTCAGCCGGCCGGCAGGTAGTGGGTTAATGAGCCTTGGCGCTATCGCCGCCCCGGCATCGGTCATTGTTGGTGAATATGTCCCGCGAGGAACTGCGGGTGAGCTTTACTTGCTTACTGTCCGCTCGAGTGATCCAGAAGGCGGCCAGCTTCAGATGCCCCCAGAGACCCCGTACTTGTTTCCCGTCCGCCCGGCTGACCCAGATGTGTTTGTCGTCATAGCTGATCGGCACGGTCTGGCCGGGCGCAGTCCAGGCCGCCCATACGGGGTGGACCGGCGTCAGGTAATTCTTCGATGGGTCCCGCCAGTTCAAAACCGGAGTCCTTTGATAGCCGATCAGGACCTTATCGTCCGTCGTTAAGCAGTAGTAATAATCGCTCGGCCCGAAGAAGCAATTCGCGCAGAGAATCTCGGCGCGATCGAGCAATTGCGCTTGAACCTGCAGACGTCCTTCTGGCGCTCCGAAGGAGAGCGGCGCGGCCAGCGAGGCGGCCACGCAAACCGAGGTCCGGATAACGGAGCGGACATGGAAATGCACGTTCATCGCCCAATCTTACCCTGTCGCCGCGCGCCGCGGCAACAGCTTGATTTCGACGGGCGAGTAGCGGCCGCAACGCCGCCGAGCGCTGCCCTGATGTATTGCGCGATACATAGCGGTAGCGCGTGGGGCCGGAACAGCGCTGAAACCACAGCCCCGCGCCCTGCGCGAAACCGTGCATTCCAGTGGAACAGTACGGAAAGACAGCATTCTGGGTTGCGGCCCGGCGGAGCCTGAGATATAGTCGTTTCAAATCAAAGTTACGCTCCGAGGAGGGATTTCGATGAACAGAATTGCAGCCGTATTTGCCATGGCCGCCGGGCTTTCGGCCGGCGCGATGGCCGAACAATGGACCGGCTTCATCATAGACGAGAAGTGCTCTACCAATGCGGCCATGAGAGGCAACGTCGCTTGCGCGGAAAGGTGCATTAAAGGCGGCTCTCCGGCGGTGTTGGTGACCGACGAGGGCAAAGTCTACAAGATAGCCGATCAGAAGACGGTGGTGGAGCACGCGGGAAAGAAAGTGACCATTACCGGCAAGATGGACGGCGAAAGCATCAAGGTGGATTCCGTAAAAGCCGAGTAAGGGTTCCGCGGCGGGCGCCGCCATTGCTGGAGACGCCCGCATTCCAGTCGGCGACCGTGTGTTCTCCTGTGCGCAGACACGCCGCTTCGCGAGCGCGCGCTACTTTGGACAGCGTTGCTTGGGGGGGATGGAAACCAGGCTCAGCAGTTCTGCCGCAGCCAGTCCCGGAAGGCGTCGCGGTACAGAATGATGCCCTTGCGGGAATAGCGCAGGAAACCCTGGCGGCGGAATTGGTTCATGTAATGCGTGACGATTTCGCGCGAGGTGCCCACGTATTGCGAG
>JBEKPK010000348.1:0-5818 GCA_049520795.1 Bryobacteraceae bacterium
TCATGTCCCACATCGGCCCGCCGATGGCGAAGGATCTCGGGGGCGTTCCGGGGCTCTGCTGCCTCGCAGCCACCTCGGCGATGGAGGCGGTTCTGGGCAGCGCGGCGTTGACGTTCATGGGTATGGGGTATTCGGCTTTGCCCGCCTGGGCCACCCGGCCGATATAGCGCGCATAACTCCAGGCCATGAAAATCTCATCGGTCGCCGCGCTCTTACCGAACACCTCTTCCCATGTTCCGGACGTCTTGGAGCCGGCCGCTTCCCACACCTTGCGGAAGTCCGGATTCAGGGTGTCCTTGTGTTGCCGAAGATAGTCCAGCAACTCTTTCGGAACCGGTCCGGCGAAAGCCTTGTTGGCCAACTCCGAGCGGTCGCGGGTATCGCCCTGCATTCCCACTTCGTTCTCCACCTGGATCATGATGATGGTGTGTTGCTGGCCATCCACCGCCTTGATGTGCCGCAACATGGCCGCGAAGGCGCGGGCATCGGCGTCGCGGTTGGCTTCGCTGAAAGCGCTCAGCAACTCGATGTACGAATTTCCTGTGATTTCGGTACGCGTCCCTCCCAGGACGGGCCAGGGCGTCTTATTCCCTATCATCAGAGCGCGCGGGAAGCGGTCGAAGTCCTTCTTCAGCCAGTCGGGCGGATAGCTCGACAGGCCGTTCTTCCAGCTTCCGAACCACAGAAGCATGAGACGCATGTTATGAGCGCGCGCGCCTTGGATCACGCCGTCCAGCACGCTGAAATCGAACTTACCTTCCTGTGGCTCGATCTGATTCCACGTGACGCCCGCCAGGACCGTGTTGACCTTGGCCTCGACCAGCCGGGGCCACACCATCTTCATATAGTCGAGGCTGGTGGCGGTGCTGTTGGCCAGTTCTCCGGACAAAGCCAGGAACGGCTTGCCATCGACGATCAGTTGGGTGGCCGTCCCTTGCTTCCGCAAGTGAGGGATTTCAGTAGCCACTTTGGCTGGGGCCGGCTTGCTGGGGGCCTGACCCGCGACCAGGGCCAGAGGGCACAGCAGAGCGGCGCAAAACAAAGCTCGAAGTTTCATGACGATCTCCTTGGCATACTCAGTGGGGCGGGCCTCCCCGCTGAACGGCCTCCCTGATTAAGCAGGCCACCCGGCCTGCTCCACTCAGCGGTAGCGGTACACGGTGAAGCGCTGGATGCCCACATAGTCATCCGAAAGCCGATCCGCCGCATGACTCCGCAGGGACAGATTTTGCCCCTCCCCGGTCTCATCGCCGGCGAGCTGGCGGTTGGCCACCCAACGGCCGTTCACGAACGTGCCTTCTTCCACCGTCCCGATTCCGGCATGTTCGGGCCCCGGCGTGTTGGGAGTAAATGCGACGCTCACGTCGGTCCCGGCGGCATAGTACTCATCCGGTCCCACCGCAATGAAGATCGCCGCCGAGGCGGCCGGCGGGGTGGATGGCCCGGCCGCTGGCGCAGCGCCACGCCCGGCCGCTGCCGCCGCCGGCGGAGCCGCCGCGCGCCCACCGCCCAAACGAGCCACTTCCAGCGTGTAATTCCCCAACTGGACCTTCTGCGGCGGGTCGTTCGGATTCAGCCACACCGCGGTCATCGTGCCGTCGCCCTGGTGCTTGGAAATCAGAGGCGCCAATTGCGAAATCATCTCGTAACCGCGGACCATATCGGGATCGAAAGCCGCCGGCCTTTCCACCCCCATGAGCGAGAGACCGACCGCATCATAGCGTCCGAAGGCGTACATCGCCTTGGCTTCCATGTTGTATCGCGTCTCGGGTATGAAGAGAGGGTTCCCGGATTGCGCGTACTTCGTGCAGAACCCCACGAAGTCGGTGCTGTAGATATCCGCCCCGAACATGTCGATCTTCGGCGCCCCGGCTCTCCAGACGTCAAAGGCATCGGGCATGGCGCCGCCGCTCTGTCCGCCCCCTTTGAGCGGCGCCGGGGCCCTCCCGAATCCGTCCTGCGGGCAGTTGGTGACCATCGGCATGGGGTACTCGGCCTTGCCCGCTTCCACCACCCGTTCGATGTAGCGCGCAAAACTCCATGCCATGAAGATCTCATCCGCCGCTCTGACATTGCCGAACACCTCCGCCCAGGTTCCGGAGGTTTTGAAACCGGCCGCCTCCCACACCTTGCTAAGCGCCGGTATCAGAGTAGCCTTGTGCGCCTGAAGATAATCCATCAGCTCCTTGGGAACCGGCCCATCGAAAGCTTTAACGGCCGCCGGCGAGCGGTCGCGGGTGTCGCCCTGCAATCCCGTTTCGTTCTCCACCTGGATCATGATGACGGTGTGCTGCTGGCCATCCACAGCCTTGATGTGCCGCATCATGGCCGCCAAAGCTCTGGCGTCGGCCTCCCGCGTGGCCTCGCCGTAGGGGCTCATGAGTTCGATGTTCAGGCTCCCCGTGACCTGGCCGCGCACATTTCCGAACACCGGCCAGGGCGTCTGGTCTCCGATCATCGCGGCCCGTGGGAAGCGGTCGGAATCCCTCTTCACCCAGTCGGGCGGATAGCTCGAGAGCCCGTTCTTCCAGGTGGCGAACCACAGGAGCACGAGCCGCATGTTGTGCGCCCGCGCGCCCTGGATCACGCCGTCCAGCACGCTGAAGTCGAACTTCCCTTCCCGCGGCTCGATCTGGTTCCAGGAAACGCCCGCCAGGACGGTGTTGACTTTGGCCTGCACCAGCCTCGGCCACACCATCTTCATGTAATCGAGGCTGGTAGCGGTGCTGTTGGCCAATTCTCCGGCCAAAGCCAGGAACGGTTTGCCATCAACGATCAGTTGGGTGGCCGTCCCCTGCTTCCGCAAGTGAGTGATTTGCGGAGCGGCGGCGGCCGGGGCCGGCTTGCTTTGGGCCTGGCCCGTGCTGGCAGCGGGGACCGGTTTGCTTGGGCCCTGCCCCGCGACGAGGGCCACGGGGCACGCCAGAGCGGCGCACAACAAAACTTGAAGTTTCATGAAAGTCTCCTTCGCATTCTCCACAGGAAAGGCTGGCGGCGCACTCAGTCGAACTTGCTCCTGAGCGCCTTCAGCTTGACCCACGACGCGTCCCACGCCTTCTTGTCGGCTTCCTTCGCGTTCGGCGCCGCTCCGGCCTGCATGAACCCGTGGCCGGCGCCTTCGAAGATTACCGGATCGTAGAATTTGCCCGCCGCTTTCATCTTTTCCGTGGTTTCCGGAATGGTGCCGCCGACGTTTGTATCGGTCCCCGCGTAGAAACCATAGACCGGCGCCTGGATATTGGGGATCTTGTCCGGCTCCGTGCATTTGCCGTAGAAGATGAACGCCGCCGCCAGATCCCGGCGGTTGGTGGCGAAGCGGAACGCCTCGTCGCCGCCCCAGGAGAAGCCCACCACGCAGACCTTGCCATTGCAAGACGGGAGCTTCCTGGCGTAGTCGGTCAGCGCGTTGAGATCGGCGGTGACCTGCTCGAGCGGCAGCCTGCGCGCCGGGCCCAGGTTCTTTCCCTCGGGAGTCTTGGTCGCCTGCCGTTCTTCGGGAGTGCGTCCCGACAGCATGTCTGGGGCAACCCCTATGTAGCCCGCCTCGGCGAACTTATCGGCCACGTTCTCGAACCAGGGGGCGAAGGCGATCACGTCGTGGAGCATGACAACCGCGGGCGATTTGCCCTGCGACTGCGGGTAATCGATAAACGTATCGAGGCTCCTGGAGCCGTATTTCACCTGGACCATCTCGTGCCGCCGCGGCGAGCTGTCCACCGCCTGCTGCGCCCAATCCTGCGCGCCGAGAGAGGACACGCCCAAGCTGGTTGCGGCGATGCCCGCCGCGCTTCCTTCGAGAAAACGTCTTCTGGAAACCGTCTGCATTCGCGATGCGCTCCTGTTCCGCTTGCCGCGGACAGGCTCCGGCCGCCGGAATTCCGATGCCATGCCTGTCCTATCAGGATATTCTCGGACGGTTTATCCAGCGAGCGCAAGGGAAAAAGCAGTTTCAGGCCCCCAAAACTCAAACCGTCTTGAGGGCCCATAGCCGATGGCTTTCGCTACTTCTTCGGCGCCGCCGAAAAATTCGCGTTCAAGACGCGGTCGATTTCCCTAAACAGCCCTTTTCCCTCGAATATGTCCACGGCGAACGGGCCGTAGCTCCAGTCGTTGCGGATGACGCCGTTTCCGTCTATCAGATATAGGCAGGGGTTATCCACGGTGGGCTTGCGCACGTAGGAATACTCCATCTGGCCGGAATCGAACAGGACCGGATAGGTGATCTGGTGGCCGGCAATGTACGCCGCCACCTTGGGGGCGTTGTCGTGCGCGCCGTTGACCACGGCCAGGATGACCACCTTGCCGGCATACTGCTGCTGGACCTGGTTCAGAATGGGCGCAAACGTCGCGCAGTGCGGGCAATCGGTCTGCGTGAAATCGATCAGGACAACCTTGCCGCGATAATCGGCCAGGTCGTGGAAATTCATTTGGGAATCGGGCAGGGCAAAACCCGGGGCGCGGCGGCCGGTGCTTTCACTGGCGAGGATCGTGGCGGCGCAAAGCAGGATGGTAAAGGGGAGTCGCATAGGTTAAGTTCGCAATATCAATTCTCTCAAAGACAGGTCGTAGGGTGCGCGGGCCACGCCGCGCTCGGTAATGATGGCGTCCACGTATCGCGCCGGAGTGACGTCGAAGGCGGGGTTCTCGACGGCGATGTTATCCGGCGCAATCTGGCGGCCGAAGAACCGGGTTACCTCGGAAGCGGCGCGCTGCTCGATAGGAATGCTCTCGCCGGAGGGGAGCGAAAGGTCGAGCGTGGAAATGGGCGCCGCCACGTAGAAAGGCACGTGGTTTTCGCGGGCCAGCACGGCCACCGAATAGGTGCCGATTTTGTTGGCGACATCGCCGTTAGCGGCGATGCGGTCGGCCCCCACCACCACGCAGCCGATGCGCCCCGACTTCAGAAAGTGGCCGGCCATATTGTCGGTGATGAGGGTGCATGGGATGCCGTCCCGCTGCAATTCCCATGCCGTGAGCCGGGCCCCCTGGAGAAAAGGCCGCGTCTCATCGGCAATCACATCGATGCGCTTGCCAGCCTCTATGGCGGCGCGAAAAACGCCCAGCGCGGTGCCGTAGCCGGCGGTGGCCAGCGCCCCCGCGTTGCAGTGGGTGAGCGCGGTTTTCCCGTCGGGAACCAAATTAGCCCCGTGGCGCCCGATGGCCCGGCAGATGGCGATGTCCTCCTCCCGCATCAGCACGGCCTCCCGCACCAGCGCCGCGCGAATCTCCTCGACGGGCTTGCCGCGCAGCCCCTGGTACAGCCGGCGCATGCGATCGATAGCCCAGAAAAGGTTGACAGCCGTGGGGCGGGTGGCGGCCAGCGCAGCACAGACGGTGTCCATGTGGGCGTCGAAATCCGCCTCACCGGCCTGGAGCGCGCCCAGAGCCACGCCCATGGCGGCCGCAACGCCGATGGCCGGCGCGCCCCGAATCACCATGTCGCGAATGGCCGTGGCGACCTCCTGGTACGTCCGGCAGGTCACGTAGGTCTCTTCGAGCGGCAGGCGGGTCTGATCGATCATGACCACGCCATCGCCGGTCCACTGAATGGTCTCCACCATCTGAACGACCAGGATAGCGGGATAGCGGGGGAACGCGCAAAAGGGGGGCTCGCGGGGCAGGCGAGGGCGCCCTGCGCCACCTGCGTTTCCCGCGCCGGCCACTCAGAACAGGTCTGAGTGCGTGCCGGTGCGTACCAGATACAGGTCATCTCCATCGACCTTGTGTATCAGCAGCCAATCCGGCTCGATATGGCAATCCCGGTGGCGCGCCCAATTGCCGCCCAGGGGGTGGTCCCTGTAGCGCGTCGGCAGCGGGC
>JBEKPK010000349.1:0-5809 GCA_049520795.1 Bryobacteraceae bacterium
TGGTCCGCCGAGGGCGCCGACGCGGTCGCGTTTCTGGTTTCGCCCAATGTGGGCGAGGAGCCCCGGCCTTTGGAAAAAGTGGCGTCGGGGGGCGAAATCTCGCGCATCGCCCTGGCGTTGAAGACTTGCCTGGCCGGGCCCAGGACCGCGGTTCCGCGGACGCTGGTTTTCGACGAAGTGGACGCCGGGGTGGGTGGCAGCGCCGCCGAGGGCGTGGGACGCCGCCTCAAGCGCCTGGCCGCGGCCAACCAGGTGCTCTGCGTCACCCACCTGCCGCAGATCGCCTGCTTCGCGGACCATCACTACCTGGTGGAGAAACTGGAATCGAAAGGCCGGACGGTGGCCACCGTGGACGAACTGGACGCCGGCGGGCGCACCCGCGAAATTGGCCGCATGCTCTCCGGCCAGAAGCTCACTCCCGAAGCGCTGAGAAACGCCGAGCAGTTGATCCGCATGAGCGCAGTGTGAGGGTAGGGGTGTTCCTGCGCGATATTAACCTGTTTTGGGATATAACCCGAAGTGGGATTACAAGGGATTCGCGTGCCCAGTTCCTTGCATTCGCAGGAATACGAACAATTTCGCCGCGCACTGGTCGAGGCCCGAAAGAGGGCCGGCCTCAGCCAGACACAACTTGCGGACAGGCTGTCGCGTCCACAGTCGTTTATTTCCAAGTTTGAACGAGGTGAGAGGCGGCTGGACGTGATCGAGTTCAGGCGGATTGCCGCCGCGATGGGCGTCGATCCCCTGCGTTTCTTGAGGAAAGTCTATGGGGCGCTGGGTGGATCGAGTGAAGATCGTCAAGGTTGAGACCCTGCTCCATTGCCGCCCTTACGCGAAATCGAAGGAGTGGAAATCCACGCGAACCATGCTGCACGGCGCCATTGGTCGCGTGTCCTGGCCTCCCGGTAGCGGCAGGTTTACGATCTATCCGGAGAGCGGCAAGAGCCGGGGCTGCGGAAACGGAGTGAAGCCGATCAAGAGCGAACTGATGACGGAGCTCGCGGCGACAGCGTGGATTGGCGTCCGAGAGCCCCATGCCGCAACTCCTCATGGTACCTTATCGGATCTGGCCACGTGGTCCTTGAATATCCCAAAACAGGTTGAAACCGCAATCCTGCACGGGCATTCTCGGCTTTCTGGCGGCTTATTCCGGCAGCCCCCGCTTCCAGCCTGCCCTTCCGGTTCTGCGGGATTTCGCCCACCTACTTGCTATCCCCCTGTTGCGAAATTCCGCAAGGGTTTTGATTTCATGCCCCGCTGCTTGGTAGACTAATTGCTTCTCCGCATGAAGGTTAAGGGCCGGAATGCGCCAATTTGCGCATCCCGCCGGCAGAATGGACGGGCCGAACGTGACCACAGCCGCTACTGAAAACAAAACAGAGTACTTGCGAGCGCTTCCGGGCGATGACGTCAGGCAGATCATGTGGCGCTTCGCGGATCGTTACGATTTGCAGATGATGGTGCAATCGGCGCGAGCGGTGGCGCGCGGCCCGGTGGCCCGCCTGGTGGCCGAGGGGGCTCGCAACACCCACGAATGGACGCCCGCCAAGGCGTCCTTGCTTCAGGCATTCGACGAATCCGGTATCACGGCGGTTTTCATGGACCCCGCCGAGGGCGGATTCATCGAGGGTCCCAAGAACCTGGCGCTGGCGCTGGTGGCCTTCGAACTGGCCTGGGTGGACGCCGGCGCGGCTACCGGCAGCCTGGCCGGGTGCCTGGCGCTTTCCCCCATCCACGAGCGAGGCACGCCCGAACAGCGCCGGTATTATATGAGCAAGTGCGCGCCCGCGCAGCCGGGCGAGGACCGCAAGCCCTGGCGCGGGTCTTTCATACTCACCGAGCCGATTCCCTATGTGGGCGTGGAGACCGGCATCCTGGGCGGCAAGGTGCGCGTGGCCGAGTGGAACCCGGGCGAAGAGCCCATGTTGCAGGTGGAGAAGCGCGGCCGCTTCATAACCAACATGGGGTTCGCCAACTTCGTGACGGCGGCGGTGGAATCCGACGATCCGCGCATTAAGGGCACCTGCTTCGTGGTCCTGGAGGAAACCGATCCGGGCTTGTTCGACCGCGGCACGCCCACCCGCAAGCTGGTGCACCAGCTTTCCTCCACCAACGATCCGATTCTCAGCTTGAAAGTCCCGGCCAGCCGCATCGTGGGCGGGTACAGCCTCAAGTTCGGCGTCATCACGCCGCGCTATTCCCACGGCGAAATCATCGAGGCTGTCTTCAGCCACACGCGGGTGACGGTGGGCATCATGTCCTCGGCCAAGCTGCTCTCGGCGGTAGAGCCGTTGATCCGCTATGCGCGGGGGCGGTTCCGGGGAGGTTCCATCGCCAGCCCCGGCTCGCCGCGCTATGAGCTGGGCCTGCAACTCAAGCAGGACGTGGTACACCGGCTGGTGGACATCTGGGCCGCGGGCGAGGCCAGCGCTTCGCTCGGCTTCGAGGCGGCGCGCGCTTTCGACGTTCTCGATCCCCTGGAAAAACAGAAGAACGCCATCCTGGCGGAACGCGGCATCACCGGCGGTACGGCCATGCTCAAGGCCCTGCGCCCGGTCCAAAAGGACGCTATCGAGTACCTGGGCGGCAAGCGGCCGGAGCTGCGGGACGACGTGCTGACGGAGTGGGCGCTGGTCGATTCGGTGGCCAAAGTCCTGTGCCCCGCCTGCAAATTGTGGAATACCGGCCACGGCTCGCACATGATGCGTGAAGCCGTGACGCTCATGGGCGGCTACGGAATCACCGAAGATTGTCCCGGTTTCCTGGCGCAAAAGTGGATGGATACGCAGCTTGAAGCCACCTATGAAGGCCCGGAGGCCGTGCAGCGCCGGCAGCTCAGCATCACCATGACGGACGAGCTGTTCCTGGCGCAGTACCGCGAGTGGATTCGCGAAATGCGCCTGATCGCCAATGACCGGCCGGGAACCGGCGCCTGCGCCCTGGCCACCGCCATGCAACTGTGGCTGTGGACCCTTCAGCACCTGCTCCGCAGCACCGACGCCGATGGCGCCAAGCTATACCAGAGCGCGCGGCAGGGCGTCACTTTCCCCCTGGCCGACGCGCTGTGCTGGCTGATTTCGGCGCGTTCCCAGATTCTGGACCTGTTGGAGCTGGAAAAGAAGGGGCCCGAAAGCCCCACCGTGGCCGAAGGGCTGCCGGGCTTGCTTGCGTTCCTGACCGACCTGTGCCACGTGCAATCGGCGCGCGCCGCGGGCGAAGTCGGGCGGGTCTGCGCCGGGCTGGTCTTCGGGTACAACCGCCATCCGGCGTGGGACACTGAAGGCTGCGCATCCTGCTATCAGGCGGAGGATCTCGAAGCCATGGAGAGCCTGATTCCGGGCATCTCCAGCCTGGCGCGCGGGTACGCCGACGTGGTTGAAATCGGCGGCGCCCACCCGCCCAAGGCCGGTCCCTGCGTACGCTTCACCGGATTGGATCAGTTCACCCGGCTGCGGTCGCGCCTGGATGGCTGCCTCACCGGCTCTCAACTGGCCAAGGACCGGGCCGCCGAGGCGCTGACCAAGGTCATGATTCCCGAGGCCTTGGATTACCCGGTATGAGCGAGACTCCGGTCGAACGCCAGTCCATGGACGTGGACGTGGTTTGCGTCGGCTTCGGCCCGGCCACGGCCGGCTTCCTGGCCACGCTTTCGCGGAAGCTGGTCAATCCCGACGGTTCCCCGGCCGTGGAAAGCCCCTCCAATCCGGGGCTTCCGCTGCAGGTGGTCTGCTACGAGCGCGCCGACGACATCGGGTTCGGCGTCTCCGGCGTGGTGACGCGCGCGCGCGGCATTCGCGCTACGCTGCCGGATCTAGACCCCAGCCAGATTCCCATGGCCGCCGCGGTTCGGCAGGAGAAAGTGGTCTACCTGCTCGATCCCGTGGGCGCCAGCCGCAGGCCGTGGATGCTCCGCTTCGGCGACCGGTTCCTGCGCCTGTTCGGAATCGCCCGGGAGCACGCCTTCGAGCTGCCCTACATCCCACCATTTCTGCACAAGGACGGCGGGTTAGTGATGTCCCTCGGCCAGTTCATGCAGTTCGTCGGGAATGAACTGATGGCCTCCGGCACAGTCCAGATCTGGCCGGCCTCGCCGGTGGAAGAGGCGCTCATCGACGGCGCCCAGGTCCGCGGCGTGCGCCTCTGCGATCAGGGGGTGGACCGGGATGGCCGCCCGGAAGCCGGCTTCATGCCTGGAATGGACGTGCACGCGGCGCTGACCGTGGTGGCCGACGGACCGGTGGGCGCGGTGGGCCGCCAGTTGGACGAAAGCTTCGGGCTGCCGCCCGGCCACCACC
Source organism: Bryobacteraceae bacterium (assembly GCA_049520795.1). Taxonomy (GTDB): domain Bacteria; phylum Acidobacteriota; class Terriglobia; order Bryobacterales; family Bryobacteraceae; genus BOG-224. Next base: position 4,296 of record JBEKPK010000349.1, read on the forward strand.
ATCGCGAATGGGCGGTGGGCATGAAGATGGTGATCGACCTGCCCGAGGGGGCCGATTTGGAGCCCGGCACGGTGTTTCACACCTTCGGCTACCCCGAGCCCGAGATCTTCGGCTTCCTCTATGCGCATCCGGACCGCGTGGCCACGGTGGGCATTTTCGTTCCCTCCTGGTTCCGCAGCCCCATGCGCACCTCGTACCGCTACTTGCAGCATTTCATGCTGCATCCTTACATCTGGCGCTATCTGAAGGGCGGCAAGCTGCGATCCTGGGGCGCGAAATCCCTGCAGGAATCGGGCCGGCGCGGCGAGCCGTTCCTGGCCGGCGACGGGTACGCGCGCATCGGCGAAGGCTCCGGCAGCACCAACGTGCTCACCGGCTCGGGCGTGGACGAAGCCTGGACCACCGGTTCCCAACTGGCGGAGGCGGCGCTCGACCTGCTCGCGCGCGGCCAGCCCTTCACCAAGGCGAACCTGGAAAAGACCTACGTGGCCAAGCGGCGCTCCAGTTGGGTGGAAGAGGAAGGCCGCATCGCCGAAAAGGCGCGCGATGGCTTCCACCGGGGCATTCTCACCGGCTTGCTGGGCATGGCGTTGGCGGGCTTCACCAAGGGTAAGCGATCCATCGGAGGCGAACCGCGGGCCGTCCCCGATCTGCTGGAATACTACCGGCGGAAGATACCGGCCGCCGAGATCGATCAGATCGTGGAGGATTGCCGCAGGCGCGGCGTGGGGCGCCACAACGCCCTGATGGAGCGCTGCGGCTGGCCCGCCATCCCCTACGACGGCCAGTTGCTGGTCACCCACCAGGACGCCCTGCTGATTGGCGGGAAGGTGCAAGCCCCGCCGGGCTTCGCCGATCACGTGCGCTTCGAATACCCCGACTTCTGCGAGCGGTGCGGTTCGAAGTCCTGCATAGAGATCTGTTCGGGTCAGGCCATCACGCCCGGCCCCTCCGGCGTCCCCGTCTTCGACCGCTAGAAGTGTGTGCACTGCGGGGCGTGCCTGTGGAGCTGCCCGACGCAGTTCGACGACGATCCGCCGCGAGGCAACATCACCTTCCGGGCCGGCGCCGGGGGCCTGCACTCGAACGAGAACTGAGACCAGGTAGCTTGTGGGACAGATGATCGGTTTTTGTCGTCTGTCAACTCCCGCGGCCGCTACGCGACGCGGAGTTGGGCCGCGCCGCGCTTTCTGGGTCTTACGACGATCTCTACATCGTGCCCCAGCGCGACCAGGAAACGCATCAGGCGCTCGACCGAATACCCCCGGAACTGACCAGCCAGCATCGCTGAGATTTTGGGCTGATCGATGCCCATGAGCTGCGCCGCGGCCGCTTGGGTCAGCTTTCGCCGGCGGATGGTCTGGTGGATCCGAACTACCAGCCCGGCTTTGATCAGGTGTTCGCCCGCGCCGGGCAGGCCGAGGTCGGCGAACACGTTGCCCGTACTGGGCTCCTGTTCAAGGGCTTCTCTTTTCGGCATTCTTCACCTCACTTCTCAACTGTTTGAGCCGCTG
>JBEKPK010000350.1:0-5808 GCA_049520795.1 Bryobacteraceae bacterium
AGCCCCGAGCCATTGAGAGGGAAGATCCCCGGCGAAACGCCGCCGATTGAGATAGTTGTGGATTGAATCGTCCCATTCTGATTCTGGATCGTCACGGTCGCTGTTCCCGCGGCCGTGCCTAATGGAATCTCGAAATTGATCTGCCCCGGCGAGACGAAGTAGAGGGGCGCCGGACGCGCGACGCCGGCTGAGTCAGTGACCGTCACGGTGTTGCCATCGAGCGATGTGGGCAGTGGCAGGGTTGTCGCCGCGACTGTTACGCTGGCCAAATCAACGCCATATACCGAGATGATGGATTCCGCCGCCAAGGCTTCGACTTGTCCGGACGGGCCTAGCGTGACTGCCGGGCCGGTTGGCGCGATCTTGGCGACAAAGCCGTGGTAGCAGCAGCCACTGTTGCTGGCGGTCGGCTGGTATGCGGTGGGGGTGGTGATCAGGCCCGGGCCAATGTGATTGCCGGCCAGGTAGATGTCACCCGCGGTATCGACTGCCAGCCCTGCTGGCTCGGCGGTATTGAGCCCAATGGAACCGATGGGTGTGGAGAACAGCAACCTCGAGCCTGTGGGGTCGAGTTCGGCGACCACTACCTGCATCGCTCCGCCGGTTGCGTTTGGCTCAACGGGATTGACCATGGGAAAACCTATCCCGATTTGCCCCATGATATAGACGTTCTCCTTCCCATCCAACTGGATGGGTCCCGTAAAGAACAACGCGTCGCTTCCATCGGCCTTGGCGTCTCCCACATAGGTGGACCAGACGATGCCGCTGCCGGAAGGATTCAGTTTGGTCACGTGGGCCGCCGCGCAGGACAGTCCATTCGGATTGCAGACGGTCTCATAAGCGCCAGGCGTCACGGGAAAATCCTGGGAATTGGTATATCCGACGATATAGGCATAGCCCGCGCTATCGATGGTGATGCCGGAGATGTAATCGCTTAGGGCTTGAGTGTGCCCGCCAAGGTAGGTGCAGTAGACCAGCGATACTCCGCCGGCGGAAGCGCCGTAAACGTCGTTGCAAAGGTCCTGGCTGCAACCGGGTACTACACCGGCGGAAGTGACCGGACTGAACTTGGCGATGAAGCCGCGGTAAGCCTGAACAAAGTCCCCAACCGCGAGGTTTATAGGAGCGCCGGTAGGTTGAACGACGCCGGCGGTGGTCGGCAGCTTGCCGGCGGTGGTCTCGCCGACCAGATAGAAGTAGCCGTTGGCATCCACTGCGACCCCGGTGCCCCAAGTGAAGCCGGACCCATTGACGGGAATGCCGAGTCCGTTCAGGTCGCCGAAAATAGTGGAATAGAGCAGTTGGGCGCCGGTGGGATCGAAGACCGCGACGAAGGCGAATTGGGGGTCGCCTCCGAGAGTTTGGCTTCCTGCGATTACCGCGCCGCTGGTAGTTGGAAAGCAGGATTGGAACGTATCGTATGGGTAGCAGGACTCCTCCTCGTCGCCGGCAATGTAGGCGCGGCCGGCGCCATCCACGGCAATGGCGGTTGCGTACGCATACGCGGAGCCGCCCAGAAATGTCGAGTAGACAAGGCCGGTTCCGGTGGAATTCAGCTTGGTCACAAATGGGGAAACGTTACTCGAGTAGCAGGTTGGCACAAGGACAATCGGCAATGTACTGGTAGGATTTGGGTCGCAGACTGTCTGGTACGCCCCGGCGGTTACCGGGAAATCGGCCGAGTCTGTCTGACCGGTCACGTAAGCATTGCCACTGGAGTCCACCGCTATGGCGTAGATGTAGTCAGAGCCGTTGCCGCCCAAATAGGTGGAATAGACCAGCGAAGCGCCATCCGGACTGAATTTGGTTACAAAAGCCGAAGGCCATGCCCCGGGAGGGACGCCCGCCACTTTTGCCGGAGGCGCGCTTTCATAAGGGTTCTTCGTCGGGAAGTTGATCGAGTAGGTGTCGCCCGCCACATACACGCTGCCCGCGCTATCCAACGCGAGGCCCTGCGACGTACCGACCTGAAGGTTGCCGGGGCCGGTCGTCCACCCGATGTTATCGGTGCTGCTCCCGGCCAGATAACTGGCATAGCTGAGCACCGGGTCGATAATCAGCGCCTTGGAACGGTCGTAGCTGCCAAGCCGGAAGCGTACCTGGTTCCCGGCCACGGTGAACCGCCCTTCGACGCTGGTCTTCTTGTCTCCATCCAGTTGGTACAGCACCGGTTTCTTGAAGCTGGCTGGGCCGTTGGAGGCGCTCAGCACCAGATTGCCCTCCGCGTCGACGCGGGCGCTGGCGCCGTCGATCCGCCAGGCGATGGGGCCGGGATCGGCCCCGGGGGCGACCACAAAGTCGTACTCCAACTGGCGCTGATTCCCGTAGAAGACCAGATCCACGCCGGGGTAGATCTGGGCATAGTTAACCTTGCCATAGGTCGGGATGCCGGAGCGCCAGTTCTTCGGGTCGTTGCCGATGAAGTAGCTCACCACGCCGGGCAGCGGGGCCAGTCCCACCGCGATGGCCTTGGCATTCGCTCCGATAAGGCTCATTCGCAGAACATCCACGGACGCGGCTTTGGGCGTCGGCCCGGCCGCCGGGACCGGCGCCGGCTGCGGCCGCTCCAGGTTCAGGACGGCCTGGCCCGGCGCCAGGAAGAGAGCGTAGCCGGAACCGCGCGAGAGAAACTGAACCGCGGAGGCCGCCTGCCCCTGGTTCGGCTCGAAACTCAATGGCACGCTCAGGAGCTTCGCCGTGGGGCGGTTCGTGGAAGCCGCTGGGGTTTCCGGCCGCTGGTCGTCTCGCGCGGCCGCGAAGGCCCGCGGCCAGCCAGCGCCAAAGGACATAGAAATCATGGTGAGCGCCGCTATGGCTTGAGGCGCACGCGCGCTGGACGCAATCGAAGATCGTTCTCTTGTCATACTCGCTGTGCCTCTCTCTCTTCCCGGCATGTCACCGAAGTCGATTTAGCCACAATACTGCTCACTTTATCGCTGCTCTCTTCCGTGGCGCAGCCTCTCAGGCTGCCGCGTCGAGGCTCTTCTCGACGCTTGGTGGCGGACCGAGCGCCAGACTCGACACGAGTGTCGAGTCGGCAGGCTGAGAGCCTGCGCCACGGAGGAGCAGACGTGCCAAGTGAACAGCATTGAATTTAGCCAGGATTTCCGTTCGGGCGTCCTGGCGGTAGGATTATACACCTAACAGATTGCATCAGAGCCGTTTATCTCATTTTCCCATTTCCGGCGACTCCGGCAGCGCGGGAAGGGGAGGGATCCGAGCGGGCGCATGCCATGCGATGGGCGTCCCGAAGGGCGAATAAAAGACGAATATGATTAAACCGGGGCCGCGTTCCGGCGGAGAAAAGAGGCATCCTGAGCTATACAACTAAATTCTTGGTACAATAGAACTTAACCCCAAAACGAGGAAGCGCTTTGGCCGATCAGCAGCAACCACCGCAAGGCCCGCCCGCGCCGCCCCCCAGCGGCCAGCTTCCGTTGCCCGGATCGGGCGGCGGAGACGGCGGCTCCAAGAACCAGATACCCATCAACATCGAAGACGAAATGCGCCGCTCGTATCTCGATTACGCCATGAGCGTGATCGTGGGACGCGCGCTGCCGGACGTGCGCGACGGCCTCAAGCCGGTGCACCGGCGCATCCTTCACGGGATGAACGAGATGGGCCTCGCGCCCAACCGGCCTACGCGCAAATGCGCCAAAATCACCGGTGAAGTGATGGGCAAATACCATCCCCACGGCGATAGCCCGATCTACGACGCCTTGGTGCGCATGGCGCAGCCTTTCAGCATGCGCTATCCGCTGGTGGAGGGGCAGGGGAACTTCGGATCGGTGGATGGCGACCCGCCGGCGGCCATGCGGTACACCGAAGCGCGGCTCTCGCGCATCGCTACCAGGCTGCTGGAGGACATCGACAAAGAGACAGTGGACTTCCGGCCCAATTACGACGACAGCGAATCGGAGCCCGAGGTCCTGCCCACGCGCGTCCCCAACCTGCTGGTGAATGGGTCTTCGGGCATCGCGGTGGGCATGGCTACCAACATCCCACCGCACAACCTCACCGAGATCATCGACGCCGCCGTGTACCTCATCCAGCATCCCGGCGCGCCCCTGGCGAAGATTTTGGAAATGGTTCCCGGACCGGACTTCCCCACGGGCGGCTTCATACTGGGCCGGCAGGGGATTATCGACGCCTACAGCCGGGGCCGCGGGCAACTCAAGCTGCGGGCGCGCGCGGCCATCGAGAAGCTGGGCAAGGAAAGGGAACAGATCGTCGTCACCGAGATTCCCTACCAGGTGAACAAGTCCAAGCTCATCGAGCAGGCTTCGGCGGCGGTGAACGAGAAGCGCATCGAAGGCATCGGCGATATCCGCGACGAGAGCGACCGCGACGGGATGCGCATTGTCTTCGAGCTGAAGCGCGGCGAGCAGGCCGAGGTGGTCCTCAACAACCTCTACAAGCACACCCAGCTCCAGACCGGCTTCGGCGTGATCATGCTTTCGATCGTCAACGGGCAGCCGCGCGAGCTGGGCCTGATCGAGACCCTGAAGCACTTCATCGATCATCGCCAGGATGTGGTCAGGCGGCGGACCGATTTCGAGCTGCGCAAAGCCCGCGAGCGCGAGCATCTCCTGCTCGGTTTCCAGATAGCGCTGCAGAATCTCGACGAGCTGATCCGCCTCATCCGCGACGCCAAGACGCCGCGCGACGCCCGCGATTCCCTGATTGCCCGTTTCGCGTTCAGCGAGAAGCAGGCGCAGGCCATCATCGAGCTGCAACTGCAGCGCCTCACCGGGATGGAGCAGCAGAAGATCCTGGACGAGCTGGCCGAGATCCAGCGCCGCATCGCCGGGTACCTCGAAATCCTGGGATCGGACCAGGTGTTGCGCGACGTGGTGGTGAAGGAGCTGAAGGAAGTTCAGAAGGAGTTCGGCGATAAGCGGCGGACCGAGATCGTCGAGGACACCGGCGAGATCCTCCTCGAAGACCTGGTGGCCGTGGAGGATGTGGCCATCACCGTGACGCGCGGCGGATACCTGAAACGCACCGCCGTGGACACCTATCGCCGCCAGACGCGCGGCGGCAAGGGCCGCATCGGCATGGGCACTCGCGCCGAAGATGTGGTGGAGCACCTGATTGTGGCTTCCACCCACAGCTACCTGCTGATCTTCACCAGCCGCGGGCGGGTGTATTGGCTCAAGGCCTACGAAATCCCCGATGCGCTGACGGTGGGCAAAGGCAAACACATCTCCAACCTCATCAGCCTGCAGCCCGACGAGACGGCCAAGGCGTTCCTGTCGGTGAAGGATTTCGTGGCCGACCAGTTCATCGTCATGGTCACGGCGCACGGCGTGATCAAGAAATCGGAGCTGACGGAGTTCGACAACCCCATGTCGCGCGGCATCATCGCGGTGACGCTCGACGATGGCGACGAGCTGATTGCGGCGCGCATCACCAACGGCAAGAATTTCATTTTCCTGGGCTCGCACCGAGGCCAGGCCATCCGATTCGCGGAAAGCCAGGTGCGCGCCATGGGCCGCCAGGCGCGGGGTGTGCGTGGCATGGACCTGCCGGCGGACGACTACCTGGTGGGCATGGAGGTGGTCGAAGAGGACGGGCTAATCCTTTCGATTTCGGAGAACGGCTTCGGCAAGCGAACTCCCTTGAAGGATTACCGCCTGACCTCGCGCGGCGTGAAAGGGGTGATCAATATGCGGACCACCCACAAGACCGGCCGCGTGGTGGCGGTGCTCTCCGTGAGGGAAGACACCGACCTGGCGATTGTCAGCCAGAACGGCAAGATCATCCGTATCGAATCCAACACCATCCGCCAGGCTGGGCGCTCCACCC
>JBEKPK010000351.1:0-5784 GCA_049520795.1 Bryobacteraceae bacterium
ACGCGAGCCACGGCGCGCTGAACGTCGTTGGGGTCCGCTTGCGCCCGCGCCGGAGTGAACCCCCCGGCCGATAGCAGAACAGAGCCTGCGAGAGCAAAGTAACGCAAATGCGGAAACCGTTTCATGACTGATCTCCCGAACTACAGCCTCCCATAAGGCACGCGCGTGGCCAAATGGCATGTGGTTTCATTTCAACTGATTAACTGGAATTAACGCGGCTGCGAGGTGGCCGAAAACCACCACCCTGGCCGCGTTCCATCAGAAGCCGGATCGAGCCAGCGTCAACCACAGGTCCTTATATATGATTCTCAGGTGACGCTTCTCCACAAGGGCGGCATCATCGATGGTGAGGACGTAGTAGTTGAAATTGCGGTCGGGCAGCCCACGCTCGACGGGTTCCCAGTTCTTCTGGCGGTAACGATCCCGATAGAAACTCAGGACGGGCTCCTCCACTCCACCGGCGGCAATGGAGACCGGCTTTCCGCCCGCGTCGCGTATCAGCGCCTGAACCAGAGACTCCGCTTCCGCCTCGCCCATCCATTCGCCATAGGTCCGCGTGGTGAATTGCGTCAGGTATTGGGCGGCGAGGACAGCCGCAAACAGGCCGGCGGCCGCGCGCAACGGCAGCCAGTTGGTGCGTGCGACCAGAACCATCCCCGCCAGAGTTGCAATGGGTATGAAGTACAAGCCGGTCCGGTTCAGAGGGTAGCGCATTCCGCCCATCCAGTGGGCCGCCGCCAGAAGCGCCAACCCCAGGGCTATAGTGCCGGACGTCAGAAGCAGGAGGCCGGCCGTTCTTCCCTTCTCGCGCCGCCACAGCGCCAAGACGGCGGCGAACGCGGCGGCCATCGCCAGCGCGCCTAGACAAATGCAAGCCACCCGAGCGATGACCTTTGGATCGCCGATGGCCGCCGGAAAAGCGGCCACTCGCCGGGTGTGATAGACCGAGAGCAAAGCCAGGCTGCGGACGGTATCGCGAAGGCTGGCGCCGCCGAAATAGAAGTTCTCCGGCTCCGCATGGCTCAATGGCAATACCAGAATTAGGAAAGCGACCACGGCCGCGGGAACCGCCAATTGTTCCGCCAGAACCCACGCCGAAGTCCGCTTCCATAGGAGCGCCGTGAGGCAAAAGGCGCCGCCGAGCGCTGCCACCGGAAACGCGAACGCCAGGTTGGCTGCCACGGCGAGCCCCAGGCAAAGGCCCGCCCGGCTCAGCAGCCCTTCCCCGGAGCCGGGGGACTGTTCCAGGTACACAAGAAGGAACTCCAGCGCCCACATCCACAGCGCCATCGCCATGCCGTAGCCCCGCGCGGCCGAAAGGTGATCGAGAATCAGCGGGTTCAGGGAGAGCAGCGCGACCGCCGCGACGAACCACACGCCGGAGCCGAACGCGCGCCGCGCCAACCGGTACGCCGCCCACAGATAGAGCCCGCCGAACAGAACGCTCGGCAGACGTAGAGAGAACTCCGAAAGATGCAGAAATGTAAGCGATGCCTTTGCTAACAAGGTGTTTAAAATATGGTTATTAGCATCGTAAACACCCAGTGTCGCTTTAAATGAAGGACGAACAAAATGGCTATACGTGAACGCCTCGTCGGAGGTGATGGATTGGGTAGCCGCCCGGTAGACGTTGGCGGCGAACAGCGCCCACAGTGCTCCGCCCGCGAACCTAGTCGATGCGGTAGAAGTAGGTTCCATTGACCAGCGCCAGTTCGGTGATGCCCCAATAAGCCTTGTACATCTTCATGTCCTTCGCGAAGAAGTCGGAGTCGATCAGCATGAATCCGATTCCCCTGGCCTTCAGCTCCAACGTGGCGGCGCGGCGAAGGCCGAGGGGCGCCTCCACGCCGTTCCGCTCGGGCGTATCGGTCATGGGGATCCAGCGCCCGTGGCTGTTCAAAAGTTCCAGTTGCAGATGAGCCTCGCCCGACGGCGCGCACTCCAGGACCACTTCATCGACCATCTCCGGCCTGGGAAAATCGATCTGCAACTTGTCGCCGGGCGACATCGACTGCCAGGTGGACCATCGAGTGACGTAGCTATTGTCGAAGGCCAACTGGACTTCCCACGCATTAGGCCAGGCGCTGAGCCGCCAATCCGCGGCGCGGGGCAATTCCCTGCCCTGGGAATAAACCCGCATCTCCGCCACCGTCCAGTTTTCCTTGCCGGTGGCCGTCTGCACCACGCGAACGCCTCGCGTGGCCTCCGGGAGAATCTTAAAACGCAACCGCTGGGTAGGCTTGTAGCCGTCGAGTGGGGCCATCACGACGTCATAGGCCAGATTGCCCAGCGCCGATTCATACGACACCACGATATTGCGATCTATGTAGGCCTCCGGCTTGCCGGAGAGGGAGAAAATCAAGCCATCCGGAGGCACGTTCTGGAGGATCGGCGCACGAAGATTAATATCAGCATTGTAATGAACAAGATATGGCCACTCAGGTTCCATTCGCAGAGCCGCGCGAATGGGGATCTCGCCGATTCTCCAAGCCCACGGATCGCAGTAAGTGGAAAGGAAGCTGGGCCAGCACGCGATGGCTTCGAATACCGCCAGCGCCATGAGCGCGCCGCGCGTATTGGCCAGCCCCAACCCCAGCGCCATGGCCACGAACGGCAGGCACGGGATCAGAAAACGGGCTCCGGTATTCAGGTACGCCGGGATGGCGAACACCAGCGCCGCCAGCAGCAGACGGCGTCCCTGGCGGCAGCGGGCAGCCAGCAGGCCCAACGGCGCCAGGAGAAAAACCGGCCCGATTATCCCGCCAACAAGTCCTCCCCGCATAGTAAGTTGCGTGAAAACTTGCGAAAAGTGCTTGATATCCGTGTAGTGCCGGAGCTGCTCCAGGTAGATCTTCTCCATCCCCGTGTGGTAATACGGATTCGGAAACCACCGGTTAAAGAACGGCGCCAGGGGATTGCCCACCCAAATCCAGTTTCGGATCATCCAGGGAGCGATAAGAGCCGCAGCCGGAACCAGAAGGGCCAGCCAGGTTTTGTACGCCGGAATCTGTTGCCCTCGCTGGCGGCCGCGCCACCATACGAAAGCGATGGCGAACGGCGCAACGAACCCTACGGTGTACTTGATTGCATAAGCGAATCCTGTCAATATTCCTATTAGAATTAATAATTTATTGTCATTATTGTCATCCCACACTTGAAGCAAGTAAAAAACGGCGAAAATCACAGTTGCAACGGCGACGTCGTTGTATGCGGAGGTTCCGTCCATCCCGAATACCGGACTGGTATAGACCGCTATCGCCGCCAGCACGCCTACCTTCGGGAACCCGAACCGCCGTCCATAGCACAGCAGCAGCAGCGGCAAGGCCGCCAGAAAGGCCAGGTGGGTCATGGCGGCGGCGCTGTGGCGGCCAAAGGTGAAAGCCACCAGGTACAGCAGTTCCATACCCTGCGAGAGGTAGCAATACATGCTGCGATAGTCCCAGACAAACCCATGGGCGCGGAACAGGCGGGACACGTTGCCCAGGTGATAGCCCATTCCATCGGGGCTCGCCTCCGGGGCCAGAGCATGAAAGAAGTACACTAGGAAAAATGCGCTAAATACGACCCATAAAACGGAAATCCATGCCATGGGAACCGCCGGAAGGTCCTTCCGGCGAGGCTCTTTGCGGGCACTCCATAGGGCCCCGGCGATGGTCGCACAACCGCCCCACAGAAACACTCCATGCCGCGCCTGGTGGACCAGGCACAGCGCGAAAACAGCCAGGCTCAGGCAGGCCGAACCCGCCAGGAAGGCGAACAGGGCAGCTTCCACGCGGTAAAGCGCGGAACCCAGCCGCCGGACCAGTATCGAGCCCATCGCCAGCGCGACAGCCACCGTGAATCCGGCCCCGAAAAGGATGTGCAGAACTTGCGACATTATGAGATAAAACCCGCGCTATACAGAAGAAAAGAGAGCTGCGCGCCATCGAGTGGCGAAATCCAACGCGGCTCGGTTTCGAAGGTCACATGCACCACTTTCCCGGCTTGCACCCAGTCCGGGGGAACCGGTTTCTCGATTTGGTACTTCTCGGCCCGGGGACAGCGGAGCGTGGCCAGTGGTTTGCCTTCAATCAGGATCGTGATGGTCACCGGGCCGGTGTCCTTGAAAGTCACTTCCGGTATGGCCACCTCAGCGGCGAATTTGAGTTTCCGGCTGTCCGAGACCCGGAATCGCAGCTCGGGGTGGAGGAACGCCCAGCGAAACACGCCGCGCTCGGCGGCGATATCCCGGACGATATAATCGTCGGCCAAGGCGTCGTCCATAGCCACGAAGGATGCGAAATTCCCGGGCTCCCACCCGGCCGCGGACGAGCGCTGCGGCGGAGGCGCGAAAGAGCCCGGCTGGCAACCGCAGGCGGCGGCCAGGAGCATTGCGACAAGCGCGACGGAGAGCGGCCGATGCACAGAAAGGCGAGTATAACGCGCCGCAACCTGCTATAAAGTTCCTATTGCCATCGGAATGACAGGGGTCGTCGAGGATTTTCGCCTGGGCGCGCGCCGGCTGCTCAAGAATCGCGCCTTTGCGCTGGGCGCGGTGCTTTCGCTCGCCTTGGGGATTGGCGCCAACACCACCGTTTTCACCCTGCTCAACGCGGTTCTATTGCGTCCGCTGCCGGTCGAGGACCCCTCCGGCCTGGCCGCCGTCTCCACCCTCGATTCGCGCAACCCCGGCCAGTTGTTCTGCTCCTACCCGAACTACAAGGACTATCGCGACCGCAACCAGGTGTTCTCTTCCCTGCTCCTATACTCCCCCATCGCCGTAAACCTGACGGGCTGGGGCGAGCCGCGCATGGTGATCGCCCAGATCGTCTCCGGGAACTACTTCGCCACGCTGGGGGTGAGGCCGTCTCTTGGCCGCGCCTTCCTTCCGAGCGAGGATGCCGCTCTGGGCGCATCTCCCGTAGTGGTAATCAGCCAGGGGCTTTGGTCGCGAAGCTTCGGCCGAGACCCGCGGGCGATCGGCCGCAAGGTCGAGATCAATGGCCGGCCCTTCGACATCGTGGGCATCGCGCCGCCCGGATTTCAGGGCTTGGATACGCTGATGGCCTGCGATATCTGGATCCCCATGGCGATGTATGAGCAGGTGTACCCCAACGTCGCCTGGGTGAACCAGCGGCGCGCGCTGCTGTTTTCCGTGGCCGGCCGGCTGAAGCCGGGGATTGGCATTCGGCAGGCGGAAGCGGCGCTGAACGTCATCGCGGCGGACCTGGAGCGCGAGTACCCGGATGACAATCGGGGGCGGCGGATCAAGCTGGCCGGCGTGGCCGAAGCCGCCATCGACGCGCGCAGCCGCCCGGCTATCGCCCAGGGCGGCGCGGTCCTCATGGCCATCGCCACGCTCGTGCTTCTGATCGCCTGCGGGAACCTGGCCAACCTGCTGCTGGTGAGCGCGGCCGGGCGCAGCCGGGAAATCGCCGTGCGCCTGGCGTTGGGCGCCAGCCGTTGGCGCATCGTGCGCCAGTTGCTGGTGGAAAGCGTGATTCTGGGCCTGGCCGGCGGGGCCGCGGGCCTGGCGCTGGCCGGGTGGGCGCGAGACGTTCTGTGGGCCATGCGTCCGCCGCTGCTGGCCTACTCGAGCTTGCGCCTGGACCTGGACGGCCGCGTTCTGGCCTACACCTTTGCCTTGGCGTTCGTCACGGCCATACTTTTCGGCCTGGTCCCCGCCTGGCGCGCCACTCGCGCCGACCTGGTGACCGACCTGAAGGAACGCGCCGGACGGACGGCTTCCCGAGGCATGCGCTCCCTCCTGGTGGCCGGGCAACTGGCGTTCTCGGTGGTGGCCCT
>JBEKPK010000352.1:0-5780 GCA_049520795.1 Bryobacteraceae bacterium
ACGCGGCTCTCCGGGTGTGGCGGAAGGCTGTTTGTCCCTTCATAGAGTGAATGGAAATATCCATGATGCTGTCCGATGGACGTGGCCTGGAAGTGTAGGCTCCAGCGGTCAGTGGAGGATTGATCGGCGGCGTCCTGCGCCGTGGCGGGGAGCCAGGCAAACAGGACGCCGGCGATTGGCAAAATAAGTAGACGGTTCACGCGCATGGGATTGCACCGGGGCGGGCACTGCCGTCCCATTCTCGACTCTACTCGCCAAATGTCTACGCATGATGACCGAACAGGCCGGCCAGCGCCAAAACGCGGTAAAACACCAGCAGCATCATCAGGATAAGGTAGGCGCGCAGGCTCACCAACGAGATGCGCACGCTCGGGGTCATCGCCATGGGCCCCAGCCTGTCGGTATCGACCTTCTCTTCCGGCACGTCATCCAGCGGATGGATCACCACGAAATGGTTAACCATTTTGTTCAGGTCGATTGCATTTGTCATTGTCGCCATGTTCGTTCCTCCTTATCGACAAAACCCGCCTTATACGGCCGGGAACAGGTTCGGGGCCGCAACCTGCGCGGCCAAAATCAAAGACAGAATGAAGAGGACGATGATGATGGTCCAGTTCACCCAATTGTTCCAGGGCTTGTTGGCGTGCTCGCCCAGCAGCTCTTTATCGTTAAGTAACAGTTGCAGAAAAATGATGGCCGAGGGCAACATCACTCCCGCCAGCACCTGCACGCCCAAAATGATCAGTTGCAGCGGCGCGCGCGGGATCAACACCAGTCCGGCGGCGGCTGCCACGCAAAACCCGTACAGGATATAGAAGCCTGGCGCCTTGCGCACGGGAAGCTGCAAACTGTGCGGCCAGCCGCAGATCTCGCCGTAAGCCCAGGCGCTCGAAAGCGAGATGGCCGTGGCGCCCAGCACGGCGGCGTTGATCATCAGCAACAAAACTGCGTTCCTGAAAAACCCGTTGGTGAAGCTGCCGATGTCCACCGCCATCTGCGCGGGATCGGTGAAATGGAACCCATGAACGCGCGAGGCGTTGCCGGCGATCATCATGCAGCCCGCCACCGTAATCGTGATGCAGGCGCCCAAAAACGTATCCAGTCGCGCCCACTTGATATCCGCGAAGCGCAGGCGCTTATCGGCGATGCAGCTCTGCTGGAAAAAGAGTTGCCATGGGGCTACCGTAGTTCCTACTATCGCTATCACCAGGAACATCAGGTCCGGCGTAAGTCCGCCCGGAGGCATTCCGGGAATCAGAGATCCGCGCGCGATCTGTCCTACCGGCGGATGCAGCCCGAACGCGATGGCAAACCACGCCAGGTCCAGCAGACACAGGAAGACCACGGTGCGCTCCCACCGGAGGTAGCTCCCGGTCAGAGCGATCAGAATCAAGCCGGCAGCCACCAGCGGCACGCCGGCGCGCGGGTCCACTCCGAGCTTGCTCAGAGCCAGATCGATGGCGGCGAACTCGGTAACCAGAGTCAGGAAATTAACCAACTCCAGATCCACCAGGGAAAACAGGCCCCACCACCGGCCAAACCGCTGATAGATCATGGCGGCGTGGCCCTTGCCCGTGGCGATTCCCAGCCTGACAACCATCTCCTGTATGAAGTAAGTAACCGGCAATAAGAGCAGAACTACCCACAACAGATGCATGCCATACTGGGCGCCGGCTTGGCTGTAAGTGGATACCGCGCCGGCGTCGTTATCCGCCACCATCACGATGAGTCCGGGCCCGAACACCATCAGGAAGGTGAGCAAGTTGCGCGCCCACCGTGACTTCACCACCCGCCCGCGGACCGGCAATACTTCGGTTTCCACGCCGGACGCGGGCGCCGTCACAAGTTTGCTGTTCATCGACGCACCTCCTCTCCAGCCCGCGTGCGGAGACCACGGGCGTTACGGCCGCGGCGCAAACAGGGCCGCCAGCCGGCATGAGCACTCGCTGGAGATGTCGAAGGGGAAGAATTCGCGCCCCCGGATTGGGAGCACGGCCTTCAGCCCTCCGCTTTCACCACCGTAAAATCAGTGGAAGAAGCGGCGGCGAAGGCGATAGCCGGGAAGCTATCGAATTACCGCCGAAACTTCCACGCCGCGTCCTCCCCGGGGACCCTTTGGGTCGGGAGGCTGATCGTCGTTCGGTTCCATATACCTTTCTGGAGGCGAGTTCGAAGCTCAGGAGGGAAACAAAAAGCCATTTCCCCCGAGCGGAAGAAATGGCCAACTATCGCAAGCGATTGCTGACGGATTCCCCCACTGGTCCAAGCTTCAGCACCGCGCGCCGTAAGAGATCCGAGGATCTCAGCCACGTTAGAGAAACCCTTAACCCGGGAATCCCTGGTCACCCTCCACACAGCATCTTTGGATGCCTGAGGGCAGTGGCTTGTTTGCCGCGCGGACGCCTCGCCTACCGAGGATCCATGCAAATCGGGTGAACGGGCCTCAACTTGGCGACCACATCCATCCATTAATAAATTACCGCTGAGCGCTTCGGTCTGTCAACAATAAACCGCGCCGAATCAGATGAATTGCGTTTAACCTTTCGGTCGGACAGATCCAGCCGTTCAGACCGGCTGCTTCCATACGGATGGGAACTCCTCCAGAGCGACTCGCACTAACTGACTCCGGGTCCGGACCGCCGTCTTCATGAAGAGCTGTTGCAGGGCCGACTTCACCGAGGCCTCGGAAATGCCCAGATGCTGCGCGATTTCCTTGTTGCTCAACCCTTCCGAGACGCCCTTGAGGACCGCGCGCTCGCGTTCGCTTAGCCGCCGCCGCTGTTCGCGGTCTCCGGTCCGGTCCACAGCCCGGACCAGAGCCTGGACGCAGCGCTGGTCGATCCACGTCTCGCCCGCCATCACCTTGCGGATTGCGTCGGCGAGAAGCGCCGGTGAACTGTGTTTGAGGAATATGCCGCAGACTCCCAAGCCCAGCGCGCGCACGGATTCGGCGTCGGACATGCCGGCGGTCACAATGAATATTCTTCCCGCATAACCGGCCTCGCGCGCCTTGCGGATGAATTGCAGGCCGTTCTCGTCTCCCAGGTCGTAATCGAGGAGCACCAGGTCGATCTCGTGGAGGCGCAAGGACGCCAGCGCCTCCTCGCTCGTTGCGCAATGCGCGACCATCATCAGGTCGGGTTCGGTGGCCAGCAGTTGGCTGAGGCTCACCCGAAACAGGGTGTGATCGTCAAGCAACAACAGCCGAATTTCCGGTATCATCGCATTTCTCCAAGTCTTCCGCCCCCTCCTGCGCCCGAACCAACAGGACCGCAAAACAGCAACCCGCCGGTTGGGGCTCATGGCGTATGTCGCCGCGGAAAGCGCGCACAAAAGCGCGCGACAGGTACAATCCCAAACCGGTGGCTTCGGCGCCGCTTTGGAAGGGCTTAAACAGCCGCTCGGGCGCAGCGACGCCGGGACCGGTATCGATAAACCGGACGATCACCGAATCGGCCTCCGAGGATACCCGCACGATCAGTTCCTTGCGGCCCCCCTGCTCGACGGCGCGCTGGCTGTTCTTGGCAATATTCAGAAACACCTGCAGAAGAGCCTGGCGCTCGGCCCACACCGGCGGAAGCGAATCGGGCAGGTCCCAAACGACGGAGATCCCGGAATCGCGGAAGGTCGATTCAATCACGATCCTCAGCTCCTCGAGGACGGAGCGCACATCCACGCTCTCGGCTTCCGGTTGCATGGTCTGGCGCAACTCCAAGCCGGCCATTATGGCCAAGCCTTCCGCCAAATTGCTGAGCGCCTGGAAATCCTCGTTACGAGCGATCCGTTCGTCGCGCGCCAACTTGGCGCGCACGGCGGCGATGGCGCCGCAGAGGTTCCGCATTTCATGGCACACGGCCCCCACCACGATCTTCGATCCAGCCAGAAGCTGCTGCAGGCTGAACTCCTCGCGGTCGCGCAGTTCCTCCGAACTGTCCAAAACGACCGCGGCGAGTCGCGGGCCGGATCGGGTCCGGTAGGTGGAAAACCACACTCGAGCCAGAAATACCTCGGCTTGACGACGGCCTCGGCATTCCATGGCGGTCCGGAAAAGGGGCACTTCGCCGGTCAGTGGCACGGCGGCCAGCGCGGGAAGATAGCGCGTGATGGTCTGGCCCTCGAGTTTCCCGGGTTCGATCCCGAAAAGAGTGTGGGCAGCCTCGTTCGCCAGAAGCACTCTTCCGCTCCCGTCCAGCGTGAAAATCGCCGCCGGGCTGCTCTCGATCAGAAACCTGAGTTGCTCATCCGCCTCGCGGCGCAGCTCGGCTTCCTTTTCGAGTTCTTCGACATGCTGGCCCGTTAGGCGGCGATTGCGCGTGGATTCGAAGACGTAAAGGCCCGCGCCGAAGAACGCGGAGAAAGTCAGGATCACTCGCGGCACGCCCAGTGCAAAGGTCCACGGAAACGGGTCGAAGGCTTCGCTGAGCGCGGTGCAGAGCGCGGCCACGCCCGCTATCTGCCAGCGCGTGAGGCGCCCGCCCACCATGAGCATCGGAAACAAGTAGAGAAAGCCGAACGAAATATCAACGTCGAAGCGCCAGTCGATCAACGCGATGGCCGCGATCAGGGCGCCGGCGCGCAGCAGCACAGCCCTCCGGCTGCCGTGACGAAGCCCGAAAAACAGTTCCTGCGGCTTGTTTGGCGCCATCGTTAGACCCATTCTAGGTCTTTGGCGAATCGATTTGTTCCGCCTGGCCCCGGGCCGGCGTGCCCGGCCCCTAAAGCACCATCTGAAGGATCTAGCTGAAAGATATAAATGATCGAGCGACCGCCGCGGAATCCGAAAGATCCAGTAGAAAGATGCAGTAGCTTCCCCAGACGATCCTGAATGGGGATGGCTTTCGATACGTATACTAATATGTAGTGCTGTCCGCCATCATCGGGGAACCGTGCTGAGCGGACGTATCCGCCGAAACGCCGCTCAGCCCAGGGGACGCCGGGTAAGTACATTCACGCGCCCCGGGATGTCCCAAGAACGCATTCGCACAAGAAAGGCAGCCGGCAGGGAGGGTTATTCAATGAATCGCACGATTGTTGTGGAAGCCGTTGCTTGTATCGCTCTGGCATTCGGCCTCGCCGGGTGCGGCGGCAGGGCGAACGCCAACACGGCTGAGGCGGGGCCGCCGCCCACTACCATCGAACGGGCGGCCGATGGCAGTATCGCCAAGGTGGAGGATCCCAGCCGGTTCCCGCTCGCCATCGCCGGTAAACACGCTGCCGCGCCGGAATTGCAGGTGACCGGAGTGGTGAGCCCTGACGTTTCCCGGAACATCCCGGTGATCTCGCTGGCGTCGGGCCGCGTGGTGGAAATTCACGCCCGAATCGGCGATACCGTCGAAAAGGGTCAGCTCCTGGTGCGCATTCAGAGCGCGGACATAGCGCAGGCCTTCTCCGACAACCAGCAGGCGGTCGCCGACGAGACGCTCGCCCGCGCGCAGTTCGAGCGCGCCAAGCTCCTTTACGATAAAGGAGCGACGGCGCAAAAGGACCTGGAAGTCGCCGAGGACGCCGAAGCCAAGGCTGCGATTACAGTCCGGACGACCTTGTCGCGCCTGCGGATTCTGGGCGCCGACCCCGACCACCCCACCGCGCTGATCGATATCGCCGCGCCTGTCTCGGGAGTCGTCACCGAGCAGAATGTAACCGCCTCCGCCGGCGTGAAGACGCTCGACAACTCGCCGAATCTCTTTACTATTTCCGATCTCTCCAATGTCTGGATTCTGTGCGACGTGTACGAGAACGACCTCCCCAACGTTCGTCTCGGCGAGTACGTGGACATTCAT
>JBEKPK010000353.1:0-6245 GCA_049520795.1 Bryobacteraceae bacterium
CGGGTGCGCTGGCAGAACTCGTGTCGTGGATGGCGAAGGCCGGTTGCCTCGCATCTACGAGCGTGCTGGCACCGATGAGTCAGGACATTTCAATGAAAGCACGGGCCTTGGTGAACTGGCTAGCAGACGGCAGATTCACTCTCAAGAAACTGGCTTTCGTTATCGAACATGGCCCGGGAGACGCGGTGGTCCTAAAGCGGCTACGCTTGTTTCCCGAGGAACTGACGCCGGAATACGACTTCCGATCAGATTTGGAGCACTACGTGAGAACCGGACGGGTTTGAGCGCTCGGCCAGGGCCGGTATCCCGGCGTGCTCCGACGCCGGCCGGATCACGGCGCACTCGGAAGTTGCTCTCCCTTCACCCCACTCCCTCCCCCTCCACGTACAATTAAAGAGATTCCTATGAGACCACGCGCTCTGATTTGGGCTCTAATTCGGCTGGCGCTTGCCGGCGCCTTCCTTTCCGTGGCCATGCTGCTCATCTCGCAGCCCGCGCCGCGGGAACAGGTGGGGCCGCTTCCCAGTGGCGGCTTTCTGCTCAACAGCGGGTGGCGCCTCGAACCAGCCGGCCGCCAGGTGGCGCTCGATACGTTTCCCATGGCCGCCGCGCTGTCCCCCGACGGGAAATACGTCGCGGTCCTCAACGCCGGCTACAATCCGCCATCCATAGCTCTGATCGACGCGGCCGCCGCGCGGGTGGTGAACACGGCGCCCGTGCCGGACGCGTGGCTGGGCCTGGCCTTCGCGCCGGCGGGCGATCGCATTTACGTAGGCGGCGGATCGCGCGCCGCCGTTTATGAGTACACTCTCTCGGGCGGCGCGCTGCGGCCGGGCCGCACCTTCGCGGTGGTCCCCGAGGCCCAGCGTACTGCCCGCGATTTCATCGGCGACGTGGCCATTTCCCCCGATGGCCGCCTGCTTTATGCCGCGGACCTGTACCGCGATTCCCTGGCCGTGATCAATCTCCAATCGGGGCTCATGATTGGCCGCTACAAGACCGGAAGAAGGCCGTACCGTATCTTGTTCCACCCCGATGGACAGACCTTCTTCGTCACCTCCTGGGCCGATGGCTCCGTGGGCCACTACGACGCCGCCACTGGCGGCCAGCTTGCCAACCTGCGTATCGGCGCGCATCCCACCGATATGGCATGGCGCCCGGGCGGCCCCGCCGAAACGGAGGAAGGGCAGCCGCCCGCTTATGTGGCCCGGCTCTTCGTGGCGGCTGCCAACACCAACAACGTGTACTCGGTGGGCGTGGGCGCGGGCAAAGAGCTCAAAATCCTGGAGAGCATCAACGTTTCCACCAGCCCGCGCCATCCCCTGGGCATGACCCCTTCCGCGCTTTCGCTCAGCGCCGACCGCAAGACGCTCTTCGCGGCCTGCTCGGACGCCAACGCGGCCGCCGTGGTGGACGTCTCCGGCGACCGCAGCTCGGTCCAGGGCTTCATCCCCACGGGCTGGTATCCCACCGCTGTCCTCGCCCTGCCCTCGGGCGGGCTGGTGGCGCTCAACGGCAAGGGCGTGCGTTCCTATCCCAATCCGGACGGGCCAACGCCCGCGCGCCGCACCGGGTCCCAGCGCGCCGAGCAATACGTGGCGCGCATGCAAACCGGCACGGCTTCCTGGATCGATCCGTTCACCACCGAGCAACTGGAGGCGTGGACCAAGACCACGCTGGCCAATTCTCCCTACAACGATTCCAAGCTCGAGCAGCCCAGCCCGCTGCCCGCTATCCAGCACGTGATCTACATCGTCAAGGAGAACCGCACCTACGACCAGGTACTGGGCGATATGAAGGAGGGCAACGGCGATGCCTCGCTGGTTCTGTTCGGCGAAAATGTCACCCCCAACCTCCATAAACTGGCCCGCCAGTTCGTGCTGTTCGACAACTTCTACGTCAACTCGGACGTCAGCGCCGATGGGCACAACTGGTCCACCGCCGCCATCGCCCCGGATTACGTCCAGAAGCTGTGGCCCAACAGCTACGCCGGCCGCCGCAAGACCTACGACTATGAAGAGGGCGACCCGGCCTCCGTCCCTCCGGCCGGCTACCTGTGGACCAACGCCGCCGCCGCCGGCGTATCGCTTCGCAACTACGGTTACATGGTGGACAACAAGGCCGGCGCGGCGCCCGGCCAGGAGCAGATTGCCACTGTCCGCGACCCCGTGCTGGCCAAGGTAACCAACCGCATGTATCGCGGCTTCGACCTGGCCTATCCGGACGTGGAGCGCGCCAAGGTCTTCCTGGCCGACCTGGCCCAGTATGAGAAAGCGGGCCAGATGCCCAGCCTGATGGTGATGCGCCTGGGCAACGATCACACTAACGGAACGCAGGCGGGACAAATGGCGCCGCTCTCCTGCGCGGCCGATAACGATTACGCATTGGGCCTCATCGTGGAGGGGGTTTCCAAATCCAGGTTCTGGACCAGCACCGCCATCTTCGTGCTGGAAGACGACGCGCAGAACGGCCCGGACCACGTGGATTCGCACCGCTCGCCCGCCTTCGTGATTTCTCCCTTCGTGAAGCATCGGGTGGTGGACGGCAGCATGTACAACACCACCTCCGTGCTGCGAACCATCGAGTTTCTGCTGGGCCTGCGCCCCATGACGCACTTTGACGCCGGCGCGCGGCCCATGACCGCCGCGTTCCAATCCACGCCCGACCCCGCGCCCTACGCGGCCGAAAAGCCGCGCATCAGCCTGACGGAGAAAAACCCTCCCAATGCCCCAGGCGCGGCGGCCTCCCTAAAGATGAACTTCAAAGACGCCGATATGATAGACGAAGACGAACTGAACGACATTCTTTGGCGGGCCATCCGCAACGACGTCGCGCCTCCTCCGCCAGTGAGGAGCTTTTTCGGGAAATAGACTGCGTGGGACGGACCCAATGAACGTTAACCTAACCCACACATCTCGCACTCCACCCCCCGACGTGGCGCAGGCACTTTTGCCTGCCGTGTCGAGACTCATCTCGACACGCGTTCGCGGCGGTGACAAAGCGTCGCAGGCAAGCGTCGGCACGAGTGCCGACGCGGCAGGCAGGAGTGCCTGCGCCACGTTCTAAGACCATGCCGAAAATTTACCTCTGTTTTCTCTGGCACATGCACCAGCCCTACTATAAGGATCTGGTCTCGGGAGAGTACAAGCTGCCCTGGACCCGGATGCACGCCCTAAAGGACTACTACGGCATGGCGCGCCTGCTGGAGGAGTTTCCAGAGGTCCGCCAGACCTTCAATCTGGTGCCCTCGCTGGTGACCCAGGTGGCCGAATACGCCTCGGGGACCGCCGCCGATCCGTTTCTGGCGCTGGCGCTCAAGCCCGCCGAAAGCCTTACCGATGGCGAGCGCGCCTTTGTCATGCGCCACTCCTTCTACTCGGACCCGCATCGCATGATCTACCGCTACCCGCGATACGGCGAGCTGTTCGACGCCTGGCAGGCGCAAAAGAGCTCCGGAACGTGGCGGTTGTTCGGCTCCCAGGAGTTCCGCGACGTGCAGATGTGGTCGCAGCTCGCCTGGTTCGACGAGGAGTTCCAGGCCGAGGATGGCGAGGTGCGCGAGTGGATTCGCCGCGGCCGGGATTTCACCCTGGCCGACCAGCGCCGCATGGGCGAAAAGCAGCGCGAAATCCTGGCCAGGGTTGTACCCGAGTATCTCAAACTCGCCGCCGCGGGCCAGATCGAAATCTCCACTACGCCTTTTTATCACCCCATCCTGCCGTTGCTGTGCGATTCCAGCATCGCCGCCGTGGCGCACCCCGGAGTTCCCCTGCCGCCGCGTTTCCAGTATCCGCAGGACGCCCGCCGGCAGCTCGCGCAGGCGCGCGATTACATCGCCCGCGAATTCCAGACGGCTCCGGTGGGGCTGTGGCCTTAGGAGGGCTCGGTTTCCGACGAGGCGCTGGCCGCCGCCGCGGAGCTGGGCTTTCATTGGACGGCCACCGATAGCGGGATTCTCAATCGCACGTTGGGCCGCTCCGTGCCCGTGGAGGGCCTGTACCGGCCCTACCTCTGGCGCCAGGATGGCCGCTCCATCGGGATCATTTTCCGCGACCACTTTTTGAGCGACCTCATCGGTTTCGTGTACTCCAAGGTGGATTCCAGCGCGGCGGCCGAGGATTTTCTGCGCCGCATTCGCGAGAATTGCGCGGGCCTTCTCAATTCCGGCCGCGACGCCCTGGTTCCCATCATTCTCGATGGCGAGAACGCCTGGGAGTATTACGACCACAACGGCCGGCCTTTCCTGCGCGAGCTCTACCGCCGTATTTCGGCGGACGGCGGCATGCGCGCCGTCACCGTGAGCGAGGCGCTGCGGCTGATGCCGCCCGAACCGCTCGACCATATCTTTCCGGGCTCCTGGATCAACGCCAACTTCGACGTGTGGATTGGGGCCGAGGAAGACAACCAGGCCTGGACGCAACTATTGCGGGCGCGCCAGGCGCTCGATTCCGCTTCCGGGGTTTCCGAAGACGGGCGGCGGCTGGCCACCGAGGAACTGCTCATCGCCGAAGGCAGCGACTGGTGCTGGTGGTACGGACCGGAGCACGAATCCGTCAACCGCGAAGAGTTCGACCAGCTCTATCGCAGCCACCTGGCCAACGCCTACCGGTTCCTGGGGCTCAACCCGCCCGAGGAACTCTCGCGGCCGATCCTGAAGACCAAGCATCCCGCCGTCGAAGTCGCGCCTTCGGGCGCCATCTTCCCCGTCATCGACGGCGAGGTGACGTCCTACTTCGAGTGGCTGGGGGCCGGGTTGTATCGCGTGGACGAGCGCTCCGGCTCCATGCACGGCAAGAAGTTCGTGGTGAAAGAGGCCTACTTCGGCAGCGATGGGGCCAACTTTTTCCTGCGCGTCGATTTCCACTCCGCCTACCTCACCGAGCTGTCGTCCATGGAGGCGCGCCTCATGGCGCAATCGCTCGATGGCGCGCAATCGAGCCGCGTCGTCATCGGGTTTTCGCAGGGCGCCGCCCGCGTATCCGAAACCGCCCTGGCGTGCCCGCCGCAACAGGTGGAGTGCGCCTTTTCCCGCGTGCTGGAGTTGCGTATCGCGCTGCCGTCGCTCGGCATCCCCAAGGGCGCCGGCCTGCGCTTTCAATTCTCCCTGTGGCGCGAAGGCCTTCCCATGGATGCGGCGCCGCAGCAGGGCTGGCTGGAAATGCGCACCACCGACCCGGCGGAGATGGAGGGCTGACTGAAGGCGGGCTTGTCCCCATCTATCAAAAGGACATTGCGCCGTTCTCAATGGCACCGTTGGCTTCAGTCTGGCCCCGCGAGTCTTCCGCCTGCTATAGAAAGACCACACAGTCCGATGCCCAGTAGAATATTCTTGGACATAAGTTGAACCTCTCATTGCCTTTCTAATTCCAGATTGGACGAAAGCACATACTCACCAATATCGCTTGGGGACAGTATTTTAGGGTACTTTTGCTAGGAGCTCGATTCCTCCGTCTTAGGGCAGTCAGGCAAGACCCAGATCTGGATCGCTCGTTTGACCTTCCCTATGGCCGGCGGAATTGCTCTCTGGAAAACCTGGGGCTTTCAGTACCCTCAACCGGCAATGGATGGAAACGCGCCATTGTCTGTATCGCCGGTGGCGCCTTGAGCGTTTGTCGGAGTGCGGGTCCGGCCGAAAGCGGGGTTCGGCGCCGGTCGGCGGGGATAAGACCGACGCTATCCTGCAGAAACTAATTCGCGGGCAACGCGCACGACCGCGCCCAGCCAGGACGTACTACAACTTTTGCGCAATACTACCTCGTCCTAGGGATTCTCAAGCGACGCCTTGGCCGTCAATGATTTCCGGCAAACCCGGCGCGGCAACATTCGCTCTCAAGAGCGCTTAGGCGTATCTGCCCGGTGGGTCTTGCGCTGCATTTCGGGGCCGCGGGAGTCTACATGATGAACCTTAGCGCGGCGGCCCTCCTGTCCGTGCTGTTCTTCGCGCCAGCCGGTTTCGCGAAGGAGAAGTGCAGGAAGGGCCCGGAAGATATCGGGAACGACAACCCGGGCAGGGGCGTGAACTTCTATTCGCTGGAGCAGGAGATCGCCCTGGGCAGGCAAATGGCCCGCGAGGTGGAGCTCCAGGCGCGCCTCCTGGACGACGAGGTGGTTGGGGAATATGTCAATCGCGTGGGCCAGAACCTGGCGCGCAACTCGGCCGCCAAGGTCGTCGTCACGATCAAAGTGATCGATTCCGATGAAGTGAACGCGTTCGCGCTGCCGGGCGGATTCATGTTCGTGAACAC
>JBEKPK010000354.1:0-5776 GCA_049520795.1 Bryobacteraceae bacterium
CCGCAAGGAGCCCCGGAGGGGCGCCAGAAAATAGCCCACGGCGCAAGCCGTGGGAGCAAATGCATACCGCAAGCAGCCCCGGAGGGGCGAAAGAAAATAGCCCACGGCGCAAGCCGTGGGAGTAAATGCATACCGCAAGGAGCCCCGGAGGGGCGAAAGAGCCTTTTCAGGGCGAGTCGTCAATCCCCAGGCACGAAGAGCCTTCTTACGCCCGGGTCGCCCTCTGGGCCTGGCTGGAGCATTCCCGGCCTGGTTCCGCGGGGCTTGCGCCCTGGGCTATTTTCTGACGCCCCTGTCGGGGCTTGGGATGGTGCAATCGCGAACGCCGGCATCTCACGAGGTCTCGGCATTACGGTGCGGATGCCGGTTGGAAATGTAGAAACTCCAAGCGTCGGCACGAGTGCCGAAGCGGCACGCACTCCTCCGTGCGCCACGTCCGGATGGTGGAGCGTAAGATATGCCTGATAAGCCCCCCAAACTTCTCAAAGGCGCCATCAAACCCCGCCCGGCGGTGGTCTCCATGGCCCCTTATTCGCCGCCGACCGGGAACCGCTCCGGCAAACTGCGCCTGGATTTCAACGAGAACACCGTGGGCTGTTCCCCGCGCGTGGTGGCCGCGCTCCGCCAGGGCATCGACGCCGAGCGTCTGGCAATATATCCCGAATATGGCCAGGCCAAGCAGACCATCGCCCGCTATTTCCACGTCCGGCCGGAACAGTTCGTTTTCACCAACGGCACCGACGAAGCCATCCAGGTTTTCGTCAATACCTACCTTGACGACGGGCAGGAGGTGGTGCTCCTCAGGCCGTCCTACGCCATGTTCCGCTTCTATTGCGAAGTGGCGGGCGCCAGGATCAAGGAAATCGAGTATGCGCAGCCGGGGATGGAGCTGCCCGTGCAAGCCCTGCTCGACGCCATTACCCCGGAGACCCGCGCCGTGATGCTCGCCAACCCCAACAACCCCACCGGCACGGGCATCGGGCTGCTGGGAGTCGAGCGCATTCTGCACCGCGCGCGCAAGGCCGCCGTATTGGTGGATGAGGCTTACTACGAGTTCTCCGGCGTCACCGCCCTGGGCGAAATCGAGCGCGTGCCCAACCTGTTCGTCAGCCGCACGTTTTCCAAGGTCTTCGGCATGGCCGGCATGCGCCTGGGATGCCTGTTCTCGCACGAGGCCAATGTAGCCTTCCTGCACAAGGCTCAGTCGCCTTACAGCGTGAACTCGCTGGCCGTGATGGCCGCGCAAGCGGCGGTGGAGGACGAGCCATACATCCGCGCCTATGTGGCCGAAGCGCTGGCCGCGCGCGAGGTCCTCTGCCTGGGCCTCGAGCGGCTCGGCATCCCGTATATTCCCAGCTCCGCCAATTTCGTCCTCGGGCAATTCGGCGCGCGCGCCATCGAGGTGCGCGACGCGCTCGGCTGTCAGGCCATCCTGGTGCGGGACCGCAGCTACGAAGCGCCCGGCGCGGTGCGCATCACCGTGGGCACGCGCGAGCAGATGCGCCGTCTGCTGGCGGCCCTGGAAGAGATTTGGAAGCGATGAGCCGGCCGATTCTGATTTTCGATATGGACGGAGTGCTGGTGGACGTTAGCGATTCCTATCGCGAGACCATCGCCTGCGCCGCCGAACAATTCACCGGCGTGAAGCCCACGCCCGAATATATCCAGGAATGCAAGAACCGCGGCGGCTTCAACGACGATTGGAAGCTCACTCACCACATTGTCACGAAGGCGGGAGTGGATGTCCCGTTCGAACAGGTGAAAGAGCGATTCCAGCGGCTCTTCCTGGGCGGCCTGATGCTGCGCGAACGGTGGGTGGCGCAGCCCGGCCTGCTCGAACGCCTCGCCGAACGCTTTGACCTGGCGATTCTCACCGGCCGTCCGCGCGATGAGGCCGTGTTTACCCTGAAGCGGTTTGCCGGCCCGGTGGTGTTTAACCCCATGGTTTGCATGGGCGAGACCCGCAATCCCAAGCCGCATCCGGAGGGCCTGCTCGAGATCGTGGGGCGGGAGTGCGACCGCAACCGCTCCCTGACGGTCGCGGCTCCTTGTGAGCCTGGCGAGCCGCGACCGTCAGGGAGCGGTCCGCAAGCGTTCTACGTGGGCGATACGGTGGACGATGCGCGGTGCGCGCTGGCCGCCGGAGTCCCCTTCATTGGCGTCGCCGCTCCGTCCAACCCGCTGTACCTCGACCTGGTGTTCCTGTTTCAGGCCGCCGGCGCTTACGCCATGGTCGACGACATCAATCACCTGGAGGAGGTTCTCGCGTCATGAGGAACGCGTCCATCCGGCGAAATACCAAGGAAACGCGTATTTCCGGAGAGCTTTGCATCGAAGGACGAGGGTCTTACGATGTCTCCACCGGCATCCGTTTCCTCGACCACATGCTGGAGCTGTTCGCCAAACACGGCGCTTTCGATCTCAAGCTGCGCGCCGAGGGCGACCTGGACGTGGACCAGCATCACACCGTGGAGGACGCCGGCATCGTGCTCGGCCAGTTGTTCGCCCAAGCCCTGGGCGACCGCAAGGGCATCAACCGCGCCGGCTACTTCGTGCTGCCCATGGATGAAACCCTGGCGGTGGTGGCCGTGGACCTGGGCGGGCGCCCGGCGCTGGTCTACAAAGACCTGGTGCGGGTCCGAATGGTGGGCGATTTGCAAGCCGAGCTGCTGGAGGATTTCTTCGGCGGCTTCGTCACCCACGCCGGCGCCAATCTGCATGTCAAAGTGATGTACGGCCGCTCCAGCCACCACAAAGTCGAAGCGGTTTTCAAATGCTTCGCCCGTGCCATGCGCTACGCCTGCTCCCGCGACGCTCGGCTGAAAAACCAGTTGCCCTCCACCAAGGGGTTCTTATGATCGCAGTCTTCGATTACGGCGCCGGCAACCTGCGCTCGGTCGAGAACACGCTAGCCGAGTTGGGCTGCGAATATGAGCTGGTGCGCGATTCCGCCGGCTTGCGCCGCGCCACCCGCATCATTTTGCCCGGGGTGGGGCATTTCGGCCAGATCATGCGCTCGCTCGATGCGCTCGAAGTGCGCCAGGCCCTGCTCGAACGGATGGCCGCGGGCGTTCCGTTCCTGGGCATTTGCCTCGGCCTGCAAGCCCTTTTCGAATCGAGCGAGGAAGCTCCGGAAGTGCATGGGCTGGGCCTTTACCCAGGCGCGGTTCGCCGCTTCCCCCCCGGCGCGCGCGTGCCGCACATGGGCTGGAACCAGTTGGACGCCCGCGCCGCGTCGAAGCTGATGCGGGGTCTCGACCCGCGCCCGTTCGTCTACTTCGCGCACAGCTATTACGTGCCGGTAAATGAGCGCGCCGCCGCTACCTGCACGTACGAAATCCCCTACACGGCCGCGCTCGAATCCGGCAACGTGTTCGGCGTGCAGTTCCATCCCGAAAAATCGGGCGCCGTGGGTCTCAGAATCGTGAAGAACTTTCTGGAGGTGTAAGGGATTGACAGGAAGTAACCAGCAACCGCTCCCTCACGGTCGCGGCTCGCCAAAACCTTAACGAGCCGCGACCAAGCCTTAACGAGCCGCGACCGTGAGGGAGCGGTCGGAGCGGTTGGCGTAGTTACTTCCCTAACCCGTGTTCCTATGCTTGCAAAACGCATTATCCCCTGTCTCGATGTCACTGGCGGCCGCGTCGTCAAGGGCGTTCATTTCGTCAACCTGCGCGATGCGGGCGACCCGGTCGAGCTGGCCGACCGCTATAACCGCGACGGCGCCGACGAGCTGGTGTTTCTGGACATAACTGCTTCAAGCGACGCCCGCGAAATCATGGCCGACGTGGTGGCCCGCACCGCGCGCAAGGTTTTCATCCCCCTGGCCGTGGGCGGCGGCATCCGCTCGGTGGCCGACGCGCGGCGTATCCTCATGTCCGGGGCCGACAAAGTCTCGGTCAACACCGCCGCCGTGCGGAGGCCCGAGCTGATCACTGAGTTGAGCCTGGAGTTCGGCGCGCAGGCCGTGGTGCTGGCCATCGACGCGCGTCGCGCCGGCCCCGGCCACTGGCACGTCTACACCCGAGGCGGCCGCGACGACGAAGGCACGGACGCGGTCGCCTGGGCCGCTCGCGGAGAAGAGCTGGGCGCCGGCGAAATCCTTCTCACCTCCATGGATACCGATGGCGTCCAGGACGGCTTCGATTGCGCCCTCACCAGCGCCGTCTCGCGCGCCACGCGCGTTCCCGTAATCGCCAGCGGCGGCGCCGGCAAGCCCGAGCACTTTGTCCGCGTGCTCACCGAGGGCTGCGCCGACGCCGCGCTGGCGGCCTCCATCTTCCACTATGGGACCTACACCGTGAACCAGTTGAAGGAAGAACTGGACCGCCGGGGCATCCCCGTGAGGCTGGCATGATTTTCCCCTGCATAGACCTCATGGACGGTAAAGTGGTGCAGTTGGTGCAAGGCCGCGAGAAAGCCCTCGAAGCCGATTCGCCCGACGAAATGCTACACCGCTTCGCCGCCTTTCCCGAGATCCAGGTGATCGACCTCGATGCCGCCATGGGGCGCGGCTCGAACGGCGATCTGGTACGCGCCATCGCCTCGAAAGCAGTCACCCGAGTGGGCGGCGGCGTGCGCACAGTCGAGCGCGCCCAGGAACTGATAGAACAAGGCGCGCGCAAGGTGATAGTGGGCACCGCCGCTTTCGCCGCGACGGGCGCGAACGTTCCCTTCCTCGAAGCCCTGTGCAACGCGATCGGCCGCGAGCGGGTGATCATAGCCCTCGATTCCAAAGCCGGGCGCATCGTAATCAAAGGTTGGCGGGAATCCACCGACCTGACGGCCGAGAGCGTACTCGAAGCGCTAGCCCCCTACTGCTCCGGCTTCCTGTGCACCTACGTGGACAAGGAAGGCATGATGAGCGGCACGGACCTCGACTGGTTCCGCCGCCTCCGCGCAGCCACGCCGCTAGAGATCACCGCCGCCGGGGGTATTACCACCCTCGAAGACGTCCGCGCGTTGCTGGCCATCGATGTTCACTGCGCGCTGGGGATGGCGATTTACACCGGGCGGTTGAGCCTGGAAAAATTGGTGGGGCTGCTTCAGGCCCGACATTGACTACGGCTGGGTCCGCTTCAGCCAGAGCCGAACCAGAAATGAATAATTGGTTATTGTCCCCCGTCCGCCGTCTCCCGTGCGCCGGTTACTCTCCCCGTTTCCCCAATGACTACGGCTCAGGTCAAAGGAACCCCGCGTTTGCTTAACCACTTGCCATAATCGCAACTGCGAAAGCTGTAGTACCGACCCCGCACGAAAAGCACGCAGCGACAGTGCCAGTAGATCTCGCCAAGCTCCCTGGCAAGTTCTTCACTGAAGCCAACCCCGGTTAGGCGGCGCGCTACATCGTGGTGGTCCCAACCAACTTGATACCGCGCGGCAAGCGAGATGAACCCATAGAAGCGCTCCCAATCACGCGGGCTCAGCGAGCTTCGATTGGCGAGCGCAGCGAAACGCCACGATGCGATGTCAGCCGGTCGCTTGGGTCTCGGCGGTATTCTCCAGTTCGCGCGCAGACTCTGTATCGGCATTCCCCGCTCAGGCTGTTCAGCATCCTGCATCACCCCATTATGGCGCGCGGCCTGAAGTGACGGCGGCGCGTGTCGGCACCGGCGAGATGTGCGGCATGAGTTCGCGGAGTGGGAACAAGACGGCGGCGGCGGGAACAAACGAGACGTTTCCATGTTTCCTGGAAAAACGTGAAAAACGGGTCAGCGGCCGACCCGACTGACGCAGCGCATGAGATATTCTCGGCAGGGCGCGGCGGGGACGGACG
>JBEKPK010000355.1:0-5766 GCA_049520795.1 Bryobacteraceae bacterium
CCGCCCTTGAGGGCGATGCTCCCGAGACCCGCCACGGTCAAAACCAGCGAGGCAATGATGAAGGGCCACTTTTTGCCAAGAAAATCGTAATTTGTGCTCTTAAAAATTTCCATCTAACCTAGCCGCGCTGGCCCCGATATAGTTTGGACACCAGCCTAATCCAATTTGTTCCGCTCAAATGCTCAATACTTCCAACCGCCGCCGGCCCGACAACTCATAATCGAAAATCGTCTTGGAAACGAATACGGCCGTGAAAACATTGGCGATCAAACCGATCACCAGGGTGACCGCGAAGCCGCGCACCGGGCCTTCCCCAAACAGAAACAGAAACGCGCACGATACCACCGTGGTGACGTGCGTGTCCACAATGGTCCACCAGGCTTTGCTGAAACCGGTATCCACCGCCGCGATCACCGCCTTGCCGGCCCGCAATTCCTCGCGGATGCGCTCGAATATCAGGACATTGGAATCGACAGCCATACCGATGGTCAGGATGACGCCCGCGATCCCCGGCAGGGTCAGCACGGCGTGGAAGTAGGAGAGCGCCGCCATCAGCAACACCGTATTCAGAAACAGGGCAAGCACGGCGTTGATGCCCGACCGCTTGTAGTAAAGCAGCATCACGGTCACCACCGCCAGCAATCCGGCGATGCCCGCCACGATGCCGGCATGAATCGAATCGGCGCCCAGGGAAGCGCCGATGGTGCGCTTCTCGTTGTACTTGACGCCGGCGGGCAGGGAACCGGACTTCAGAAAATTCGCCAGGTCGGTGGCCTCCTGCTGGCTGCCCAGGTTGGTGATCCGGCCGGAATCCTCGATGCGGCTCTCAATCGTGGCCACGCTGACAATCTGCTTGTCCAGCACCACCGCCAGCCGGTTCCCCACGTTGGCTTCCGTGAATGTGCCGAATTTCTTGCCGCCGTCCGGCGACAAGGTGAAGCCCGTCTCCCAGCGCCGGTCGCCCTGCTGGGCGCGGGCATTCCGCATCTGCCGCCCCGTGACCACCGGAATCCGCGAAACCAGATACCACTGTTCGCCTTCGGCCCCGCCCCGCGGCAGGGATTTGTCCAGCACCGTGTTGGGAGGGAGGATGCCGCCATGCTGCGCCAATCCGGCCTCCCGGCTGGGGAACGGTCCATCCTTCACTTCGCTGATCTCCAGGTTGGCCACCGTGCCGATCATGTCCTCGACCTGCTGCGGGTCGTCCACGCCGGGCAATTGAACCAGAATTTCGTACTTGTCGCTCGACCGTCCGTACTGCTGAACCGAGGGCTCCGTCACGCCGATCGTGTTGATGCGGTTGCTGATGGTCTGAATGGAACGCTCCACCGTATCCTTCTTCAACTGAATCAGCGAGCTCGGCTTCATACGCATGTAGAAGTCGCTCGAGCTGGCCGACGTCAGGACCCAGTCCGGGAAGCTGTCATTCACGAAACTGCGCACCGCGGCCGCTTCGGTGGCCGGCACGCCCTTGATATCGATCTGGATGCTGTCGGCCTCCTCGACCGTCTGCGGATCGTTGGCGTCAATCGAGGCGTATTGGATGTTCTGCTTCCGGAAACTGTCCTTCAGCCGTTCGATGCCGTTCAGCGCTTCCGCCTTGATGGCGTCCTGGACCTGGACTTCGAGCACCAGGTAGCTGCCACCCTTCAGATCCAGCCCGAGCCGGATATTGCTCTTCACATTCTGCAGCAGGGAGGCGCCCGAGGTAGGGAAGCCGATAACCCCGAAAACGCACACCAGGATGACCAGGACGATGAAAACGGTCCGCGCCGTCATATTCTTTTGCATGGAAGTTTAACGCCTGCCAATAAAGGTTTACTCTACTTCTTGACTTCCGGAATCTTGCCATCCGCCGGGACCAGGCTCGATACCGAGCTGCGCGTCACCTGGATCTTCACGTTATCGGGTTTCACACGCAAAACCAGCGTGTCGTTTTCAATGGCCACAATCGCGCCCACAATCCCGCCGCTGGTCACCACCACGTCGCCGTTCTGCAGCGAAGCCATCATCTTCTGCTGCTGCTTGCGCTGGCGCTGCATGGGCATGAACAGCAGGAAATAGAAGATGGCGAAAATCAGGAGGATCGGAAGCATCCCCCCCAGCATGCCCAAAGGCGAACCGGACGGCGCCGGCGTTTGAAGAAGCAGGTTTAGAAACACGTTTAGACCAAAAGCGGAGCTATCCGGCGTCCGCGGAAGCCGAGCGGACAAAATTCAGGTACTCCGGATATCTGACCGATACAATAGCGTCCCTGATCTCACGCATGATGTCAAGGTAGCGCCGGACATTGTGCCGCGTCGCCAGCACGGCATAGAGAATTTCACCCGATAGGAACAAGTGGCGCAGGTATGCCCGGCTAAAACTTCTACAAGTATAGCATCCGCAGTTCTCATCAAGCGGCCGGGGATCGTCCCGGTAGCGGGCCTGCTTGATCGTCACCCGGCCCTGGGAGGTGAACAGGCATCCGTTGCGGGCATTCCGCGAGGGCAGTACGCAATCCATCATGTCCACCCCCCGCGCCACGTATTCGGGAAGCTCGGCGGGCATGCCCACTCCCATGGCGTAGCGTGGCCGCCCGCGCGGCAGAATTCCCTCGGTGGCTTCCACCATCTCCAGGCTCAACGCCCGCGGCTCACCCACCGAAAGCCCGCCCAGGGCATAGCCGTCGGCATCCAAATCGAGCAGCGCGGCGGCGCACTCCCGGCGCAGGTCCGGGAAAGTGGAGCCCTGCACGATGGGAAACAGCGCATGGCGCGTAGGGCTCTCGGCCATGCGCTGGGCATGATGCTGGGCGGCGCGCCGCGCCCAGCGCACGGTGCGGCGCATGCTCTCTCCGGCGTACGCGTGGCCCACCGGGTATTCCGGGCACTCGTCGAGCGCCATCAGAATATCGCTCCCAAAGGCGAGTTGGACGTCCACCGTGGATTCGGGCGTGAAAGCATGCAGGTCGCCATTCAGGTGGGACCGGAATTGCACCCCATCCTCGGTAATCTTGCGCAGCCCGCTGAGGCTGAACACCTGGTACCCCCCCGAATCGGTGAGGATTCCGCGTGGCCAGGACATGAACTGGTGCAGTCCGCCCAGTTGGCGGATCAGGTCGGGTCCCGGGCGGACATATAAATGATACGTGTTGGCCAGCAGAATGCGCACCCCCAAGTCCTCGGCCAGGTCGCGCGGGCTAAGGCCCTTGACGGTCCCCTGCGTCCCCACGGGCATGAACACCGGCGTTGGGATGCTCCCGTGCGGCGTGTGCAACACCCCCGCCCGAGCCCGCGTCACCGGACACTCAGCCACGACTTCAAACGAGATCTGGGGCAAGCTCCGATTGTAAACGGAAGTGGGACAGACGATCGGTTTGCGTCGTCTGTCGGAATGGGCCCTCGGCCCGCGGAATTTGATGAAAACCCGGGTTGGTGGGGCAGGCGGTTCCGCCTGCCTTCTTCGACCCCGTCGGGTCAGGACAAGCCAAATGGTGACGGTGGCGCGCGTATCTCCGGCGCAGCAGGAGCGGGAAAGCTCGACATGCGCTTGTGGGGTCAAGCCTTCGGGCTTACCGCCGGGCTTCTGCCCGGCGTCTCGCACGTAAAGGAGACGCATTCTTCCCCGAGGTTTTCAGAGCGCAGTATCTCTGGAAAATGCGTCCCCGTCAGCTTGAGCGACGCGCCGGCAGCCTCACGCCGCGCGTTCGCGTTCGAAGAATTGCGGGCCGTTCTCCCGGAAGTCGTCGAGCGACGGAAACTGCTTGTCGCTGGCGCTGGTGATCCGGGTACGATCCTTCTTCGTGATCCCGCTCTCAAAGTCCTGGTGCACCATCACGCCCTTGAACGGGATGCGCCGCCGCTGAAACTCCAGACAGGAAATGGTCGCGAGGCGCGCCTTATCGTTGTCTTTCACTCCGAACAGAAATAGCGGACGGGGGCCGATATCGAATTGGTAATCCACTTCGTACTCGTCGTGGTCCGCGATTGGCAGCGTGCTCCGGCGCGGGCCGTACTCCGCCAATCTCTCCTCGACGAACTCGGCCAGTTGTTCGTAGAAAAGGTTCTGGATGACCTCCCGCTTGTAGTACTGCATGCTGGAGACCTTGGCGACCGTCTGCGCGAACTGAAGCAGCGCCGGGTACAGGCGTTCAGGTTCGGCCTCGATATA
The DNA here is from genome assembly GCA_049520795.1 of Bryobacteraceae bacterium. Lineage (GTDB taxonomy): Bacteria > Acidobacteriota > Terriglobia > Bryobacterales > Bryobacteraceae > BOG-224. Next base: position 4,153 of record JBEKPK010000355.1, read on the forward strand.
CAGCCGCCCGTCCTGTTCCTGAATCCGGTTCTCCGACAAGATTCGATTGAAGATGCGCTGCTTGTTCTCGGTGTCCAGGTCATAGGCGTATGTGAGGCGCATCAGCGTCAGCCCGTGGTCGCCGATCCGGATCTTGCCCGAGCCGTTCACCGGCTCGTCGAGGAAGATGTCCACCATGTCGCCGTCTTCGTGAAACAAAGGGGCCAGCACCTGCAGCACGCCCGGCCGGCGTTCCCGGAACGCCAAGTGGCCGTTGAACTGCTGTCTCAGTAAATCCAAGCCGGTCATTCGGTTGGCTCCTCAGCCGGGAACGGCAAGATCCCCTGGGCGAGATCCGCGAAATACGTCCGCGCGTCCGCGATGTTCGTCGCCCTCAGGAAATACTGTACCGCCTCTTCATAGGACGCGAAATCCCTGTTGATCGTCGCCGCCCTTTCCGGCCGTAGTCCGGCCTCGATCATCTCCGCGCTGGCGCGGTGGACGTGGTAGTCCCAATGCGGATGGTCGGGATCGAACGCGTGGTTGTACCCGCCGTGCGGCCCGTTGCAGCGGAGCAGAACGACTTCTCCGGACCCGTCCTTCGCCAGGAACGCCAGGCCGATAGAGAAGTTCTCCGGCAGATCCTAGCTGCGCCTCATGAACACGCGGAACTCCAGCTTGTCGTCGGTCGACTTCAACCGCATGTCGTTGCGGAAGTGCCCGCGATCCAGTTTCATCTCCCGCTTCGGCGGTTCGGAAACCACCTTGGGACAGCCAATGAGATCGCCGATCTCCTGCTGGGTATAACGGCGTGGCGACGTGGCCATCTCAGAGTCCTCCTCGCACGGCGGGGTCGCGGTCCAGGTTGTGCCGCACAGATTCTGCCCGCGCCAGGTACTCCATCCCCTCAGGGTAGCAGGCGGGTTGGGCGGGGTTGGTGATGAGGCTGGCAGGTTAGTGAAAAGGCTGGGTGGGCTCGTTGGAAAGCTGGAAGTGAAGGAAACGTCCCGTCCGTCCCCGCCACGCCTTTGGAGCGCACGCCCAGGCGAAACAAGCCGGCATGCCTCAATGAGGCCGCGACCGCGCGGTCGCGGAATTGGAAACTGGGATGCGCACCCGATCTCCTCCGGTGGGCTTCAATGAGGCCGCGACCGCGCGGTCGCGGAATTAGCGCATTGAGCTTCAACGAGTGCTGGAAGATGTCGCTTCAATGAGGCCGCGACCGCGCGGTCGCGGAATTGACTTAATCATCCCAACCGGTCACAATAAATCTGCCGCTTCAATGAGGCCGCGACCGCGCGGTCGCGGAATTGCGGTTTTCCGAGTGGGCCTGGCGGCGGATCTCGAGCTTCAATGAGGCCGCGACCGCGCGGTCGCGGAATTGCCAGGCGCTCATCAATCGGGCGTTCTATGATCTGCTTCAATGAGGCCGCGACCGCGCGGTCGCGGAATTGGTCTCGGCCGAGGCGGGCGCGTTCGATCATCGCGCGCTTCAATGAGGCCGCGACCGCGCGGTCGCGGAATTGCGTCTCGCCTCTTCAGGCGTCGGAGTGGTGGATGTGCTTCAATGAGGCCGCGACCGCGCGGTCGCGGAATTATCGGCCGGCGTGGCGGGCGTGCTGATCGACGACGTGC
>JBEKPK010000356.1:0-5762 GCA_049520795.1 Bryobacteraceae bacterium
GCCTTTCGCCAAAACTGCCAGGATCAGCGGAAACATGCCGTCACCGGATATTCGCGTCGCTCCAGGAATTATATCCGCAGACGGCCCATTGGGCCACCTGCATCGCCATCGGTTTGTCATGGAACATCCGGCGCGCTCGGTGTGGGGTCAAGCCGTCGGGCTTGTCGCAGGCCTTCTGGCCGGCGTCTGGCAAATACCGCGGAACAGAATCTCGATCTGCACGTCCTGTTCGGCTGGATCTCGACGCGTGACTGTCGTGGAGGCAAGTGGCGATGTCACTCGGCCCTGTATTGTTCGTCGCTGACCTGTTCCATCCAGTCGACAACCTTACCTTCGAGCTGTTCCTGAATGGCGATATGGGTCATGGCCGTCGTTGCCGCGGCGCCATGCCAGTGTTTCTCACCGGGCGGAATCCAGACCACGTCACCCGGCCGAATCTCCTCCACCGGCCCGCCCCAACGCTGTACCCTGCCGCAACCGGCCGTCACGATCAGGGTTTGGCCCAGCGGGTGGGTATGCCATGCGGTACGCGCGCCCGGCTCGAAAGTGACGCTAGCGCCTTGAACAAGCGCCGGACCGGGCGCCTGAAAAAGCGGATCGATACGTACCGTGCCAGTGAACCACTCTGATGGTCCCTTGACGGAAGGTTGCGAGCCAATTCGTTTGATCTCCATTTCTCGAATTCCTTCGCGCGACCGTTCAGCGGCCGGTCATCTGCTCCAGCTTTTCGGGGCGCCGGGCGCCTTCGACCGCGATCCTTGAGACGGCGTTCTCGATGTCATGGAGATCGCCGGGCATGAGTTCCACTGAGGCTGCCCCGATGTTTTCGTCCTAGCGATGCGGTTTTGTGGCGCCGCGGATCGGTACGGTCCACGACTTCTCGGCCAGCAGCCAAGCGAGTGCGATCTGAGCGGACGTCACCTTCCTCCGTTCCCCGATACTGGCGAGCCGATGAGTTAGGCCTCGGATAGCGAATTCCTATTTGCTCTGTTTTGCGTAGTCGACCATGCCCTGGAAATCTACGACCACCACCGGCTCGTTTCCCACTACCCAAGCGTCGTGTCCCGGTGGAATGTTCACCACGTCACCCGCCTTCGAAGTTATCTCGGCGCCGTCATCCATCACTGTCGTCATTGTCCCCGAGATCTGGTAGGCCCGATGCGCGGCCTGGCAGCTCTTCGTCTTGGCGATCGGCTTCACACAAGTAGACCACCTCCAGCCCGGCTCGAACGTAGCGCGGCCAATTGCGGCTCCGGCGACATTCACCAGTTCGACCTTGCCCTTGTCGAAGCTCCGCACCTGCTCCGGCGAATTCAGGCTCTTCAGTTCGATCGTCTCAGCACTCATTGGCACTGCTCCTTTTCACGCCGGACGAACTTATCACATCGGGCTGCGAGGCTCTGGAAATTTCAGAACAGCGGCGGCGCGCCGCGTCGCCACTGTGCGTAACCTCACGATGCGCCGCGCCGCCGCCGCCCTCCACGTGCCGCCTCTGCGCCGCTCCGAGGCGCCATGCTCGCTGCCGCGACCGTTAGTATAAGGAGAGGTGGCAGTCAGCGCCGAAGGGGTCCGTGTCACAGATGCCGCTCTACCGCAGATCGACAAGCGCCAGCCTCTTATTCGGACTTGTCGCCGCGCTTGCGCCGGCCTGGGCCGAGGTGACGGCCTCCCTATCCGGAAGGGTCGAGGACGCCACCGGAACTCCGGTGTCGGGGGCAACCATCACCGTGAAAAACCTCGACACCGGCGCAGTGCGCACCGCGATCACCGATGACGAAGGCAATTTCCGCATACTCGCTCTGCCGCTGGGGCGGCAGGAAGTGAAAGCCGAGAAGACCGGGTTTCGAGCCGCGCTCCGTCAGGGCATCAATCTGGAAGTCGGCCAGGAAGGGGTGGTGAATCTCCGCCTTGAAGTCGGCGAGTTCGTCCAGCAGGTTACCGTCACGGAAGCCATCCCATTGGTCAACACAACCACCTCCACGGTCTCCGGAGTCGTGGGCGAGCGCGAAGTGAAAGACTTGCCGTTGAACGGCCGCAGCTTCGATAACCTGATCGCGTTGAATCCCGGCGCCATCAACTACAGCGCCATGAAGAGCGCCAACACCAGCACCAGCGACGGAAATACGTTCACCGTGGCGGGGCGTCGGCCCGGCGATAATCTGTTCCTGCTGAACGGCATTGAATACACCGGAGCGAGTCAGCTTGCGGTGACGCCGGGCGGCGTGAGCGGCGAGTTGTTGGGAATCGATGCGGTGCGGGAGTTCAACGTCCTCACCGACGCCTATCCCGTCGAATACGGAAAGCGAGCGGGCGCGCAGGTCGACGTGGTCACCCAGTCGGGCGGCAACGCCGCGCATGGAACCGTATTCGAGTTTCTGCGCAACAGCGCCCTGGACGCGCGCAACATCCTGGACCAGGCATTCGTGCCTCCCTTCCGGCGTAATCAGTTCGGCGGCGCTCTGGGCGGACCGCTTAAGAAAAACCGGCTGTTCCTGTTCGGTAACTACGAAGGCTTCCGGCAGAGCCTGGCGGTCAGCAGCGTCAGCGTAGTGCCCGACGCCCAGGCGCGGCTCGGCTACCTGCCGAACGCGTCGGGCGTTTTGAACCAGAACATGCTGCAATACATGCAGCTTTGGCCGCAACCCAACGGCCCGGAGCTGCTGGCCAATGGGATCGCCAGCGGAACGGCGCTTTCCTACAATAATCCGAAGCAGTCCATCCGCGAGGATTTCGGCACGCTGCGCGCCGACTATGCCCCGCGGGATCGAGACTCTTTCTCGGCGTCCTACACGATCGACGACGGCCATAGCCTGATTCCGCTGGCGGATCCCCTGTTTGCCTCCTACACCGCGCTGCGCATGCAGGTGCTGAGCCTCGAGGAGACGCACATAGTCTCTCCGAGAATCCTGAACACGTTCCGTGCGGGGTTCTCGCGCGCCGCGTTTGACCTGGATTCGTCGCTGCTAACATCCTTTCCGGCCAGTCTCTCCTTTGTCGAGGGAGGCGGCCCGGGCGGAATCGTAATCGGAGGCGGGACCACCACGACGGGCCTGGCCGCTATCACTTCCGCCGGTCCCAACAACGCCGCCGGTGTCTGGAATCGGAGAAATCTCTATACCTTCGAGGACGGTGTCCGGGCGAATCGGGGGAAGCAGCAGATCGGCTTCGGCGTCTGGTTTCAGCGGATTCAGGACAACGAAGATACCGCGTCGCGCCAACTCGGCGTAGCCAGTTTCGCCAGCCTGACCACGTTTCTACAAGGGACCGCGAGTACCTTTCAAGTTGTGCCGGCGCCCAACGAGCTGGGGTGGAGAACCTTTTTCGGCGCCTGGTACTTCTCGGACACCATCAAGCTGCGCCCCAATTTGACGCTGCAGGCCGGAATTCGGCACGAGTTCACCACCGGCTGGAATGAAGAATCCGGCCGGGCCGCGAATTATGTGACCGGCGCGAATGGAATCCTGGAGACCAATCCCCTTGTAGGCGGCTCGGCCTTTACCGGGAATAACGCAAAGCGGCTGTTCAGCCCGAGAGCCGGACTGGCGTGGGATCCGTTTGGAAACGGGAAGACCGCCATTCGGTCGGGCTTTGGCGTCTACTATTCACTAATCGACGATCTCGCTTACTTGCTGAATTCCCTGCCTCCCTACAACGGCTCGGTCTCCTACAACAACGTCTCCCTGGCTTCGGTGTTGCCCGTGATTCCGGGAGCGCCGCCCCCGCCATCCTGCGGCCCGGGCATTTCGCAGCCGTGTACCACATTCGCTCCCCAGGGAGTCCAGCCGGACGCCAAAACGCAAGCCGTGGTGGAGTGGAATTTCACTCTTGAGCGGCAGCTCGATCGGGACACCGTGCTCCGTTTGGCCTATGTCGGGTCGCATGGATACCACGGCCTGCTGAGCATCGATCCGAACGCCATTCCGGCGCAGGTTTGTTCAAATGCCGGCGGTTGCACGGCCGGTGGCACGCCGGGAACCACCAGGAGCGTCGTGCCTCAAGGCGCACAATACATCCCCGTTGCGTCGCGGCCCAATCCATACCTTGGCGCCGGGTTCTTCTGGTATTCGGAGGGCAATAGCAGTTACAACGCGCTGCAGGCGGATGTCGTGCGGCGCCTGACGAAAGGTCTTCAACTCCGGGCGAATTACACCTGGTCCAAGAACCTGGATATGAATTCCGGGCTGACTGGCGCGCAGGCTCAAAATCAGGCGCAGATGATCATGGACCCCAACGATCTGTCCAGAGACTGGGGCCTCGCTGCGCTGAACATCGCCAGCCAGGCCAGCGTCTCGGGCCACTATGAATTGCCGTTCGGCCCAGGGAAGCGCTGGCTGAATAGCGGAGGAAGGCCGGCCAGGTTGGCGGGCGGCTGGCAGTTGAATGGCATCGCAACACTGCTGAGCGGCTTCCCGTTCACCCCTCAGGTGGGCTCGAACCGGTCCGGGGACGGCGATACGCGAAATCCGGATCGGCCTTCCCTGAATCCTTCCTTCACCGGACCGGTGATTCTCGGCAACCCGAATCAGTGGTTCAATCCCAACGCATTCGTCTTGCCGGCCGCGGGAACCTGGGGAACCCTTGGCCGAGGGACGTTCACCGGCCCGGGCCTGGCGGACGTGGATGTGTCGCTGTTCAAGAACGCGGCCATCAACGAGAGAGCGGTCCTGCAGTTTCGAGCGGAAGTTTTTAATGCTCTGAACCACGCGAACCTTGGACCGCCCAATGCGACGGTCTTCTCGAGCGGCGCAATCAACGCGTCCGCGGGATTGATCACCGCCACCGCGACCCCGTCGAGGCAGATTCAGTTGGGATTGAAGCTTATCTTCTAGCGTAGCGCGGCTCCGTAGAGCGGCCTTCCAGGCTGCCACGCCGGCATCCTTGCCGGCGTTCCTCGGGGAACGCCGGTACGAATACCGGCATGGCAGGCGAGACGCCCGCTCTACGGCGCGCTCGATAATGCGCATCAGTGAGCGCCGGCCGCCCGGCCGGGAAGTGTATCATATCGTACCTCGGGGCGCGCGCCAGTAAGTCGGCTGAGGGTACAATCAGCGCACGGCGGCTAATTCGCCGCCATACAATCGAGGGTGAAACCGCGGGCGCGAATAAGAGCCGCACGGACCGGTTGGGGGCGCCGGGTGACCGGTATTCCCGCTACGACCGGCTAGAGACAATAAGGAGCGTATCAAATCAGTATGCAGCAAACAAAAACTCTGGGTGCGATGGCGAAAAGGCTGATGGCCTTCGGTCTCTTCGCATCCTTCGCGATTGGCCCGGCTTTCGGGCAGACGGAGCGGGTCGTGCGGGCCGATGTCCCGTACGCGTTTACGGTCGCATCGAAGACGCTGCCGGCGGGGGCGTACACTTTCTCGGTGACTCCCTCGGGGCTGCAAGTGCAATCGGCCACAAGCGGGGCGATTACCGCGCGCATTATCACCAGGCTCGGCGGGCCCGACGAATTCCTTCGCGATGGCGCGCTGGTATTCGACAAAACCGGCGACCAGCGCGTTCTTTCCGAAGCATGGATACCCGGGACGGATGGAATGCTCTTGCACAGCACGCCGAAAGGCCACAGTCACGACATCTTATTGTTTTCCGCCGGGAGCCAAAACGCCAACCTCTCCGGACCCGTGGCTTATGACCGGACGTGCCGCAGATGCCATGGCCCGGACGGTAAGGGCGAACCGAGAGCGGACAAATTCTTCAGCGTGGCAATTCCCAGGCTCAACTCAGCAGCCGTGCAAGGCAAGTCCGACGCGGAGTTG
>JBEKPK010000357.1:0-5660 GCA_049520795.1 Bryobacteraceae bacterium
CAGCAGCGGGACGCAATACCCGGCCGCCAACGTGTACTGCGAAAAACTCGTCAACAAGCTGACGGAGAAATTCCGGACGTTTTCGGGTACGGCGCAGATGGCGATTGAAATCCGTTATTCGCAGGACCGCCTGGAAGGACTTCAGGACAGGCTGGAGCTGTACACGGACGCGGTCGCACAGACTCTGGACGGGTCGCGCGGCGACTGGGGCGACGGCATGTTCTTCGCCGGAGCGTACGAGGCGTCTTACGGAGCGATTAAACACGGCGGGAAGAACTTCGTCCAGCAGGCCAAAATCACATTCGATATTGAAGTGAGCGTAAACTAGCATGTCCTACATTTCCTCTAACGCGAACAGATTCTACGTGGCGCTGGAGAGTTCCTACGGGCAGGTGGGAACCATCTCGGCGGCGAACCGGATCCCGGCGGTGAAGCTGGGAATCGCACAGCAACTCGAGACCGTCAAACGCCAGGATAAGACGGGCAGCCGAACCTTCGCCGGATTGCCGCCGGGCGGCAGGCGGCTCACGAGTTTCGACTTGAAGACCTATATGACGACCTGGGCGAGCGGTCAGCCGGGACCGACGTACGGGCCGCTCTTTCAAGCTGTTCTGGGAGCGGTTCCGACGACCTTCCCGGGAGGAACAGCGGCGTCGAGCACGTCCGCCGGACGACTGGCCTTTCAGGCGCCCCATAACCTCTCGCCAGGGCAGGCGGTGGCGTGCGGAGGCGAGATCCGATTCGCGGCGGCGATCGTGGACGCCAATACCGTGCAGTTGAACGCGCCGTTCACGACGCCGCCGGCGACAGGCGGCGCGGTGGGGGCGGCGGTGACGTACGCGCCCGCGACGGCTCTGCCGAGCGTGAGCATATTCGACTACTGGTCGCCGGCGACGGCGGTGCAGCGGCTGCTGTGCGGCGCGGCGGTGGACCAGATGGATATCTCGATCAACGGCGATTTTCACGAGTTCCGTTTCCGCGGCCCGGCGCAGGACGTGTTGGACAGCAGCAGCTTCTCCTCCAGTCAGATGGCCACCTTGCAGAGCTTTCCGGCGGAGCCGGCGCTGGGGGCCTTCGATTACTCGATCGTGCCGGGGCACATGGGCGAGGCGTGGCTGGGTTCGTCGCCAACCCAGTTCCTGACAATCACGAGCGGGACGATCACGCTCAAGAACGATCTGGATACGCGCGAGAGAGAGTTCGGGAGCAGTCTGCCGCAGGCCATATCGCCCGGCCAGCGCTCGGTGACGGCCGCTTTTGAACTTTTCAGCCAGGACGATGAGGCGACGGAAGGACTGTACCAGGCGGCGCGGCAAGAATCGCCAATCAGCGTCATGTTTCAGCTCGGCCAGCAACCAGGTCAACTGCTGGGGATATACCTGCAGAGCGTCATCCCGGAAGTGCCGGAGTTCGACGACAGTGGCAACCGGCTGCAGTGGAAATTCCGGCCGGCGCGAGCGCAGGGCACGCTGGACAACGAAATTGCGGTGGCGTTCGGATAAGTCGCGCCGACGATTGGCCGCGGCTTTTCTCACAACCTCCAACGCGCGTCGAGATGAGTCTCGACACGGCAGGCACGAGCGCCCATGCCACATCGGATGGCGAGATATCAAAACCCATGATCTACGAAAGCGTGAAGACGGTGGAATCGGCGGTGGCGCCGGGAGTGACGTTCACGGTGGCGCGGATGTCATTCGCGCGGCGAGTGGAACTTATGCGCCGGGTGCAGGAGCTGGCCCGGCGCATGGAGTATCTCGAAGCCAGCAGCCGGCCGGACGACCAGATGGAGGCAACGCTGCTGAAGGCGGAGGTTGGCCGGCTGTATCTGGCATGGGGACTGCGCGGCATTGCCGGCCTGGAGGTGGACGGAGCGGAGGCAACGCCGGAACTACTGGCGGAAGCGGGGCCGGAGAGCCTGTTTCAAGAGGCGCTGGCAGCGGTGCGAGTGGAGGCGGGGCTCACCGATGCGGAAAGAAAAAACTGACAGTCGCCTTCCATTTCCAATTCTCCAACCAGGCCGGTTGGAAGTGCGACGCGTGCCGGAAAGCCGGTCTGGATAAAAGACGACGCTGCGGGTGGATTGAGGGATCGGTGGAATCCGCAGGCCCGCCGGTATGGGTGCGAGGGGGCGTGGCGATCTCGACGTGCCCGAAATCTTACGTGACCGGCGAAAGCGCGGCTTTGGTGGAGGAGTTCCTGATCCGGCGGCGGCTGGGAGGGATACGCGCCGCCGAGCTCGATGCGCGCCGGGTGGAGGCGTTCCTGGTTCTGGAAAAGGCGCTTGAAGCGGAAACAAGAAATGGCCAGCACACAAGAAGATCTTCTCGATGATTTCGCCACTCTGGCGAGTAACCTGGCGTCCAACCTGAACGAGACAAGCGGGACGGCGCAGGCGCCGGCGAATTCGCCCGGCGGGGCGACCACGGATTACAGCGGATTGCAGATCGCCAACACGGACCCGCCCGCGCAACCCGAAACGATTCGTGCGGCGAGCAACAGCTCCGCGAGCGGATCGAGCGGCGGGACGTCGGCCGCCATGCTGCTGCTCGAAAGCGGATTTGGCCTGGCCCCGCTGATCGGCGGACTCCTGGGGCTCTTTGGCGGAGGAGGGTCGCCGGCTCCGCCGGAGCTGACTAAGTATGCGATGCCGTCGGCGCTCAACATCGAGGCGGCCGATACCGGGCAAGGGCTGAGCAACGCAGACTATGACCAGACGGGGACGCCGCGCGCGTACGACGGGACAGGGAGCCCGTCGGTGGAAACCGCCGCATCCGGATCGAGCGGAGGGCAAGCATCGAGCGGCGGGCAAACAGGACCCGCCAGCGGCACGAGCGGCAACGGCGCCTCACAACCGCAAATCACGGTTAGCGTGCAGGCGATGGATGCGCGGTCGTTTATGGATCGGAGCACCGACATCGCCGCGGCGGTCCGGGACGCAATGCTGAACCTGAACAGCATCAACGATGTGGTGACCGACCTCTGACCATGGCCAATTTTCCCAGGTTGAAAACAGGCGCCGTAGCGCAATACCCGGCGACACGGCGAATTTGTTACCGGAACCAGGCGCTGCGCTTCGTGGACGGGACGGAGCAGCGCTACCGGGACTGCGAGGCGCCGCTGCTGCGTTGGGAGATCCGTCTGAGCCAACTCGATGAAAGCGAAATGGCGGCCTTGGAGGAGTTCTTCATGGCGAACCAGGGCGCGTTCGGGAGTTTCACCTTCACCGACCCGTTCGATGGCGCAACCTATCCGGACTGCAGTCTGGAGGCCGATGCGCTGGGGTCGGCGGCGGTGGCGGAAATGAGCAGCGCGACCACCCTGACGGTGGTCGAGAACCGGAGCTGAAAATGCTGGTTTATCCGCAACTCGGGACTGGAGCGCTGAGCCAGTTCCCCATTCGAAAAGAGAGACGCACGCGGACGGTGATCAATGCGACCGCGGACGGGAGGTCCATCAAACTGGCCGACCCGGCCGCCGTTACCACCGAGTGGCAACTCGACTATGCGGAGCTCACGGATTCCGAGGCCGGCGCGATCGAGGCTTTTTTCGCCGCGGCGGAGGGGACGCTGAACGGGTTCACGTTTCTCGACCCGGCGGGAAACCTGCTGGCGTGGAGCGGCCAACTGGACGATGCGGTCTGGGTTTGCGAGCCCTTGCTTTCGCTGGTGAGCGGTGAGCCGGACCCCGTTGGCGGAATGCTCGCATGGCGGCTCACCAACACCGGCGCCGGGCCGCAAACGATCACGCAAACGCTGGCCTCGCCGGGCGACTACGTCTATTGCCTCAGCGTATACGCGCGCGCGCAAGCGAACACCGGCGTGACGGCCCTGATAGGGAACGGGCGCATGGCGCAAAGCGTGACGACGGGATGGAACAGGATCACCTTCACCGGAACGGGCGGAGCCGGGGCGGAGTCGGTGCAGTTCGGACTGGAAATTCCGGCGGGCGCGACGGTGGATGTGTACGGGCCACAGGCGGAGCCGCAGGAAGGCGCATCGATCTATCGGGCCAGCACGCTCGGCGGAGTCTACACAGACGCCAGGCTGCGCGACGACGAGTTGGCGATCACGAGCACCGGCGTCAACCGGCATTCGTGTACGGTGAACATCATTAATGTCAACCATCTATGATCTGAAGGAACAGGCGGTCACGGACACGCCGCTGCTGCTATTCGACTGCGTTCTGGCGAGCGGGCAGGCGGAGAGCTGGAGCACGCACCGGGTGATGAACGCGGGGACGACCTACGAAGCGCGGGTGCTGCAGCACAACGTCTTCGAAATGCAGACGGCGTCCGAGCAGGGCGTGGATGGAATCCCGCGCATCTCGATTGTGTTAGCCAACGCCGACTCCCACTTTTCCGAGATCGAGCGAGCGACTGGGTGGAAGGGCGCTCAGCTCACGGTGACATTCCTGTTTTACGACTTGCCCAACGCCGCGCCCGCGAGCGAGACCCAGGTTCTGTTTCAGGGGATATGCAACCCTCCGGACGAGATACGGGAAGCGACGTTCCGAATTACGGCGACCAACCGGATGAGCCTGCAAAGAGCGCTGATGCCGCAGGTGCGGATACAGAAACGATGTCCCTGGAACTTCCCGGCGAATCCGGCGCAATGCGCGGAGGCGGTGGACGGAGGGGTCAACGGCAAATATTCCCTATACTACCGGTGTGGTTACTCGGCGGGGATTGTGGGCGGCGCGGGGAACCTGAACGGCAGCTCGCCGTTCACGAGCTGCGGGTTTGCGCGCACGGACTGCGTGACCCGCGGGATGTTTCCGGATTTCGGAGGGATCGAGTACGTGCCGCCGACGATGTCGGTGCGCACGGCGGGCGACAAGAGCTGGCAGACGTCGGCGGAGAGTGTGAACGCAGCCCGGTACAACGATTTCGTCCCGATGGTCTACGGCACGGCGTGGTACGCTCCCCCGGTGGTATTCGCACGCAACGACGGAAACCTCACCCATATGGAAGTCCTGCTGGGGACCGGCGAAATGCAGGGCGTCCGAACCGTGCTGGTGAACGGCGTACAGATCCCGCTAGGCATCGTCGGGACGAACATGACGGGGACCGGGTGGTACAACATCCCCACGCTGGGAACGCGCGCGGGAACGCAAAACCCGGATTTTGTGGACGGGTCCGGGCAGCCCGCGGGGGACCCGTACGGCAGCATGGCGTACCTCGCGGTGGTAGTCCCGAACGTGTTGAACGACGGCGCAACGCTGCCCAAGGTCAAAGTTCTGGTTGATGGTCTCAAGGTTCCGGAGTACAACGCGGACGGATCGGCGGCGGGCGAGCAATTCACCAGCAACCCGGCCTGGATCCTGCTCGACATCCTGCGGCGGACCGGCTGGAGCGCGGACGAAATCGACATACCGAGCTTCGTGACGGCGGCGGCTTACTGCGACCAGGCGATCGATGCGCTGGACATCAACGGCAACCCTATCACGCTGCCGCGTTTTCAGTGCAACCTGGCGCTCAAAACCCAACGCAGCGCGGGCGACCTGGCGCGCGGGGTCCGGAACTGCGGCCGGCTGCTGTTGACCTACGGCGCGAATGGCGTTGTGCAAGTTCGCGTGGAGGACACCATTGCGAACCAGCAGCCCGCGCAGATGGCCTGGTCCAACAGCGTGGATCCGCTCAACGGGGGGTGGCCAAGCTATGA
>JBEKPK010000358.1:0-5619 GCA_049520795.1 Bryobacteraceae bacterium
TCCTGCTGTTCGGCGGCAAGGGCGGCGTGGGCAAGACCACCTGCGCCACGGCGGCCGCGTTGCGCATGTCCGCGCTGAACCCGGACCGTTCCCTCCTGCTGGTTTCCACGGACCCCGCTCACTCCCTGGTGGACTGCCTGGCGGGTTGTACGCCTCCCTCCAATCTGCGGACCATCGAGCTGGACGCCCTGCAGTGCCTGTCGGAATTCCGCGAGCAGAACGGCGGCATGCTGCGGAAGATCGCCGCCGCCGGCACTTTCCTGGACGATGAGGACATCAATCGATTCCTGAGTCTCTCCCTGCCCGGCTTGGATGAGTTGATGGCCTTTTTCGAGATCTCCTCCTGGGTGGAGGCCGGCCGGTACGACTGCATCGTGGTGGATACCGCGCCCAGCGGCCATACCCTGCGTCTGCTGGCCATGCCCGAACTGATTCGGCGATGGCTTGGCATGTTGGAGGCGCTGCTGGCCAAGCGCCGGTACATGCGGCGGGTGTTCAGCCGGGATGGCAGCCCGGATTGCCTCGACCTGTTTGTGGTCAAATGGAAATCCTCGCTGCAGCGAATGGAGAGCCTGCTGCGCGATCCCGCGCGCTCCCAATTCGTCCCCGTCGCCATTGCGGAGCCGCTCGGCGTGCATGTGACGCTGGCGCTGTTCAAGGAACTCTTGGGGCGGAAAATACCGGTATCGGATGTGATCGCGAACCGGCTCCATTTCGAGAGCGGCTGCCCAGCCTGCTCGGCGGCCGCTTCGGTGGAGCAGTTCGAGATCGAAAGACTTTTGGCCGGGATCAAGGCTCCTTGTTCGGCCTGGGGAATTGAGTTGTTCGCGGATGAGGTTCGCGGGCTGGAGCGATTATCCGGATTCTGGGAACACGCCCGGCGGCTCGTTCGAGCACCGGTGAGCGCGGCCCGGCTTGGCTCGTTTTACGAGCCGGCCGTCCTGCATGCGGCGCCGCCCCCGTTTCCCGAGATGCGGTTTATCCTGTTCGCCGGCAAAGGCGGCGTGGGCAAGACCACGCTTTCGTGCGTCACGGCGGTGCGGCTGGCCCGCGACTTTCCCGACAAGCGGATTCTGCTTTTCTCCACCGACCCGGCCCACTCCCTCTCGGCCTGCCTGCAAGCGGAGATCGGCCCCCGGCCGACGGTGCTTTTTCCGGGCTTGACCGCCATGGAAATCGATGCGCGAACCGAATTTGAAAAACTGAAAGAGCGCTACGCCGAGGACCTCGAGCGCTTTCTCGAATCCATATCCCGAGGCTTCGACCTCACCTTTGACCGTGTCGTCCTCGAGAAGATGATGGACATGGCGCCGCCGGGGCTCGATGAAATCATGGCCCTCACGCGCATCATGGACCTTCTGGCCCGTGACAGTTACGACCTGTTCGTGCTTGACTGCGCGCCAACCGGCCACCTGATTCGCCTGCTGGAACTCCCGGATCTTATCAACGACTGGCTGAAGGCCTTCTTCAACCTCTTTTTGAAGTACGAGCGCATCCTGCAGTTACCGGGATTCGCCGACGCGCTGGTCGGAATCTCGCGGAACTTGAAGAAACTCCGGGAACTGCTTCAAAACCCCGCCGCCGCGGCCCTGTATGTGGTAAGCATTCCGACGCGGATGGCGCTCGAGGAAACCAGCGATCTGGTGGGAGCGTGCGACCGGATGGGCATGGCCACCCCGCTGGTGTTCCTGAACTTGATGACGCCGCCGGGAAATTGCCGCTTGTGTTCGAGCCTGCCTCCAAGGGAGCGGCTGGTGGCCGAGAGTTTTCGGCAAGCGTTTCCCGAAAAGCAACAGACGCTGGTTTACAGACAGCCGGAGATCGCCGGGCTGGAACGGTTGGAAAAGTTTGGGCGGCGCCTGTACAGGCCCGCCGTACGGGAGATGGCCAGCCGTGATGCAGCCTGAAACCGTGCCAGGCGGCGATAGATTCACGACGGAACTGTGCGCGCTGGAGGAAGACGAACGCGTTTCGGTCTGCGAGGTCCTCGACCGCGTGCTGAACAAGGGCGTGGTGGTGGCGGGCGAGGTGACCATTTCGGTCGCCGACGTGGACCTGTTGTACTTGGGTCTGAATCTGGTTTTGACCTCCATCGAGACCGCGCGAGAGAGCCTGGGGAACGGACGAGCGGCAGCCGGTATGACGCTCGAGGTCGGAAAGGGGAGAACAAATGGATACCGTCGAAATAGCGCATGTCGAGTCTGAATCCATCCGGGATTTTGCCCTGGTGATGCAGCAGGATGACAAGATCCAGTGGCGACCGCCATATCACGGGGCTCCGGCCCGGGCCCGCCTGGATCTGGACCCCGACCGCCTGAAAAACGGGCTTGGTCAGCTCGTCCTCACTCTCGTCAAGCTCTTGCACGAACTGCTGGAGCGCCAGGCGCTCCGGCGCATCGACGCCGGCTCGCTCACCGAGGAACAGATCGAGCGCCTGGGTCTCACCTTGATGGGCCAGGCGGAAGAAATCGATCGCCTGCGAAGGGAATTCGGCCTGGAAGAGGACGACCTAAACCTCGATCTGGGGCCCTTGGGACGGCTTTTCTGATTAACATGGGAGATCTTTAATGGCACAGGCAGTTACTCACGCATTGCAGAGCTCGACTCTGTCGGATGTCCTCGAGCGGGTGCTGGACAAAGGCATTGTCATCGCCGGCGACATCAAGATCAAGCTGGTGGACATTGAGTTACTCTCCATTCAGATCCGCCTGGTGATCTGTTCGGTGGACAAGGCCAAGGAGATGGGCATGGATTGGTGGGTCAACAACCCCGTCTTTTGCAGCCAGGCGCCTCAAGGACAACTGGAAGCGTCTCTGGCCAAAATCGACGAAAGGCTGGCGCGTCTTGAGGCGTCCGCCGCATAAGGCAATCCCGGCCGTAGAGCGGGCCTCCGGCCTGCCACGTCGGCGTCCCCGCCGACGTTCTTCGGCTGCGGCAGGTAGAAAGAATGCCCGCATGGATGCGGGCATGGCAGGCCGGAGGCCCGCTCTACGGCGCGTTCAGTTGGCGGCTGATGGCCCACCCTATGCCCGCGTACGTTCGCCGTCTTGAGATTCTCTATGAGACCTTCGTGAGCGGCTTGCCGGCCATCCCTCTCTCCCGTATTTTCTTGAGCAGCAACTCCTGAAACTCTTTATCCTCGCTCAGTTCCGCCATGAGGCTGCCGGCCTCCATCCCATGGAATGCCGCATCGAGAGTGGGGTGTTTCACTGGCAGCGGCGCGGAACAGATTTCCTGGATCAGGCGCAACAGCGTCTCATCGTTTTGCTGGTCCTCCTGTGGCGTCGTGCCCGTGCGGCGCGCTTGAGAGAGCAGCACATCCCGGCAGGTCTGGATAAAGACGGCATTTCCGGCATAGGCGTGTCCGTCCCGCATTCGGAGGATCCTGGCGATCAAGATGGCCGGACGGACGCTGGCGCTGCTGGTCTTGAGCCCTGCATCGCGGAAGGCCCGCACCAGGGCGACGATCCTTTCCACCTCCGCCAGTGGCAGCCCGGAGTGCGTCTGGGTGATGCCGGCCTCGGTATCCTGGTCGAACCCGCTCAGGAGGATCGTGACCATTCGGTCCAGGAGAGCGTCCTGGGCGCCGTGAACCCCGGCATAGTCGGCGGGATTACTCGTGAAAATGATTCGGAAATCGGGGTGAACGGCTATATGCCCGCCGCGCAGGGGCAACACCCGCTCCTCCAGGACCGAGAGAAGCACGTTGTTGGCCTCGGGCCGCGAACGCGTGAATTCGTCATAGACCACGGTAGAGCCTTTCTGGCAGGCCTCCGTGAGGGCCCTTCCCACCCACAAGGGCTTGGATTCCTCCTCTACCTTAAGCACCGTATGAATGTACTCGTCGTGGGTATAACTCCGCTTGTACCCGCTCTCCTTGCCTACCAGGTCCGCGGTGCCCATCTGGTCATCCCCATGAATGAGCACCACCGGACGGCCCAACTGCTGGGCCACGTGGAGCGCGATGGTAGTCTTGCCGCTCCCCGCCGGACCGGATAGGTGAACGTGCAAACCGTCCTGGAGATAGACCAGAGTGCGGTCCACCAGGTCCTTGACAAAGGGCGTCTCGACGAAGTCCGATGGCAAAGCGGATCCTGCCGCGGGCCGTTGCGCCGGTGGCCTGCCAGCCGCCTGAGCGGCGCCGGGGGTAAAGGTGAATTCCTTCTTGCAGAAGGGGCACGAGTAGAGGCGTTGGCGCCCCGATTCCACCTGCAGCTCTTTATGGCACCAGGGGCAGGTCTCAATCTGCTTTTCCATCAGTCGCCTCCTTTCTCCAAGGCCTCCGGCGGCTCCGCGCCGGGCCGAGAGAGAGGGAGCACGGCCATGACCTCCGTGCCCTCGCCGGGAGCGCCATGGACTACGCACTGCCCGCCCGCGGCGTCGGCGTAATCCTGCATGGTTCCCACCCCCAGTCCACCAGGCGCGTTCTCGGCATCAAAGCCGCGGCCGTCGTCCCGCACGGTGAGCCGCAGCCAGCCTTCCCGAGACATGTCCAGCCGTAGGTTGACCTTGGAGGCTTTGGCGTGCTCCGTGGCGTTGGTCAGAGCCTCTTCGGCAATGCGGTACAATGCCAGCTTCACCTGCTCCGGAATCCAGTTCCGGTCGGCCTTCTCCCGCCCCACAAGCTCTTCGTCCATGTCTACTTCAACGGCCGGATTCGTAAAGCGAGCGGCAAAGGTAAGAAAGGTCGGGACCAGCCCGTGGCTGAGAGTCGAAGGGTAGAGGCGGCGGCTCAGAACGCGTAGTTCCTGCTCGATCACCTGGTTCATTGCGTCGATTACTTCGCTCAGAAGCCGGGTGGTTTCCGGCGCGGAGCTTGTCTTCTTCAGGATCTCTTGCAGGTGGCTCTCCAGGATTAGGAGCCTTTCTTGCACGCCATTATTTAGCTGGGCGGAGGTTTCCCGGCGAACGCGCTCGTGCGCGGCTATGAGCCGCCGCCGCGAGCGTTGCAGTTCCTCCGCCCTGGCGAGAGCTACCCCCTGCCCGAGCAGCGCCTCCTCCGTCGCCTTGCGCACAATGGCGTAGCGCATGGAGCGCACCAACAGCTTGCTATCCACTTGCCCCTTGACCAGATAGTCCTGCGCACCCCCCTTCAGCGCCTCAACCGCCATGGCCTCGTCCTGGAAACCTGTCAGCACCACAATAGGCACGCCCGGCGCTTGCGCCCGCGTTACCACGAGCGTGTCAAGGCCATGACTGTCCGGCAGCCCCAGGTCCAGCAGGACCACGTTGCAGGTCTCTTCCCACAGGTGTTCCAGCGCCTCGCTGAGCCGCCGGACGTGGGTGGTTTGGAACTGCTCGGGCAGGGCTTCGGCTAGGGCCTCGTACAGCAGGCAGGCATCTCCCATGTTGTCTTCAACCAGCAGTACCTTGATGGGTTCCGTCGACACAGCCTCTCCTTATCCTGGTGGTGGTTTCACTTATAGTGGGCCGGGCATTGAGGTACAAACCAAGCGGTCGAAAACCTAGCGTAGTGCGGCCGAAGTTCTGCATGTTTTGTGGGGCAGGCAATCTTGCCTGCAGCCGCCTTTCCAGGCGGCTCTTTCGCGTCCGCGGAGCCCTCTCACACGGCAAACGCCGGCTGAAAGCCGGCGGCAGCCAGGATTGGCTGCCCCACAG
>JBEKPK010000359.1:0-5587 GCA_049520795.1 Bryobacteraceae bacterium
GGGGACGCTCGCTGGCACGTTCCGGATCGCCTGAAGGACGGCTACGGCATGCGCGCCGAGACGGTGGAAGCCGCCGCCGCGCAGGGTGTCACGCTCATCGTCAGCGTGGATACCGGCATCCGCGCGGCCGAAGTGGTGCGGCGCGCGGCGGCCCTGGGCGTGGATGTTATCGTCACCGATCACCACCTGCCCGACGCCGATCCGCCGCCCGCGTTCGCGGTCTTGAACCCCAACCGCGCCGGCTGCGCGTATCCCGAAAAGAACTTGTGCGGCGCCGGCGTGGCCTTCAAGCTGGCGCAGGCTTTTCTGGGACGGCTCGGCTGGCCGGCGGAGAAACTGCGGCGCGTTTCCGAATCGTTTCTGAAGATCGTCGCCCTGGCCACCGTGGCGGACGTGGTTCCGCTCACCGGGGAGAATCGCATCATCGTCAAGCACGGCCTCGCGGGCCTTAGCTCGGTGCGCAATCCCGGCCTGCGCGCCCTGTTTGACGTGGCCGGCATCGCCGCCGGCAAAGCTCCATCCGCCCGCCAGGTGGCGTTTCAGATCGCCCCGCGAATCAACGCCGCCGGCCGCATGGATACCGCCGAAGCCGTCATCGAGCTGTTCCTCACCGCCGACCCGGACCGCGCTCGCGAGCTGGCCGAGCAGCTTGACCGCCAGAACACCGAGCGCCGGCAGGTGGAAGACGGCATCCGCGAAGCCTGCGAGCGCACCCCGGTGGACCAGGGCGCCGCCGCCCTGGTCTATTACGATGCCGCCTGGCACCGCGGCGTCGTGGGCATAGTGGCCAACCGCTTGATGGACCGGCTGCACCGCCCCGTGTTCGTCTTAGGCCGCAACGCCGGCGATGGCTTGGTCCAAGGCTCGGGCCGCAGCATCCCCGCGTTTCATTTGCTCGAAGCGCTAGATTCCATGCCCGACCTGTTTGTGCGCTACGGCGGCCACCAATACGCCGCCGGCGTGACCCTGGAGGAAGCCCGCGTAGCCGAGTTCCGCCAGCGCTTCAACGCCTACGCCGCCGCGCGCCTGGGGCCACAAGACCTCGCGCCGATGGTCCAGATCGACGCCGCGGTCGAGCTTCGCGAAATCGACGAGCAAGCCGCCAACGGCGTCTATAGCCTGGCCCCCTTCGGCCACGGCAACCCCCAGCCAATCTTCGCCGCCAGCGATGTGGAAGTCGCCGGCCCTCCGGTGGTCTTCGGCGAAAAGCACCTGCGCATCGTAGTCCGCCAGAACAACCGGACGCTGAAGTTGAAAGCCTGGAACTACGCGGCGCGAGCGGGCGAGTTCGCGGCGGGGGCGCGCATCGATGTCGCCTTCACGCTGGAAGAAGACCCGTACTCAGCATCAAGAGGCTACCCAGGATGGTGCGCGGTGTTAAGGGAGGTGCGGGGAGCGGGGTGAAGATGGCGGCCGAGACCCGCGTAACAGCCGGCTCGTTCCGCCGGTCGAAGGCGGTGTCACGGCAGGGTCCAAGCCGGATTGAAGACGGTGAGCCGACAAATGGTTCTGGCGAGGCTGGGCGATCCTGCCGCCGCAGCTTTGAGATCCCAGCCACCCCGCACGAATAGGCCGAGAAGACCATTATAGTCTGGCCCCTGCTTCGCTGTGCTGCCGCGTTTGGGAACGATGCCGTCGCGTATGGCCCTTATTCGCGATCTTCTCGCCAATTCTATAATCTCCGCTTTCGGGTCTGCCAAGTTGTCGCAGTCGCTTGGCATCTCTCTCTCCGGTACCCCGAGGAATCGCGAAAGGTTCACTGTATCGGCGAGTAGCCAAGACTCTACCTCCCGAACCGCAATCCGAAACAGGAGGTTCGGATGCTGCGGCGCCGTCAGCCAGTCGGCGATCAGGCTCGCGGGGCACTCACAGACGTCGAGGTCCGTCAAGACAATAAACGGTATGCTTCTTGCGGCGCTGTTCCAGCCGTGGATCGTTCGGCGGAGGTAGCCAAAGCCGCCACGCCGATAAGGAGTGCCAACGACGTAGCGATCTAGGTCCCTGAGTATTCTCAGCAGAGTGGCCTCGCTGAGCTCGTCCTCGGTCGCGAGGTTGATGGGAATGGGACTCATTCGAATAGTTCGAACTGGCCGAGACTAGGAGGAGCAGTCCGTGGCAGCGCCACGTCCGCGATGCTCAGGCCGTCATCGAGAAGAGTGCGCACCTCATCGACGGACGATGCCAGCTCGGCTACGGTGCCTTCCTTGTCCGGCCTGAGCATAATGACCTCCTCGCCCCCTATGCTCTTTTGAGACAGGAGATCCCCGCTGTGCGTGCTGACGAAAATCTGGCGTCTCCTCTTTCTCTGCAGCCGGTGGAATAGAGCAGGCAGCTTTGCGACAATTCCGGAGTGCAAAGAGAGTTCGGGCTCTTCGAGGAGAAGCGGAGACTCTCCTTCCAATAGCGACCAGAAGAGCCCGATCAAACGTAATGTTCCGTCTGAAAACTGGTCTTCGCGCTGGCGACCCGCATGTGGACGCCAGTGGGTGTAAGTTGCTTCGAGATGCGGAATCCCCGCGTCATCTTTGGTATCCATGAGGCCTTGTAGCTGCGGCACCGCTTGGCGCAACGCCTCTTCGATCTTCTTGAGCCGGGATCTGCGGGTCTTCTCCGGTGTCTTTGCGACCATCTCAAGAAAATTCCGCCCGTACGGGTCGTCTGGAATGCTCGGACCCTGAAACGCCTCTGGATTCCTAAGCAACTGGGGTACGAGATGGAGGTAGCGGATGGACTCGAAGAATCTTGCGATGTCCCGAAATTCGGCATTCGAGTTTATTTGCTCAAGGTGGGTCTGAGTTAGGCGGTCCTCGTCCGCTTCATCGTCCTTGTCCGGCCTCTCCATCAGGAGGCGACCGTCTTTCCACACTTTCTCGGACCGCAGAATAGGTTGGCGGCGCCCGCGGACCTGCTGGGTGATGCCGACAGCATAACGCCACCTGGCCTCAGCGCCCTCCTCCGACAGTTCGACCTCAATTTCAACGTCTGGCTCCCTCCGAGCAGCCAGGCAACGCACCTTTGAGAGGCCGAGGCGCTTATCGACCGCATGCTGTAGCCCGCCGCCCGGCTTCGCGATGTCTCTCAGAAACCGAAACACGTCAAGCAGGTTCGATTTACCCGATGCGTTGGGCCCTATCACGAACACGCGGTCGGTAAACTGGAGGTCCAGAGTTCGAAAATTCCTCCAGTTCTTGAGGACCAGCCGAGAAATGATCATGGCGCAGCCATTCTACCGCCCCTTGCGCCTCCGTGCCAAGTAAACGGGCCGACAAGTAAACGGGCCGACGTGATCGGGACACTCCGTTTCACCCCGCCCGCCGGATCTCCTCCCGAATCACCCGCCGCAGCGTTGCCTCCAGCGGCTCGCGGTTGCGCGCGATGTGTTCCCGCAGGGCGTCATTGATCAGGCTTTGGTAGTTGCCGCCGCCGGCCTTCTCGACCCGGCCTCGGAACCACGCGATCACGTCCTCATCCATGCGAATGGTGATCCTGATTTTTCCTTTCGGCGCCGGTATCACCGCGCCGCGCTTCGCCTTCGAGAAATCGTATTCACGCTTCATCTGCTTCCTCATAGAGCCGCCGTTCGCGCGTGGTCGCCTTGCGCGCCGAGATCAGGCGCAGACGCTCGCCGCGCCAGGTGTAAACCACTATCAACACTTGTCCGAACGCATCCAGGCCGAGCGTCACCCACCGCTCTTCTTCATCGGAGAAAGGATCGCGTATGGTCCGGGCGCGCGCATTTCGAGAGCCGCCACCGCGTCGGCCAACAGAACGCCGTGTTTGCCGGCATTCAGCCGGGCCTTGGCGGGATCCCATTCCACGTCCATGTATGCACATTGTACACCTGAGCCGACTTGCTGGAGATGTCCGCGACTCCAGCGCTTGCTTGCGCGCGCGGCTCGCGCAAATGCAAACATCAGCCCCGAAGGGGCGTCAGAAAATAGCCCATGGCGTAAGCCATGGGACAAACGGGTGTTCCACGGAGCCCCGGAGGGGCGAAAGAACCGTTCCTGGATTTCCAGACGCGAAGAGATTTCTTTCGCCCCTATGGGGCTGGAGCATTCCTGGACCGGTTCCGCAGGGCTTGCGCCCTGGGCTATTATCTGACGGGGCTAGCGATCGTGCTGCCGCAAGACCGATCGTCATCCCTGCACCGCCAACTGCCTTAGCACATACGGCAGAATCCCCCCGTTGCGGAAGTATTCCACCTCTTGCGGCGTGTCCACCCGCACAATCGCCTGAAAACGCTTCTCTGGCCCGTCCCCTACCGCCCGCACAACCGCTTCCCCTCCACTTTCGATCGCCGCCCGCACGCCTTCGATGTGGAAGACCTCCGTGCCCGTCAGCCCCAGGCTTGCGGCGCTTTCCCCGGCGCGGTACTGCAGCGGCAGCACACCCATGCCTACCAGGTTGGTGCGGTGTATGCGCTCGAAGCTCTCCGCGATCACCGCCCGCACGCCCAGCAGCGCCACTCCCTTGGCCGCCCAATCGCGCGACGAGCCCGATCCGTACTCCTTGCCGGCCAGGATCAGCAGCGGCACGCCATCCCGCTGGTACAGCATGGAAGCGTCGTAGATTGACATCGGCTCGCCATCGGGCAGGTGCACGGTCCAGCCGCCCTCAGTTCCGGGCGCAAGCTGGTTGCGCAGCCTTATGTTCGCCAGCGTGCCGCGCACCATCACTTCATGATTGCCGCGGCGCGCCCCGTAAGAATTGAAGTCCTTTGGCTCGACCCCTTGCGCCATCAGGTAACGCCCCGCCGGAGTGTCCTTGGGGATCGAGCCGGCGGGCGAGATATGGTCCGTGGTTACCGAATCGCCCAGCAGGGCCAGCACGCGCAGGGAGCGCATGTCCGCGATCGGCTGGTGGGGGTCCGCCATGTGATCGAAGTAGGGCGGCTTCTTGATGTAAGTGGATAACTCGTCCCAGTGGTAAGTCAGGCCGGAGGGCGCCGGCATGTTCTTCCAGTTATCGTCGCCATCGAAAACGCGCCCGTATTGTTCGCGGAACATCTCCGGACCGATGGCCGCGCGCACGGCTCCTTGCACCTCGGCGTTGGTGGGCCAGATATCGCGCAGGAATACATCCGCGCCTTGGGTGTCCCGGCCCAGCGGTTCGTGCTCCAGGTCGAGGTCCATCGTGCCGGCCAGGGCATACGCTACCACGAGCGGTGGGGAAGCCAGGTAGTTGGCTTTCACCAGCGCGTTGATGCGGCCCTCGAAATTCCGGTTGCCGCTCAGCACCGCGGCCACCACCAGGTTGCCCTCCTGTACCGCCTGCGCTACCGCCTCCGGCAGCGGACCGCTGTTGCCGATGCAGGTAGTGCAGCCGAAACCCACCAGGTTGAACTTGAGCTGTTCGAGATAGGGCAGCAATCCCGCTTGGCGATAGTAGTCCATCACCACTTTCGAACCCGGCGCCAGGCTGGTCTTGACCCACGGCTTCACCGTCATCCCGCGCTCCACCGCCTTCTTGGCCACCAGTCCGGCGGCCAGCATCACGGAGGGATTCGAGGTATTGGTGCAGCTTGTTATAGCGGCGATGACCACCGCTCCGGACGCGATCGCGACATCCTGCCCGTCAATCTCGG
>JBEKPK010000360.1:0-5559 GCA_049520795.1 Bryobacteraceae bacterium
TAATCCTTGCTTTCCCAGTAGGCCTTCCCGAGCTGAAAGCAGGGTTGGGAGAAGTGCTCGTCCAGACGCGCGGCCTGGGTGAACAGGCGGCGCCGCTGCTCGGGCGCCGTGGCCAGAAGGCCGCGCACGTAGCTTTCCACGGCGTCCAGCCGCACCGCCGGCCGCGCCTTGAGAAACTCCTCCTCGGAGGGCGCCGCCTCCGGCCGCAGCTCCTTCAGCGCCTGCCAGCCCAGCCGCACTTCGAGCGCCGCCAGATCTTCCAGAGCGCCTACTTCGCTGAAAGCGGCGCTCTGCGACACCCGCTTCAGGTCGAGAATTCGCGCCGTGATGCGCAGCGACCCTTTGGACTGGCTCCCGTTCTGCGCCGGCAGCATCTCATAGTAGCCATACACCACCCGCGTGGCGTCCAACGCTTCGCCGATCTTGATGATGGAGGCGTGGGTGAGCTCCGCGCCGGGGCGCAGCGAGAGGCGCCGGTAGGCCTCCAGCCGGTCCTGGCGGTCGAGCGCCAGAAGCCCCTGCGAAGCCAGCGTATCATGCACCGTTTCGGCGATGCTTTCGCCGATCCACTCCAGGTTGGCGGAGGCGGAGTGGTTGAAAAACGGCAGCGCCAGAACCGTTTCCGCCGGGAGCGCGCCGCATAGGAATATCGACAGGGCCAGGAACCGGAGCATGTATGCTTCAGTTTATCAAGTGGAGTCAGGTGGGACAGGCGCTACCGCCTGTCAATAGGTGGAACAGGCGCTACCGCCTGTCAACTCGAGCGTAGCTCGGGCGGCAATTGGCGGGCGAAAGCGCCTGCCTCGCAATTCCCAGCCCTACCGCACGAACTCCACCTGCGCCCGCTTGGACACCAGGCCCGCTTCAAAACCCAGATCCAGCAGTTTTTGAACGGCCTGCGGAACCACCTCGCCCGCATCGAGCGTGTAGTGATTGACGTACATGCCGATGAACTTCTCCGCCAGCCGCGGGTCCATGTCGCGCGCGAACTGCAAGGCGTATTCGAGCGCCTCGGCGTGATTGTCCAGCGCGTATTGGATGCTTTCCCGCATCAGGCGGCAGCACTCGCTCTTAACCTCCGGATCGAGCGAGCGCAGCAGCACGTTGCCGCCCAACGGCAACGGCAGGTTCCAGCACGCCTTGAACCAGCGGCCCAGATCGAGGATGCGGTGCAAACCTTCCCGGTCGAAAGTGAGCTGCGCCTCGTGAATGATGAGGCCCGCATCCACGGAGTGCTCGCGCACGGCCGCGATGATTCTGTCGAACGGCGTCACCACGGCTTCGAAATCGGGCTGAAACAGCTTGGCGGCCAGGTACGCCGTGGTCATGGCGCCCGGAACCGCGATGCGTTTCCCTTTCAGTTCCTCCGGTTCCATCGGACGAGTGGCTACGATCATCGGCCCGTAGCCGTCGCCAATGCTAGAACCGCTGGCCATGAGCACGTATTTGTCGGCGACGTAGGGATATGCGTGGTAGGAAATCGCGCTGAGCTCGTAGACGCCTTCCATAGCCCTGCGATTCAAAGTCTCGATGTCCTGGAGCACGTGACGGAAGGAAACTTTGGCCGAGCGGACCTTCTTGGTAGCCAAAGCGTAAAACATGAAGGCGTCGTCGGAATCCGGGCTGTGGGCGCTGACGATCTCCAAGGGTAGGACCAGAGTCATAAAGCGGGATGACTCATCCAGTTTACAACACTGCGGAAGCGAGATCAGTGGGTTTTGGAGAAAAGGAGAGGAAAAAGTGAAAGGGCGGTCACTCGGCCGGCGCGCGAACTAGGAAAAGGGCCGGCTACAATCATCACCTGGCGCAACAAGCGCCGCGCCACTTGAAGCTGGCGCGCTGTCCGATCAGCCGAGCCTTCCCGTACTGCCTGTCCACACGCCGCGAATGAGGCCGCCCCCATCGTAGCCCGGTTCTATTCTGTCACCTCCCGCCAGCCCGAGTGGACCGGCTTATGAACAGCGTCGGAATCGTAAAACCGGCTTGATTCCACCTCTAGTGTGGACCCGCTTGGTATGCTTGTCAATGTTACGGAAGTACCTTGCCGGGCGATTTGAGGGAAACATCACGGTTGTGTTACGAGACTGGTTTTCACGAAAAGGCGCGTTGACCGGGGCCCCGGCCGTGCGCCGCGTCAAGACGTATTCCGCGCAAAGCGGATTCGTTTATCAGTATTACTACCAGGGGCGCCGTCCCTTCCGGTCTGGCGGCGCGGCAGGAACGGAGTTCGTCTTCAGCGTCTCGGCCGATCGCCGAGCCTGGCGCCCGGCCGCCATCCGGATGGCCGGCTCCGCTGTGGCCGCCTGGCAGAACGCCCATCAACGGGAACTCTCCTCCGCGGAAACCTACGCACTGGCCAAAATGGCCCTTTTTCAGGCCTTCGACGAGCGTCCCGACCCGGCCCGCATGAAGGCGGACGTGCATGTGAGCGAGGCGGATATCGAAGCCATCGCCGCCACGCTGGGGTTCGACTGAGGGCGACATAAGAGTGGGCGGCGATGTGGGGCCAAGCCTTCGGGCTTGCCGCCGGCCTTTGGGCCGGCGTTATTCGCGCCGCCGGACGCCGGGCAGAAGCCCGGCGGCAAGCCCGAAGGCTTGACCCCACTCATGTCGCCTCCGCTCCACCCTCAAAGCACTGGCGCGGGCGGCTACGTTACAATGGATCGGTCTCCTTA
The DNA here is from genome assembly GCA_049520795.1 of Bryobacteraceae bacterium. Classification (GTDB taxonomy): domain Bacteria; phylum Acidobacteriota; class Terriglobia; order Bryobacterales; family Bryobacteraceae; genus BOG-224. The sequence goes on from JBEKPK010000360.1 coordinate 2,676, forward strand.
ACAATGAAAAACGTCATCATATTGGGCTCCCAATGGGGGGACGAGGGTAAGGGAAAAATCGTCGACCTTTTCTCCGAACGGTTCGACATCGTGGCCCGCTATCAGGGCGGCCACAACGCCGGCCACACCGTATTCATAGGGGAGAAGAAGTTCGTATTGAAGTTGATTCCGAGCGGTATTCTGCGGCCCGGGAAAGTAGCGGTGATCGGCAACGGGCTGGTAATCGACCCGGCCGCGCTCCTGAACGAACTGGACGCCCTCGAATCGGCCGGGCTTTCCGTGCACCGGCGCCTTTTCATCAGCAACCGGGCGCATGTGCTCTTCCCGGCCCACCGCATGATGGAGAAAATGTCGGAGGGGCGGACGGACCGCATCTCCATCGGCACCACCTCCCGCGGCATCGGCCCCTGCTATGAAGACAAGATCGCGCGCCGCGGCATCCGCATCGCCGATCTGCTGAACCGGGACGTCTTCCGAGCGCAATACGATTCCGTGATGGAGGAGAAAGTCGCCATCGCCCGCGCGCTGGGGATTCTCGACGAGCTCGACCTGCCCGCCATCCGCGACCAGTACGAGGTTTTCGCCGAGCGTATCCGGCCCATGGTGTGCGACACCGCGGCCCTCTTGAACAACGCCATCCGCGATGGCCGGACGGTGCTCTTCGAAGGGGCCCAGGGCACCATGCTCGATATCGACCACGGCACCTACCCGTTCGTCACCTCTTCGAGCGCCAGCGCCGGCGGCGCCTGCACCGGTACGGGCGTTGCGCCCACGCGCATCGGCGGCGTGATCGGCGTTTCCAAGGCCTACATCACGCGCGTGGGCGGCGGCCCGTTCCCCACCGAGGCGCTCGACGGAGCGGGCGAGCGCATCCGCCGGCGCGGCAATGAGTTCGGCGCCGTTACCGGCCGCCCCCGGCGGTGCGGCTGGTTCGACGCACCGCTGCTGCGCTACACCGCCGCGATCAATGGCTTCGACAGCGTGGTGGCCACCAAGCTCGATGTGCTCGACGAATTCGACGTCATCCCCGTCTGCGTGGCCTATCGCCTGGCCGGCCGGGAGTTGACCGAAATGCCGGCCATTGTCGCGGAGATCGAAAAGGTGGAGCCGGTCTATGAAAACGCGCCCGGCTGGGGCAGCCCCACCTTCGGCATCACCTCCTACGACGAGTTGCCGGGAAGGGCCAAAGACTATTTGGCGTTCCTCGAGAGCCGCGCGGGGGTCGAGATCGGCTGCATTTCGACCGGCCCCGAGCGCAACCAGACCATCATCCGGCCGGGCTCGCGGCTGGAAAGCCTGGTGGTGGGATAAGCCTCCAGGCTTGTCAGGCCCATGCTCGCGCCTGGAAACCCGGTGGGCTGAAACGCCGGCCTCCGGCCGCCCGTAGATATGGCATGAGGGTTTTGCTGGCCGCTGTCTGTCTTCCCGCTTTGCTGGCCGCGCAGGACGCGCGCGATATCGTGCGCCGCGCGGTGGAGCTGGACCGCAAGAACATCCAACTGACGATTAACTACGCCTACCGCGAGCGCGACGAACAACACGAACTGGACAGCCAGGGCAAGGCCACCAAAGTGAAGATCAGCGTCTGGGACGTCACCCACCCCGACGGGACGCCCTACCGGCGCCTGGTGGCCCGCGACGACCATCCTCTTTCCGACGAGGAGCGGAAGGCGGAAGAGGAGAAGCTGCTCAAGAGCGTCGAGGATCGCCGCCAGGAGACCCCCGAGCAGCGCCAGCGCCGGATTAGCGAGTGGGAGGCCCGGCGCGAGAAACAGCGCGAGTCCCTGCGCGAGATCTCCGATGCCTTCGACTTCCGGCTGGCGGGCGAGGAATCGCTCAACGGAGGTCAGGCGTACGTGATCGATGCCACGCCTAAACCGGGATACAAGCCGAAGTCGTCTTCGGCGTTCTTCCTTCCGCGCGTCAAGGCGCGGTTCTGGATCGACAAGACGGATTACCAATGGATCAAGATTTCGGTCCAGTCGCTGAGCACGATCTCGTTCGCCGGGTTCCTGGTGCGGATCGAGCCGGGCAGCGTCGCGACCATCGAACAGGTGCGGGTAAACGGCGAGGTGTGGCTGCCGAAGAGCATTGAGGTGAAGCTGGCGGCGAAAGTCGCGCTGGTCAAGACGGTGCGCCTCGAAATATCCACCACCTACAGCGACTACAAGAAGTTCCAGGCCGACTCGCGCATCGTCGAAATAACCGAGCCGCGAAAGCCGTAGGGGGCCGGGCATTGCCCGGCCCGAAGGAAAAACCGGCCACTGTAAGCCATCGGCGAAGGCGTATTCCGCGGCCCGTTTCACAGTCAACGAGATGTTACACGGCGCTCATCGAGCCTTAACAATTCCCATGCTAGATTGTGTGGCTTATGAGACCTACCACGCTCGTACTCGCCGTGTGCGCCGCCGCCTCGCTGGCGTTTGCCCAGTTCGAAACGTCCGAGGTCCTGGGGACCGTTCGCGACCCCTCCCGATCCGTGGTGGCCAAAGCCGCCGTGACTTTGACCAACCAGGAGACCGGCATCGTGGCCAAAACTGAGAGCGATGACAACGGTAACTACGATTTTCTCAATGTCAGGGTGGGCCGGTACGCCGTCACCGTGGAACACGCCGGGTTCTCCAGGTTCACCACCGAAGTCGCCGTGGACGTGCAAACCCGGCAACGCGTCGACGCCGCCATGCAGGTGGGCGCGGTCACCGAATCCGTCACGGTCAACGACGCCGCCGCCGCGCTCCAAACCGATTCGAGCGAACACGGCCAGGTGGTCAACACGACGGCGGTTGCCGAACTCCCGCTCAACGGGCGCAATTACGCCGATCTGGCGCTGTTATCCACCAACACCGTCAAGTCTCCCATCTCGGCCACCTTCTCGGCCACCGGC
>JBEKPK010000361.1:0-5533 GCA_049520795.1 Bryobacteraceae bacterium
CTCGCGACTACGCCTTGCGCTTCGGCTACGGTTGCCGTCATCGGCTCCGATTGGCTCCTTTCATCCAACAAGACTCTGCCCATGCTGGGCACACCTTGCCGCCGGCCTTTTGGCCGGCGTTCTTCGCGCCGGCGCTGGACGCCGGGCCTAAGCCCGGCGGCAAGCCCAAAGGCTTGGCCCCACATAAGCGCGCCGCCTGTTCCAGTTCTCATGACTTGCGGCGAACAATGAGGTCGGCCAACTCGTGCAGGTGGCCGGCGCGGTCGCCGAACAGCGCCAGCGTTTCGTGCGCGTGGGCGCATTCCTCCTCGGCCATGCGCCGCGAAACCTCCAGGCCGTACACGGCCGGAAACGTGATTTTGTGCTGCGCGGCGTCCTTTCCGGCGGTCTTGCCGAGCGCCGCGGAGGATTCCTCGACGTCCAGAATGTCGTCCACAATCTGGAACGCCAGCCCGATGTGTTCGCCATAGCGGGAAAGCGCCGCGTACTGCTCGCCGGAGGCGCCCGCGTGAATTGCGCCCATGCGCAGGCTGGCGCGCAAAAGAGCGCCTGTTTTGGCGCGGTGAATGGTCTCGAGGAGCTGTGCGTTGGGCGGCTGGCCTTCGCCTTCGAGATCGGCCACCTGGCCGCCGATCATGCCGCCCACGGTGCCCGAGGCGGCGGCCAGCTCGGCGACGAGGCGCGTCTTGCGAGCGGCGGAAATATCGAGCCCGGCGAGCACCTGGAAGGCCAACGTGAGCAGCCCGTCGCCGGCCAGAATCGCCATGGCTTCGCCGAACACTTTATGGCTGGTGAGCTTGCCGCGGCGATAGTCGTCGTTATCGAGAGCCGGCAGGTCGTCGTGGATCAGCGAGTAGGTGTGGATCAGCTCCAGGGCGCAGGCGGCGGACACCACGCCATCCGGCGAATCGGTAACCGCGCGCGCCGCTTCCATGCACAGCAGGGGCCGTATGCGCTTGCCGCCCGCGAACAGGCTGTAGCGCATGGCGCGGTGAATGGTCTCCGGCGGGGTCGTCTCCGGTGGCGCCAGGCGATCGAGCTCCGCATCCACCAGGCGCTGTTGCTGGGCGAGGTAATCGCGCAGGTTCATTTCTCGGTCTTATCCAGCCGGAAGGGTTCCGCGACCATCCGGCCCTCCTTGCGGATGAGCGTTTCCACCCGTGTTTCCGCCTGCTCCAGTTGCTTGCGGCAGGTCTCGCTCAAAACCGTGCCGCGCTCGAAGAGAGCGAGCGATCGTTCGAGGGTCAGGTCGCCGGCCTCAAGCTCCTTGACGACTTTTTCCAGCTCATCCAGGCAAGCTTCGAAGGGCTCGACCGAATCGGACCCAGGTTCATTTTCCGCCATCGATTTATTTTAGAGCTTTCAGGCGCCGGCTTTCAGCAATAAGGTTCGCCGGCTGCTGTGATATGTTGTTACCGATGTTGGAGAATCCCTTTCAGGATCCGTTGCGTTTTGAGCGGCGCACTCCGGAATGCGCGATCGTCATTTTTGGGGCGAACGGCGATCTGGCCCGGCGCAAGCTCTTGCCGGCGCTCTACCGCCTGTCCTACGACCGGCGCCTCGCGGCGGGCTTCGCAGTGATCGGCGTATCTCGCACGCCGCTCGGCGACGATCAGTTTCGGGAAAAGATGCTGAAGGCGGTGCAAGAGTTCTCCGAGAATACCAACGTGGACGACGAGGTATGGAGCGCTTTCGCGCAAGGCCTTTATTATGTGGCCGGGGACATCGCGGACGCAGGCCTTTACCGCCGGCTGGGCGAGAAGCTGGCGGAGGTCGAGCAAGCCCGCCACACCGGCGGCAACGTGCTCTTTTACCTCTCGACGCAGCCCAGCCAGTACGCTCCGGCCGCGCTGGGAATTGGCGCGGCGGGGTTGGGGAAGGGTCCTGGCTGGCGGCGGCTGATCGTGGAAAAGCCCTTCGGGCACTCGCTCGCCAGCGCGCGCGAGCTGAGCGGCCGCATTCACCAGGTGTTCGACGAACCGGACGTCTACCGCATCGATCATTACCTGGGTAAGGAGACGGTGCAGAACATCCTGGCTTTTCGCTTCGGCAACGGCATCTTCGAGCCGCTGTGGAACCGGCGCTACGTCAACCACGTGCAAATCACGGGGGCGGAATCGATCGGCGTGGAGGGCCGCGGCGCCTACTACCAGGAAGCCGGCGCCCTGGACGATATGATCCAGAACCATCTGCTTCAGGTGATGGCCACCATCGCCATGGAGCCGACGGCGACTTTCAAGGCGCCCTCGGTGCGGGACGAGCGCTCGAAGCTGCTGCGCTCCATCCGCCCCATGACGCCCGAGGAGCTGCGGCGCAACGCCGTGCCGGGCCAATACGGGCCCGCGCGCATCGGCGGCCTGGACGCGCCGGGTTTCCGGCAGGAGCCGGGCGTGGACCCGCAATCCCAGACCAACACCTACGCCGCGGCCACCTTTTTCGTCGAAAACTGGCGCTGGGCCGGGATACCGTTCTATCTGCGTACGGGCAAACGCCTGCCCAAGCGCGTCACCGAAATCGCCATCCAGTTCAACCCCGCGCCGCTCGCCATATTCGATAGCGATGGCGACGGTCTCCCGCCCAATCTGCTGATCCTCCGCATCCAGCCCGAAGAAGGGATCTCGGTCAAATTCCTTTCCAAGCGCCCCGGCGCCGGCATGCGGCTTCGGCCGGTTTCCATGGACTTCAATTACGGCTCGAGTTTCGGAGAACGCTCCCCCTCGGCCTACGAGACCTTGCTGCTCGACGCGCTGGTGGGCGACGCGACGCTGTACACCCGGCAGGACATGGTGGAAGCAAGCTGGGCGGTAGTGGAGCCGATCCAGAACCTGTGGCGCGAGACTCGTTTCGATTTCCCCAACTACGCGGCGGGCACATGGGGCCCGGCGGCCGCCGATGAGATGCTGGCGCAGCGCGGCCACGCGTGGAGGACGCCATGAGCCAGTGGGGCGGGCCTCCTGGCCTGCCTGGTTCAAAGTCAGGCAGGCCGGGAGGCCCGCCCTACAAGCAGGAGCCTGACCTATGAGCCAATCCATCGTTTCGCCTGAAACCGTACTCCGCGAGCTGGCCGACCTCTGGGTGGCCACCGGAAAGGACGGCCCCAACGATGCCGGCGCCGGCGTTCTGAAGGCCTGCTCGATGACCTTGATTGCGGTGGCCGAAGCCGCCGAGGACACGGCCGGGCTGGGCGAAACCATAGCCGCGCTGATGCCCGAGCACCCCGCCCGCACCATCCTGGTGCGCTTGAGCGGCCCCGGTGAACCCACGCTCTCCGAGCGCGTCTACGCGCAGTGCTGGATGCCCTTCGGACAGCGCCGGCAGATTTGCTGCGAGCACATCGAAATCGCCGTATCGGACCCTTCCCTGCCCGACCTGCGTTCGCTGCTGCCGCCGCTGGCTGCCTCCGACCTGCCGGTCATTCTGTGGTGCCGCAGCGCCCGCCTCTTCGACGCGCCGGATATCGGCGGCCTGGCTGGGATCGCCCAAAAAGTAATTGTGGACAGCACGATTCTGCCGGATTCGAGGACCGCTCTGGCGCGCCTAGCGGCCATGGCCGGCGGCCAGGCCCTGGTGGGCGATCTTTCCTGGACGCAGCTCACGCGTTGGCGCGAGATCCAGTCGCGCATTTTCGAGAATCGCGAATACCTGACCCGCCTGCCGGAAATGACCACCGTGCGGGTGCAATTCGCCGGCGCGCAGCCGCCGGTCCACGCGTGGTACATGGGAGCCTGGTCGGTGGACGCGCTGGCCACAGTGGGCGCGCGCGCGCGCCTGAGCCTGGAGCCCGATGCGGCGCTCGCCGGCCGGGCGTTGCGCGTAGAGCTGGCAGGCAAGGACTTCAGCATGTCGCTGGAGCGGCAAGAGGACCGCCTGGTCACCCGCGTGGGCGATTCATCGCAATGCGTCAGCCTGTCGCAACCCACCGACTACATGCTGATGCGCGAAGAACTCGGAATCGTGCGGCGCGACCCGGTGTATGAGCGGACCCTGGCTTCCGCCGCCCGGCTGGCGGTATCCTTTTCGGCATGAGCCGCCTTTTCGTTTCCCCCGATGCACGCGCCGCTGCCGAGGCTTGCGCGCACCATGCGCTTGCTCTGCTCGAGAAGGCGATTGCCTGCGAAGAATACGCCACCTTCGCGGTGTCGGGCGGATCCACGCCCGGCCTGATGTTCGACAGCCTGGCGACCAAATTCCGCTGGGACCGCGTTCACTTGTTCTGGGTGGATGAACGCGCGGTAGCGCCCGACTCGGAAGCCAGCAACTACAAACTCGCCTACGATCTCTTAATTGCGCCAGCGGGCATACGCGAGCGAAATGTGCACCGCATCCACGGCGAACTGGAACCACGCGAGGCTGCGAGGCTCTACACGGCGGAAATCCGCCGCTACTTCGAGCTGGGCAGTACAGAGTTGCCGCGCTTCGACGTGGTGCACCGCGGCGTGGGCCCCGATGGCCACACCGCCAGCCTGTTTCCAGGCAATGAGCTGCTGGACAATCACGACGACATAGCCGCCCCGGTGTTCGCTCCGCAATTCAACCAGTGGCGCATCACGCTGCTGCCAGGGGTGCTGAAGGCCGCGCGAAACACCGTAGTGCTGGCGGCGGGCGCTGATAAAGCCGAAGCTGTACGCGCGGTGTTCCAAGACAGCTACGACCCGAAAAAGTGGCCCGCCCAGATCGCCAGAGACCAAGCCCATTGGTTCCTGGACCGCGCCGCCGCGGCAAAGCTGTAATGTTGGCAGGCTGAAGCGCCTGCCCCATAATTATTTCGCCACCGCCGCTTCCTTGACACCGGCGCGTTCCCGCAGGGCGCCGGCCTTGTCCGTGCACTCCCACGTGAACGCCGGCTCGCTCCGGCCGAAGTGCCCGAACGCGGCCGTCTGGCGGTAGATGGGCCGCCGCAGTTTGAGGTGATCGATAATACCGCGCGGAGTGAGAGAGAAGTTCTCTCGCACCAGTTCGGTAAAGCGCTCGTCGGCGATGACGCCGGTGCCGAAGGTGTCCACCGATACCGACACCGGGTCGGCCACGCCGATGGCGTAGGCAAGCTGCACTTCGCAGCGGCTGGCCAGCTTGGAGGCCACGATGTTCTTGGCGATGTAGCGGGCCATATAGCAGGCCGAGCGATCGACTTTAGTGGGGTCCTTGCCGGAAAACGCCCCGCCGCCGTGACGGCCCATGCCGCCGTAGGTATCGACGATGATCTTGCGGCCCGTAAGCCCCGTATCGCCGTGCGGCCCGCCCACCACGAAACGGCCGGTGGGGTTGATGTGGTACTTGGTCTGGGAATCCACCATGTGGGAGGGAACGATGGGGTCGATGATGTGCTTCTTGACTTCCCGGCGGAGCTCTTCGGTGGAAACCTCGGGGCTGTGCTGGGTGGAGATAACCACCGCCTCGATTCGCTGGGGAACGTTGCCCACGTATTCCACGCTCACCTGGCTCTTGCCGTCGGGGCGAAGGAAATTCAGCCCCCCCTCGCGCCGGACCGTGGAGAGCTGCCGTACCAGCTTGTGCGCCAACATAATCGGCAGGG
>JBEKPK010000362.1:0-5508 GCA_049520795.1 Bryobacteraceae bacterium
CGCCACAAGACCTCGGGAGGCAACTTAGCATCCCTCATCCGGGCCGCCGGCAACAGGGCGACGCCGCCTTCGGTTCCTTCGCCACCCGCCGCCAAACAGCCCTTGTCTCCGACAATAACGACGCCCTGGTCTTGGGCGCTATTGGCGCGGCCTGCGCCTGGGCGGACGGCTCCGCCGCCGGCGCCTCGTCCCCCTGCTCGTCCGCCCGCCGGCGCCGCGCCCCGCGCCACGCTGGCTCGTCCGGCCCCGCCAGCAGCCCGTGCGCCACCGCTCGGGAGGCCGCCGCCGTCCGCAGCCGGCTGTCTGGGGAAGGTATCCACCCGCGCCGGAATTACTGGATCATCGATTGGCAGTTCGGGTGGCCGATACCGGGCATCCCGTGAGGCATCGTACCAGTACAGTTTCAAAGGGGGCATCGTTCCGCGAGCGGGAAACTCCCACCGGGTGACGGTCGATTTGGCGTAGCTGTAATGATTCTTCCCCTCCTGCTGGATCACCTCCACGCTGGTAGGCGCAGTCAACCGCAACGCCAGGCTCGGGGCCCCTAAAGTGTGAATCAACTCGTCGCCCACCGGACCGGTGCCAAAGTCTCTCCAGCCGCGCCACTTGAACGGCAGGTAGGCCGAGCTGTAGGGGCGCATTTTCAGGATGCCGATCCAACTATCCCAGTCGAGAGTGGCTGGCGCCTTCTCCTCCTTCGGAAGCTCCGTCATGCCCTGCGGCCAAATCGGACGATTCGTCCAAGCATGTACCTCAGTAACATGGCCGATCTCGCCCGACCAGATAATCTCGCAGACCTGGCGCGTGCCTTCTTCGGAGACATGCTGGTTGCCCATCTGGGTCGCGACCCCGTATTTCGCCGCCGCACCTTTCAGTTGACGAGCTTCCCAAATGGTCCTGGTGAGCGGCTTCTCGACGTAGACGTGTTTGCCGCGCTCCATGCACCACATAGCGGCCGTGCCGTGCATGAAGTCCGGAATCGCGATGATCACGGCGTCGATGTTCTTGCCCTCTTTATCGAGCATCTTCCGGAAGTCGGTATACCTCGGAGCCTTGTCGAACCGTTTGAACATGGCCGCGGCGCTGGCGCTATCGGGATCGGCTAACGCCACAATATTCTCCGTGGGCGCACAACCGTTGATGTCGTCGGCGGCCCGGCCACCAGCGCCGATCGAGGCAATATTGAGCTTCTCATTGGGAGATCTGAAGCCTGCTGCCTTGAGCGAAGGCGTGCTGCCGAATCCGCCGGTCGGAACCGCGCACGTCATAAGGGCGCCCTGGAAGAAGCGTCGTCTTGAGAACCCATTGTTTGACATGGGGTGATTATAAGTCACTTGCGGATCCGAATCCGACGCGAGGATCACGCGCAGGCGCCGCCGAGGTTTACTGAATCGTCGCCGATTGTTCTGGGCTACCGGCTTGCCCCTGCCGCCCTGTGGCGGTTGAGAAGCAGCTCGGGCTGAGGCTGGAGAAGGCGAAAGACATTCCGCTTGATGTGATCGTCGTCGATCATGTGGACGAGGTTCCGACGGAGAACTAGACCGGCGCCCGATCTACTTGGCCGTGGCGTTCATGGAAACTGAGCCGCCCGGCAGGTATTGCGGACCAGTTCAGTCCGGTAACGTCGACTCAGTCCGAGCCGGGGCGCGTGCTCCCAGAGCGGATCAATTCTCAGTCGGCTTTTCTTCGATGTGATCGATGACAAGCACGGGCTCCGGCCGCTTGTGCGCTTCCAACTTCAACCCAAGCTTCTCAATCGCGTTGGAAAAGGACACCGAGCCCGTTGGTTCCGAGGCCTCGCCCTCCGGAGTCACGGGCGCGGCGCGGAACTGCGGAAACCGCGCGTTAAGACCCGCCATGGCGTCGTAATTGATCGTGAAATCCCACGCCCCCGTAATGCCGGTGCCGTCCTGCACGGGATACTGGACATCGGAGTCGTACGCCTGGATCTGCTCCGCGAACTGCTCCATGGTCATGTTCTGACAAACCAGCTTGATCATCAGAGCTTGTCCCTGCTGCTGTTGACCCTGGCGCGCGCATCCTGTCCGATTCGCGGGATCGGCCTTGGTCAGCTTCGGCTTCGCCGCCACCAGCGTGTAAGCGTTCATGGGACGGTCCTCGTAATGGACCGCCATCTTGTAGCGGTCGATCAGCAGCGAGCGCAGCATGGTGTTGAGAATGTCTCTGGCCTGCTGGCTGTGTTGCGGGTCCGGGGCGACGCCCTCGAGCGCTTTCGCGGCGATGCTGATGTTGTATTTGGTCGTCGAATCGTCCGCCAGCCACTTCGGCAATCCCACCGGCATCTCGAAATTAGCCAGGTTCCACGCTTGTTGGATCAGGCTCATCAAAGGCATGCAAGTCGCTGTCACGCGGCCGCCGGACTCGAATCTGGGAGACCCCGAGAAGTTGTCATCGCAGGGCCACTTGATCGCCGCCACTTCAAACTGGGGTGGTGGAAGAGGAGGCAGAGCCGCCGCCACGCCCGGCGGATTGGCCGTTGGCTGTTCGTTCACGCTCTCCACCACCAGGACTGGCTGTGGAACCTGTCCCGCCTCGAGCTTCACTCCTAGCTTCTCCACCGCTTCGAGGACGCCGGTCTCCGCGGGGCCGCCCGCCGTCATCGGCCGCGTGACGTACTGGAAATCGATGTCCCAGCCTCCTTCGAGGCCCGTCGAATCCACTATCGGGAGACTCCTGAGAGGCCCTGAAACCAGAGGGCGAAGCGTTTGCCCAAACGCATCCATCCTTACGTTGCGGCACTGAATGTTGGCGTATCGTATCTGGCCGTCGAACGTCGGACGCAACGACTGGCATCCGGCCGCAGGCGAGCCCTCGGCCGCGGCCTTCATTTTCAGCTCGCCCTTTCCCTTCGAAAGCACGTAACCCGGCACGTCGCGCATATCCATTTTGACCGCAAGTCGGAAGCGGTCCCCAAGCAGCGTCTGGAGCATCGCCCTCAACGCTTCGGGACGGGTTCCAGGCTTGGTCTTGGCGGCGATTTCGAAGCGGTCGTAGTCGAGCCAACTCGGCCCTCCATAGACCTTGTCCACATCGACGTTGTACGCGGTTCGGATCAAGTCGAGCATGGTGGCTCGCCGCAGCTCGTACCGGTCGCCGCTGAGGAATCCGCCTTGCATCGCGTGCGCCGGGGTCTTCACCCACTCGCCGTGCGGGCTCACATGGACGTCGGCGATGTCAAAAGCGGGCTTATTCGCGCCGGACTGACACAACGCCGCGCCTGAGAGAAGGACGATGAAGCTTACGCCTGCCAGCGCTTTCATCGCGTTGCCGACCTCCTTGAGCTGCGTTGAAGGGAACGAATAGGATGCGCCACGATAGGAAGGCCCCCAATCCACAGCGATTATACCCTGTAACGTATTCGCTAGATCCTGATATGTGGCGATACCCTCCAAGCGCCGTGAATCCCCGCCGGCAGACCGTGTGCACGAGTGCGCCGGCAGCAGAAGCGTCGGCCGACTGGCTGCAGGGCGGACAGCGTCGTGATCGTTTCTAAATGGAGCTCCCCGGATGCGAAACTGAATGGAGGTGATAATTCTGAAGCTTGCAGCGACCGTGGTCTGCTACAGCTCCGGCAATGCCGGCGGCATCTTTGGGCCCAGTCTCTTCAGGACGGCGTGCACCTACCCACGCCAAGGGGCAACACCCGGAGCCGGACCTGCTGGTGGGTGGGAGATGCGATCACCGTCGCGCGCCAGTTGGCGCCTGAAGGCGACTGCCTCATCGGTGAAAACGGGACTCTGCTGGGTATCGTGCTTGGCTCCGACCTCGACGATGCGCCGCGCAAGGGCTCGGGTGGAGCGGCCGTGGCCAGCGTCGCTCGCCGCGAGGCGCTGAATACGCTGCCATACTTGAACCCTGACCAATCGGCAGACGCAGTACTGCACCGGCTCGGCCAGTTCAACCTCGGCGTGCTGCCTGTTGTTGACAGGCGCGACATCACCCAGGTTTTGGGCCAAGTTACTCCGCTGGAGGCGTACCGTAACGCTTCGGCGTGAAGGCGCCCGCCACCGGTGCGTTCTGGGAAAACTGTCCAGAATAGGTTCCAGCCGCCGCCGGTACGGGTCAGATTACACCGATCTTTGAAGTTGACGGGGCCTGCCAGTGGTCAGATCCTCCCTGACGCCGTAGCGTTTATCTGGGCCAGCGGGCGTGTGGCCGGCAACCCGGACTTTATGCCGGACGGATGCCGGCAATCGGCTTCGCGCCCTCCTTTAGTAAACTGCTGAGAATGTGTCGGCAAATATCCCGTTCAATAACCGCGGCTGCTTGAGGCGGGATCGAACTTCTCTCCCTTCGAATTCACCCATTCGCAGGCGTCGATCGGTTTTGTGCCGGCGCGAAACGACACCTTGTAGAGGCTGCGGCGATGATTGCGCAGAAAAGCTCCCAGCATCATGTCGGCGAGACGGGTGTGATCGCGGAGCCATGATATCAAGTACTCGACCAGCGTAGGACCCGCATCCGACTCCCCCTCTTCGAGGCGACTGATGAACTGTCCCACGCGCCTCCGTGCATGGTCATGCGAGCGCTTATGCCACCGAAACGAGTCGTAGCGCGCCGCGCGCATGAGCCGCTCCTCGTGAGCGAAATGACCCTCAACTTGGGTAGCCAAGGCCAGACAGTGTTTCAAAATGGTGGAAGGCGGAGCCTCGGTCGCGAGCGACGTCTGCAGCGCGGAGAGCGACTGGAAGATCTCGACGTGTTCGTCGTCCATTTCCGCCACGAACACGGCATGAGAAGCGCTCCATTCCAACCTGAGCATGCGCGCATTCTAACCCGATTGCAGATCCAAACATCCGATCTACACCAGCGAGATCTGACGAGCCGGCGTCGATGAAGGTACCGTCTTCGTCGCCTGTACGTTCCGTCCCGTTGGTCGCCCAACCGGACACTGGCCCCAAACGGCGTTCTGGGAAGCGCCTCCCTAGCCGATCATGGTTCCTGTCGCGAAATCCCCTTCCGTCCACTAAACACCCAAGAAGTCGGCATCGCGTCGCCCAACTTTCGAGTGGCCCGTTGATCCGCCACAATCCCTGTTGAGGTGGGCCTATCCGCGGGTTTGCGACTCTTCATCCAACTGAAATCGGGTAGCCGGCCTCGGGCCGCTAGGCGAGGGGAATGCCGCATGCAGTCTCATCCCGCCGCGATACCGAGGACACCGCAACTCTGGTAGCCTGGCCGGGCCGTAAAGCCGGAGGCGCGATACTCCCCTCGCAAAAAGGAAAGGGGGAAAACGGGATCCGGAAGCTGTGAAAAAATCGGCTTGACATTCTAGAACATTTTTGCCCTGATCTGTTTCGGACATCGATATACTGAAATCGTGACGCCCGCCGCCAAATTCCCTTCAGCTCGGTTTGAGGCGATCAACCGTGACCAGTCGGTGCTGCATGCCATCGACGTGGAGCGCCTGATAGACGATAACCATCCTGCGCGTAACATCTGGGATTTCATGGGGACCCTGAATCTCGACCGTTTTCTGGCCGATAT
>JBEKPK010000363.1:0-5490 GCA_049520795.1 Bryobacteraceae bacterium
TGCCCGGCATCAGCGGTGTGGAAGCCTTGAAAGTCTTGCATGTAGACCCGGCCACGGCGCACATTCCCGTCGTTGCCCTCAGTGCGAACGCCATGCCACGCGACATCGAGAAGGGCCTGCAGGCAGGATTCTTCCGGTATCTCACCAAACCAATCAAGATCAATGAGTTCATGCAAACGCTGGACGCAGCACTGGAATTCGCTCGACAAGAGGCCGGTCATGCGAAATGATTCGGGCCGAAGGTCATGGTCAGCTTAGCCGACATTCTGAACGCTAGAATCCTGGTCGTTGACGATCAGGAAGCCAACGTCCGTCTTCTTGAGGGCATGCTGCGCATCGCCGGCTATGCTTCCATCGAGTCTACGATGGATCCGACCGAGGTCTGCGAACTTCACCGCAAGAACCGCTACAACCTGATTCTGCTCGATCTCCAAATGCCCGGCATGGACGGATTCCAGGTGATGGAGGGTCTGAAGGAAATCGAAGAGGACGGTTATCTTCCGGTCCTCGTCATCACTGCGCAGCCGGCTCACAAGTTGCGCGCTCTGGAAGCCGGCGCTAAGGATTTTGTCGGTAAACCGTTTGATCTGGCCGAGCTCCGCGCGCGCGTTCACAACATTCTGGAAGTGCGGCTGTTGCACCTGGAAGCCAAGAACCACAGCAAAATGCTGGAGGAGACGGTCCGAGAACTCGAGGCAAGCCGCGAGGTGATTCGTCTCAAAACCCTGGCGGAGCGAAAGAAGAGCGAGCAGGAATTAGCCTTGGCGCAGGAAACTCAGGAAAGCCTGCTGCCCCGTGTCCTGCCCCAGTTTGCGAATTTTCGCATCCATGCATTTAACAATCCCACACGCTATGTGGGAGGGGATTTCTACGATTTTCTGCAACTGAGTTCAGGGGAATGGGTGGGGGTTCTGGCAGATGTCTCCGGCAAGGGGATGTCCGCGGCCTTGTTAAGTTCGATGGTGCTTGGCGCTCTCAGCATGGAGTTTCACTCGAGGACCCAGCCGCAGGAGGTCTTGAACCGGGTGAACCGGCTGCTTTGCGAAAAATCTCTTCCTTACCAATTCGTGACGCTCTTTCTCTTTCTCCTAAGCCCGGATGGCATGGGACAATTCATCAGCGCGGGACATAATCCAGCCTATTTGTTCCGTTCCGCCACGGGAACGGTCGAAGAGCTCGTCTCTAACGCCACTGTCTTGGGGCTGTTCGATTACGTCTTTTATGAATCCAGCGCGTTCCGTCTCGACAAAGGAGACATTCTAGTGGTGTATTCCGACGGCCTTACAGACGCGCAAAACCCGCAGGAAGAAATGTTCGGAGAGGAACGACTGCTAAGAATCATTCGGCAAGAGGCCCCCTCGGGAAGCCAAGCGCTCGAGGAGAGGTTCTTGAAAGCCGTTGAGGAATTCACTCAGGGCGTGCCGCAAACTGATGACATTACCTTCGTGGTCGTTGAGAAATGTCAGTGAGAAACTCGTGGTGGCAGTGCGTATAGCGCGAGAGCCTCACGCGCGAGACGTGCCCGGCGCCGCTCACTATCACCTCGTCGCCCGCGACCGATTCAGAGGCGGCGCAGTGGGCCTGCCAGTTCGGTGAGGCACAGCGGCCGGACGAAACCTGTCCGGCCCGTAATTCTACCTGCATTCATTGCGGGACCATCCGCATAGGCCAAGTCGTTGCGCGCGGGCCTCCCCAAACAAAACGATATGCGGCAACATCGGAAGCCATGTGGACCTTACCTCAGGGTGGCGGAGACATCAAGCGAAAGAACCATGCCGAAGCGCCGGGGTTCGGAAGCAGGGAAACCGAGACCGAGGCGGGCCCGCACTTCCCAGATGGGGGACTTGGGCGTTGCGGGCAATTCTTCGGGACCGCGTTTACCAGCGTCGCGATCGGCGATGCGCGCCGCCACCCAGCCCGCCCAGATCAATGATCACCGCGATCAGCAGCCACAGAAGATTGATTCCCGCCGTCGGCATGCCACTGTTAAGTTCCCATGCGTATACGATCGTGGTGAGTGGCAGGAAAATGAAGCCGAGTACCGGCAGCACCAGACCACCGTGGAATGCGCGCTGCAGGTAGTTCGAGAAGTACCACATCAACGCGAGCGCGACGCGCGGAAACAGCAAAATGACGAGCAGAAGGAAGCAAGGCATAGTCAGTCCTCCGTGTAGAGTTCGGAATGTCAGAGCACGCGCGGCGCCGTTCGGGTTAGAGCGACGCCACAGGCGGGTTTTGAGGATCTTGCTGGATCCTGGCGTATGACCGGCCTTCCGAAGAGCGCACGGGCCGGCAGATTCCGCATTTCAAATGCAGCCTTTGCATTTCGACCAGCGGCGGGCCGCCAAGAACACGATTTGGAGCGGGGCAAGGAGGGGACGAGCCATATCGTCCGTGCGGGTTGATTCTCCATCATTCGCGCCAAAGGCGCGTAACCCCTCACTTTCCAAGATAATGTCGCTTACGGCCGGAAAACGAGGTTGCCGGAAGTGGCGGTCGCCTGGCCCTGCCGTTCGCTACACTCTCCCGTCCAGTAAGGCAAGGTCCACGGCGCCAATTAGCTACAATCGAAAACCGATAGACTGCCGCGTTCGCCGCAAACACCAGCGGCTTCCCTCAACGGCCCTATCGAAAGAGCCCCGGCAACGGGCCGCCGCGCTTCTGACGGAACTTTCCTGCTGGGGCACTTCCGATAGGGTTCTGCCGCTTACAGACCCGATTCCATAACCCACGCCCCGCCCCCTTGAGTAAACGCTGGGAGACTTATCCGGGAGGAATAATACCGGCCCGGATCTGAAGCGAAGCGCGCGGAGGTTACATCCTATGCTAGACGGAGGAAAAGCAAATGGCGCGCGAACGAACTTTGTCAGCCCACGCCGGCTCCACGGCGCGCACGGCCGGAATCATCCTGATGTCCATCATTCTTTGGAGCTTAACGGCCGGGCACATATTCGGGGATTCACCGGAAAACCCGACCAACGCGAAACCGGCCAAAGCGGCCCTCCTGGCCGTGCCCTTGAGCTTCGAGGCCAATCAGGGCCAAGCTGACAGTCGAGTCAAATATCTATCCCACGGCGACGGCTATTCGTTGTTTCTTACATCGAACGAAGTCGTCTTCACGCTGCGGACGCTGGCTGGGGTCAAGGCTCCGCCGTCGGTTTTCCGCATGGAACTGCTTGGCGCCGAACGCAACGCACAGGTTTCCGGCGCGGAGAAGCTTCCGGGCGCGGTCAACTATTTCATCGGTAACGATCCGAAGAAATGGCGCAGCGGCATCGGTACCTACGGCAAAGTGAAGTACCAGAGCATCTACCCGGGCATCGATGCTGTGTTTTACGGCAATCAGCGCCAATTGGAGTACGATTTCGTTGTCGCGCCCGGCGCCGACCCCAAGCGAATTTCCCTCGGTTTGACCGGCGCAAAGCCGAATCTCGACGCCGACGGCAACGTCGTTCTGAAGCTGGCGGACGGCGATCTGGCTTTGAAGAAGCCGGTGGTTTACCAGAACGTCGCCGGCGAGAAGAAAACTGTCGAGGCCAGCTATACCGTCGCCGCCAACAAAGTTCGTTTCCACCTGGGCAAATACGACCACAACCAAACGCTGGTGATCGATCCCGTGTTTACGTATCTGACGTACTTGGGCGGTTCCAGCGTGGACTACATCGGTGGCATCACGGGCGTGAGCCAAACGACTAGTCCCACCCACGCGCTGGCCATTGACTCGGCCGGCGACGTCTACGTTACTGGAGAAACGCTTTCAAACGATTTTCCCGTAGCCAATGCCTATCAAGCCACCAGAAACGAGGCCGGAGGCGCTTACACGGCCTTTGTGAGTGCACTGAACCCAACCGGCGCCGGGTTGCTGTACAGCACTTATCTGGGAGGCTCCGTCACTGCCGGAGGGGGCGCCGGTACAGACCTTGGCGCCTCGATTGTCTGGGATAGCCTCGAGAACTCAGTGTACGTCGTGGGTACCACTAATGCCAGTGATTTTCCGATGACGCCAGGCGCTTTCCAAAAGGTATACTCCGGCAATTTCACCGCCTTTGTAGCCAAGCTCAACAATGCCGGCCAACTGACGAAGTCGACCTTTTTGGGTGCTCCCTTAACCTATGGACTGGGCGTAGCAACGGACTCGCAGGGCCGGGCCTACGTCGTGGGTTATACGAGTTACAATTGCACTCCGAACGGTTCTACGTGCCCCTTCCCCACAACCACGCACACTGTGATTCCGACGCCGCCTGCTTCGTTCAATGGGTACGGTTTTGTCTCCGTTTTCGACACTAACCTGTCGACGTTGTTGTATTCCACTCTTCTTGGCGATCCGAATGCCGCGCCCGCCGGGGGTGGGGCGACCACCTCGGAGGCCTTCGGCGTTACCGTGGACCCCAACGGGAATTTCTATGTGGTGGGCGTTACCAGCTCGCCCAGCCTGCCTGCCACCGCAGGTGCGTTCCAGCCGACCCTTGGGGTGGCCAATTCCATTCCACTTGCCGGATTTGCCGCCAAGTTCGGACCGGTGGCGGCAAATGGAGCAGCCCTCACGTATCTCACCTACCTGGAAGCGACAGGCGTAGGTTTCGGTGACTTCCCGAGCGACGTGGCTGCCGATAGCCAGGGGAATGCGTATGTTGGTGGCTACACAAATTCACCGACGTTCCCCGTAACGACAGGCGCCTACAACACTCCCTGCCCGCGAAATGGCGCTGACCTTTGCCCTGCCGCATTTGTGACCAAATTGAATCCCAGCGGAACAGGCTTGGTATGGTCCGCGCTGGTGGAACCCGCCGACTTTTTCTCATCCATTCAACTCGATACGCAAGGGAATGTATATGTAGCCGGCCACAATCCAGGTAACGACTCGTTCGTGCCTGTGAATCCAGTGCAGCCTGGTCTAAACAATAGTTGGGGCTTCGTGGCGAAACTCGACCCGACGGGAAGCACGTTGCTGTTTGCTTCCCTGATTCAAGGAGGCTTCACCCTGAGGGGCTTGGCGGTGGATGCGCCGGGGAGCATTTATGTAGCGAGCTACACCTATGACACTACACTGCCGACGACGCCCGGCGCGTTTCAGACCGCCTTAAAGAATCCCGGCACCGGTAACAGCTACGACGGCTACATCGCCAAGATCGCGCTAAACAGCCCGGTCGTCACACTAGGCCCTTCCGGACAAGTCGAAGCCTTCGCGGCGGAGTCCATCATCTCGATATATGGCGTTAAGATGGCCAGCGGAACCGCGGCGGCGACGACCGTGCCACTGCCCACATCGCTCGACGGCAACTCCGTGACGGTCACAGACTCAGCCGGCGTCGCGCGTCCGGCTCCCCTCTACTTCGTCTCGCCGGGCCAGATCAATTTCGAGATTCCGTTAGGCACGGCCGCGGGAACAGCGACCGTGACGATCCAGAATCAGAATGGGACGATTCAATCCACAACTATCTCAATCGGCGGCGTTTCGCCGGGGATCTTCCCTCTCAATGGCTCGGGGCT
>JBEKPK010000364.1:0-5490 GCA_049520795.1 Bryobacteraceae bacterium
GCTCCGAGGGTCCGGAGCCGCCGCTCGATGCCACCAGTTACCAGCTCGTGTTGACTCCCGCGCCGGACCGTTTCCGCGAAGCCGGATGGATGGGCGCGCGCATTTTGTCGCCGGATGAGTTGCCGGTGACGGCGGAAGCGCCGGAGACCGCGCGTCAGTGAGCCGCCGGCTATTGCCTGCCGAAATGCCGAAAGCTGCCAGAACCACTGGCCAATTGGTGCAGGTGGCCGCTGTCGCCGCCACTCGTGACAAGCTGGCCCGACTGGTATTCCTAGGGCGCAGCGACCGCGGGGGCAGCGCAATTGTACGTCGGGATGAAGGCGCTAGAGATCCCAGACGGGGTGAACAGATTTCCGGCAGGGGTCCCCACGATGAGGAGGTCGAGTTGCTGAAGTCCAATCAGCCCCGGTGCCAGCCCGAAGAACAGGACCTGGAGCGCCCCTGGATCGTATAGCGGCGGTGGATTCGCCACCATGATCAGGTGATCTGTGGGGTTGGCGACGCCGTTCGCCACTGCTTCCGTCCCTTGCAGACCAGTGAGGAAGACGTGAACCGCCTCGCCGGGAATCGCCGGGTCGTCCTCCGTAACGATGCGGCTGAAGTCCTGGTGCGCGGTTGCGAGGCAGACGACTGCCGGGCTGCGGACCTGAACCTGGAACTGGTAGCTGATCGCTAACCCGGGCTTGAAGATCTCGAGTGCCTTCGTACTAGCGTCCGCGCTGCTGGGAACCTGAAGCCACGCCCCGGCGTCGGAAAGCGGCAGTAGCGGCGTTTCCAGTCCCGCGGCGCGGACGCTCCAGCCCGTCGTGCCCAGCGCGCTGCCGTCCAATACCACGACCATCCCCGGGCTCACGATTTTCGGGTATTCCGTCACGCCGTAGCATACGTAGGTGCACCAGTTCGGCACTACGTCCGGGGCTTCCACCCCATCGATCTGGACAAACGGATCGAGCCACACCGACTCGTCCCCGCTCGCAAGATCGATGCGAACCAGGGATCCACCCTGGGTCACCGCGAAAACCACCCCGCCGGCGGTAGTAAAAGCGCTGTAACTTCCCGGCCCCAGGATGCGGAACTCTGCCGTAGCCCGCACGTACAGTCGAAGAGAATCGTCGGCGGCCAGAAAAAGGAGGCCGCTTCCGTCGTCCGTCAGCGCGGGCGCCGATCCTGTGACTCCCAAATCGAAATCCTGAGCGCCCATCCAGTCGGGGCCGGTGACCCAGTGCAGTTCGCCGGAGGGCCCGTCGATATAGGCAACGTTGTTTCCCTGCGCATCGGTCACGGCCTCGTAGGCGCCGAAGACGTTGCGAATGAGATGTATCCCGGTCGCGTCCAGCCATTCCAGTTGCGCGCCGGCGATCGTCAAAGCCTGGCCGAGATCCGTGATCGCCCGCCGGCCGAAGCGCTGGTTTGCGAGTTGGCCTTTTTGCTTGGCGGATACTAGATCGAGCGAGTCCGACTCGTACAGGCCGTTCAAGGACGGCGTTATCGGGACCGGTCCCACCGGATACCCGCATCCCGTCTGATCGATCCAGGCATATCTGCCCGAACGCGAGAGCCGGATGAAGGTGTCCCGATACTGCGCGCCGTTGGCGCTGTTGTCATGATTGAATCCTGGGCCTTCCAGTTGGAAAGACCCGTAGCATCCTGCCGCCAGCCAACACGAGCTGCCGGCGAATCCGCAGTACCGCCATTGGGTCTGGGACGTGGCCAGTATGTCGCTCGCGCCATCTACGTCGGCCAGGGGACCGTCAATCGGCGTCACGCTCGGCCCTGCAATGTCCGCTCGCGCCACGTACCAACTGTTCGTTACGGGGCCTGTGTGGGCCTGCAGGTACACGGAGCCTCCATCCGAGGTGGCAATCAGGTTGGCATATTGGCCGAGCAGCGCCGGCGCCGCCATCGAGAACAAGAGAAGAATCCGCACTAAGGTCCCCGCTAGCTAAGACCCTCTAGCCACGTGTTCCAACTACACCCTGCGGAAGAAACTCTCAAGATTCGCCTTGGCGGTCGCGGTCGGTATGTGGGACACACTGGAGTGGAAACCGGCCCCAAAACGTAGTGGGGACTGTCCGCCCCGTCGCTCCTCGCGGGCGCCGCCGCCATATACAATGACGATACGGGAATTCACAGGAGTATCGGATGAAGAATATCATCGCCGCATTGGCCCTTGCCGGGCTGCTGGTTGCCGCGCTGCCGGCCCAACGCCCCTGGCAGCAAATCACCGTCCCCTCGGTACGCGACGTGGCCGCCAACTTCAAGACGCCGCCGCGTGAGTACGGCGCCATTCAGCCTTTTATGGGTTGGAACGGCCCCGACGCCAAGGAAAGGATGGCCGCAATCGTCCGGGATCTCGACCGGCTCTCGGCTAACGGCGTCTTCGTGGTGAACATGTCGCCGGGACGCGGCGAGCCGGCGTACCTTTCCCCGGAGCACATCAACCAGGTGAAGTTCGTGGTTCAGGAAGCGGCCAAGCGGGGGATGAAGCTGTGGATTCAGGACGAATACGACTACCCCAGCGGCTTTGCCGGCGGCAAGATCAGCGAGCAATACCCCCAGCTCACCATGCAGGGGCTCGACGCGGACATACGGATCAGCGTGATGCCGGGCCAGACATTGACCATGCCCACGCCGCCCGATACGTTGGGCGCGCTGGCGGTGTTCGCGCAAACCGGCGCGGTCATCAATGTGCCGATTGGCCCGAGCGGAATCAAGTGGATGGCCCCGGCGCCACCGCCCGGCGCGGGCGGCTACCCGAGACCGTGGGAGCTGCTCCTGGTAAGGCATATCTTTCGCAGTTCTCCTACCCGCATGTCGGCCCGGGCCGACGGCACGCGCGCCAAGGACAGCCAGTATTCCCTGATCGACTACCTGAACCCGGATGCCACCCGAGCCTTCCTCAAGATCACCCACGAGACTTACAAACAGGCGGTGGGGGATGAGTTCGGCAAAACCGTCTTGGGCTTTTTCGGCGATGAGCCCGACTACACCGGCTTCATGCCGTGGACGCCCAAGTTGCTCGACGAGTTCCGGCAGCAGAAGGGCTACGACCTCCAGCCATACCTGCCGCTTCTATTCGCGCCCAAGATGACCGACGAAGCCTGGCGCGTGAAAGCGGACTACTGGGACGTCTGGAGCGGAATGTTCCGCGATTCCTTTTTCGGCGTGCAGGCGGACTGGTGCGCGAAGAACAATGTGGAGTACCTGGTTCACCTGAACCACGAGGAGCAGGCGTTGCGGTTGGACTTGCCCGAGGACCATATCCGCAACGAGGGCGACTACCTCAGAGACATGCGGTACGTAGGAGTGCCGGGCATCGACAACCTGAGCCAGCTTGTGCCAAACCGGGTCCACGCGTATGACGCGACGTGGAACGAAAACAACAATTTCCCCAAGCTGGCCTCTTCGGCGGCGCACCTGTTCGGCCGGCCCAAGGTTTGGACCGAATCCGGCGGCGGGTTGGGCATCGACGGCAAGTTCCAGTTGGATTTTCAATTGGTGAGGGGGATAAACGCGCTGCAGGTCGGCCTGGCCGGAGGGCGCGGCCCGGGCGGAACGACGGCCGCGCCGCCACAGGCGCCCATGCTGGCGTGGTATACCGACCGGGCCGGCTATTTGATGGCCATCGGACGCCCGGCGGCCCAGGTGGGTCTCTACTATCCCTCCAACAGCATGTGGATGGGAGACGAAGCGGCCGACCGTAGCATGACCAAGCTGGGGTGGCAGTTGTTGGAACACCAGGTGGATTGGGATTACTTCGACGAGCAGTCGCTCAGCTCGGTAGCCACTATTGAGAACGGCGGCTTCCGGAACCTCAGCGGCCAGCTTTACCGGGCCATCGTGGTTCCCTCCACCGCGGTGATCACGCGCACCGGCCTGGAGCGTTTTCAGGCCTTCGTCAAAGCCGGCGGCAAGGTGATTTTCGTGGGCAAGACGCCCACGCTGGTGGTGGACAAGACGTTCCGGGACGCCAAAGAGAAACCCGACCTGAGCTTCGCCACGCTCATCGAGCCCTCCGGCGATATCACCGACCGGGTGATTTCGGCGCTGCCGAAACCGGACGTGTTGCTGGACCGGCCCTGGCAGCGATTGACCTATGCGCACCGGAGCTGGCGCGACGCCGAGATGTACTATTTCTTCAATGAGAGCGACAAGGAGGAATCGCGCATCGCCACTATCGCCGGACGCGGCCAGGCGCAGGCCTGGGACCTGGCGACGGGCGAGATTCATCCCATCTCCGGCGCTACGGCCGAGGGCGATGCCGTGCGCCTTCCACTTCTGCTCGAACCCTACGAGGCGAAGGTCATCGTGGTGGGGACGCTTCCCGCCGGCGTCTCCAACCCGGAGCCCGCGATGGTGACGTCGAGCGCGTTGACCGACTTGGTCGGCGACTGGACGGTGGACCTGAACGGCAAGCAGTTGACCACCCCGCTGCGATCCTGGCAGGATCTTGGGGCGCCGTCATTCGGAGGACCGGCCACCTATCGCAAGCAGTTCACGGCTCCCGCGGCGCCCTCCGGAAAACGGGTGTATCTCGAAATCGCCGATGTGCGCGAGTACGCCCGAATCAAGTTGAACGGCAAGGAATTCGAAGCGCACGCCTGGCAACCCTATCGCTGGGACGTGACCAGCGCCTTGAAAACCGGCGCCAACGATTTGGAAATAGAGGTGCAAGCGACTTCCTCGGGCCGCGGAGGCTCGGGGGCTCCTCCGCCGGCGCCAACTGCCGCAGGCGGTCGAGGAGGCCAACCTGCTCCCGCCGGCGGGAGAGGTCGCGGCGCCCAGGTTGGGGATGGACAGATCGCAGCCGGAGGCGCTGCGCCTCCCCCCGCCGCAGGCGGCAGGGGTCGCGGCGGCGCACCGCCCGTTTCCGGCCTGCTGGGCCCGGTTCGCCTGGTGGCGCGCTGAACAGGAGCGCGCATCTCTGCAATGTAACGGGACGTATCGCGGCGGGTGGACACCGGCCCTGGGCCCTTAGACTTAGACGTCCAGATTCTTCACGTCCAGCGCATTCTCTTCGATGAACTTCCGCCGGCTTTCCACGTCTTCGCCCATGAGCGTCGAGAAAATCTCTTCGCTCTTGACCATGTCCTCCAGCCGCACCACCAGCAGCGTGCGCTTCTCGGGGTTCATGGTGGTATCCGCGAGCTGCTCCGAGTTCATTTCGCCCAGACCTTTGTAACGCTGCACGGAGGCGTCTTTCTTACCTTCGATTTTGACGAAGTTCAGCAGGTCGAGCCAGTTCGGCTGGGTTTCGCGGCGCTCGTTCTTCACCACTATGAAAGGCGGGTGATTGAAGCGCGCGATGTTCCGGGCCAGCGCGCGAAACCGGCGGTATTCCGGCGCGGCGGCCAGCGCCAGGCCGATGCTTCGCTCGGCGTGCGTGGAATCGCGGTAGACCACGGCGAAGGCCGAGTGCTCTTCGTCGCGCCGCAGCTCCGGGTCGAGACCCGCCTTCTTCAGCGCCTCGAATACCGGCTTCATGTTGGC
>JBEKPK010000365.1:0-5484 GCA_049520795.1 Bryobacteraceae bacterium
TTCTTTCGGCTTCGTCTCGCGACTACGCCTTGCGCTTCGGCTACGGTTGCCGTCATCGGCTCCGATTGGCTCCTTTCATCCAACAAGACTCTGCCCATGCTGGGCACACCTTGCCGCCGGCCATTGGGCCGGCGTTCCTCGCGCCGGAGCGAGACGCCGGGCAGAAGCCCGGCGGCAAGCCCGAAGGCTTGACCCCACACAATCCCCCGGGGGGCCGTCAGTAGGTCGTGAGTTTGGCCCGGATGACCGCTCCGCGTGCGGGCAGCGTGACCGTGGGAGGGTCGTAATCGCCTTGCGCGGTGTGCCCGATATCGATCACCTTCCATGCTCCATCCCGGTCGTAATAACCCTCCTCGACCGACAGGAATTGCGCCGCCGTGCGGTCCGATCCCTGCACCGGCCGGAATTGCACGGTGGAATCGAAACCCAAAACCAGGAATTCGTCCGGCCCCAATTCGCCGATCAACACCCGCCCCGAAGGATCGCCCGCAGGGAGGACCGGGTTGAGCCTGCTGGGAGGACGGAATCGCACCAGCGCATCGTAATTGGTGAGGATCAGGTTGCGCGCCCGGATGGGGCTTTCCTCGACCGCGGCTTGCAGCCTTCCGGTCCCCTGTAGATCCAGAATGGCCGGCATGGCCGCCTGGAAAAGGCGGAAATTCGCCGCCAGGTCGACGAACGATGGACTGACTTCGAGCGGCGAGGCGGCGGCGCCGTCCACTCCGTAGCCGCCGAAGCCGATGGCATCGAATTCCGCCAATGCATAAAAGGAATTGCGCGCGCCCACTAGTCCCCTCACCGCCTCCGGGCTCCAGTGAGGATTGTCCGGACGGCGATAGCGGGAGGCAATCAGCCGGTAGGGATCGCCCGGCTGGCTGGAGGTGTCCGAAGAGAGAATATCGATGTCCGGAGCCGTCGCCTTCCACAGGTCCAGCATGTGCGACACAGCCCCGCCGCTTGGGTAGCTTTCGCCCGGACGGTCGAATTTCTCATAGTTATCATTCGTGCCGTAACCGCCGTTCCACGTGTTGACGTACGTCACCAGCGGATAGATCTGCTTGCCGGCCTTGGCGACTTCATCGATGTAAGTGGAAAGGTAGTAGGCGCTGAAAGCCTCGTCGGCGATCCGGCCGAAGACTTCCTTCCACGTCCCCGGCTTCTTCTTGAGAGCCGTCACCAGCGGCGCCGGCGCCGGACCGTCGAACAGCCTATTGGATTCCGGGGAGAAATCGCGCACGCTGCCGAGCAAACCGGGCTCGTTCTCCACTTGCATCAGGATGACCGTGCGGTCGGCTTCGTCCACTTCCCGGAGGTGCTTCATCATGGCCGAGTACGCCTTGCGGTCGGCGTCCAGGTTGGCCTTCGACATGGGCGAGAGGACGCGGATGGGCTTGCCGCCGGGATCGATCACGCGGGGGAAGCGCTGCGGATTGGTCTTGACCCAGTTGGGAGTCCAGTCCATCGCCCCGTTCTTCCAGGAGCCGAACCAAAGCAGGTCGGCGCGCAAACCATGGGCGCGGGTGGCATTGAGAATCCTGTCGAAATCGGTGAAATCGAACTTACCTTCCTCGGGTTCGACGACGTTCCAATAGACCGGGTACTCCACCACGTTGGCGTTCATGGCCTTGAGCTTGGGCCACGCCACTTCCATGCGGTCCGGAAAGGCGCTGAAGTTGGCCACCTGGCCGCCCAGGATTAGGAAGGGGTTTCCATCCACCAGGAAGGTGAACTTGTCGCCTTTTTTCACCAATTGAGGGATGGGCTTACCCTGTGCGGCGGCGAGAGAAACGGCGACCGCCAACAGTAGGGACGCTTGGAAAAGCCTCTTCATCGGAACCTCCAGCAAGTCGACGACTTTTGCCCGGAATGTTAATTTTGGAGTTCCGGGTCCTGTTCAGTATACACCCGGTCCAGCGGGGAGAACCCGGCGGAGCCGGAGCCAAACAGGAGACCTCTTCGACGCGGAGACGCGGAGACGCGGAGAGGACCGAAGGTAGATCAGGGACCGCTTCCCGGAGCGCTCAGCCCACGACTTCCAGGAACGCCCTGGCGGCGTGGCTGAGGGCCCGGCGGGTCGGGTAGATGAGGCGGATCTTGCGCTCTACGTGCATTTCCTTGATGCGCACTTCGCAGATGAGTTTCCCCTCGATCTCCTGCTCCACGCACATGCGCGGCAGAAACGCCACGCCATTATCATTCTGCACCATCTTGCGGATGCTCTCGATGGTGGGCATCTCCACCTCCATGCGCAGAGGGACTTTATGAGCCTGAAACTCGCGCAGGACCACTTCGCGGTAGGGCGAAATCACGTTGTGGGCGATGAAGGTTTCCGAGGCCAGCTCGGAGATGGAGATGGTCTTGCGGTGCGCCAGGCGGTGGCGCGGCGAGACTACAAAGGCCAGGGCGTCGATATAGATGACCTTCGATTTGAGCCGCTCGTCGCCCGGGTCGTAGCTGATTACGCCCAGCTCCAGATTGCCGTCCAGCAGCTCGTTGGGGATCTTGCTCGAAAGGCTGCGCCGCACCTGCACCTTGATTTTGGGATAGAGTTCCCGGTACCGTTCGATGTGCCGCAGCAGGTAGAGGGTGGTGGATTCGTTGGCCCCGATGGTGAGGCGGCCGGCGGAATTGTCGCGCAGCTCGGCGAGGGAGTTTTCGAGTTCCTGTTGCAGACTCTCGAAACGCCGCGCGTAGTCCAGCACCGCGCGCCCGGCGTCGGTGAGGATCAGATCCTTCCCGGAGCGGTCGATGAGTTTCTCGCCAAGCTCCTGCTCCAGGCGCTGCAGCGACAGCGAGACCGCCGGCTGGGTGCGCAGGAGGCGGTCGGCGGCCCTGGAGAAACTCTTCTCCGTCGCCACGGTCAGAAATACGTGAAGGGAATAAAGTTCCATGCTTCCCGTGATTATAACATTCGCTAATGTGTCGGTCTAATATTATAAATTTGCCAAATTAGCCGCCGGACCGCGATAATGCGAGTACTGGATCTTTTAACATGACCGACCGAGTATACATCTTCGACACCACGCTGCGCGACGGCGAACAATCGCCGGGTTGCAGCATGGATACCACCGAGAAGCTGCGGATGGCGCGCAAGCTCGTGGAACTCGGGGTCGACATCATCGAAGCGGGCTTTCCCATCGCTTCGGAGGGCGACTTCGAGTCCGTGGACGCCATCAGCCGCGAGTACCCATGGGCGCAGATCGCCGCCCTGGCGCGCTGCTGCAAGCTCGACGTCGAGCGGGCGGCCAAGGCGCTCGAACACGCCAAACGGCCGCGCATCCACACATTTATCGCGACCAGCGATATTCACCTGAAGTATAAACTAAAGAAATCGCGGCAGCAGGTGCTGGAGGAGGCCGCAAGCGCGGTAGAGCTGGCGCGGCGCTTTGCCGACGATGTGGAATTCTCGGCGGAAGACGGGGCCCGCACGAACCTGGACTACCTGACCCAGGTTTCCAAGGCGGTGATCGCCGCCGGCGCGCGAACCGTCAACATCCCGGACACGGTGGGCTACTCGATCCCCTCCGAGTTCGGCGCGCTGATCGGGGCCGTGGTGCGGAATCTGGGCGATTCGGCCATCGTGAGCATTCACTGCCACGACGACCTGGGCCTCGCGGTAGCGAACTCCATCGCGGCCGTGCAGGCCGGGGCGCGGCAGGTGGAGTGCACCATCAATGGGATCGGCGAGCGGGCGGGCAACTGCTCGCTCGAGGAAGTGGTCATGATTCTCAAGACCCGCGCCGATATTTTCCCGTTCCACACCAAGGTGAACACAGAGCATCTGTATTCGGCGAGCGAACTACTGGCTTCGCTCATCACCTTCGGCCCTCAGCCCAACAAGGCCATCGTGGGCTGCAACGCGTTCTCGCACGAGGCGGGCATCCACCAGGACGGATACCTGAAGGAGAAGACCACCTACGAGATCATCGATCCGCGCACCGTGGGAGTGCCGGAAGGAAAGCTGGTGCTCGGCAAACACAGCGGGCGGCACGCGCTGAACGAGCGCTGCAAGGACATGGGCTACGCACTTACGCGCGCGGAGCTCGACGATCTGTACGGGCGCTTCTGCGGAGTGGCCGACCACCGCAAGAAGGGCCTCATGAACGAGGAAATTCGGGAACTGGTGGACATGATGCGCATGGGAGAAGAGCCGCAAGCGGAGGGAGCCACGGCGAAGTAGGTTTGACGCAGAGGCGCGGAGGCGCGGAGAAAACAGGAGCCGGAGTCAAGGGAAGAAAGAAGATACGATTATCGAATGCGTCTAAAGATATTGGCATTGCCCGGAGACGGAATCGGCGTCGAGGTGACGCGGGAGGCGGTGCGTGTATTGCGCCATGTGGCCGGAGAATACGGGCACGAACTGGTTTTGACGGAAGGGCTGCTGGGAGGCGTGGCGATCCATAAGACGGGCTCGCCGCTGCCCGAAGAGACCCGGCGGCTGGCGCTCGAGGCGGACGCCACGCTGATGGGGGCGGTGGGTCTTCCGGAGTTCGATAACGCGCCGCCGGACCAGCGGCCGGAAAAGGGATTGTTGGGGCTGCGCCAGGCGCTGGGAGTTTTCGCCAACCTGCGTCCGGTGCGCGCGTACGCATCGCAGCTCGATTCTTCGCCCCTGAAGAATCACCTGGTGGAAGGCGCCGATATGATCATCGTCCGCGAACTGACGGGCGGGATTTATTACGGTACTCCGCGCGGGATAGTGGAAGACGGCGCGGAGACGCGGGCGGTCAATACCATGACTTACACGCGCTCGGAAATCGAGCGTGTGGCCCGCGTGGCCTTCCGCCTGGCGCGCGGGCGCCGCAAGAAGGTCACCTCGGTGGACAAGTCCAACGTGCTCGAGAATTCGCAACTGTGGCGGCGCGTGGTGTGCGAGGTGGCGGCGGAGTTTCCCGACGTGACGCTCGATCACCTGCTGGTGGACAACTGCGCCATGCAGTTGATTCTGAATCCCAGGCGATTCGACATCGTGCTCACGGAGAACATGTTCGGCGACATTCTGAGCGACGAGGGGGCGGTGCTGGCGGGGTCCATCGGCATGCTGCCCTCGGCCTCGATCGGCGACAGGCGGCCTTCGGGAGCGTGGGTGGGCCTGTACGAGCCCGTGCACGGCTCGGCCCCGGATATCGCCGGGCAGAACAAGGCCAACCCGCTGGGCGCCATCGGTTCGGTGGCGGCCCTGCTCGAATACAGTTTCGGATTGAAGGAAGAAGCCTCCGCCGTGGAGCGGGCCGTGGAAGCGGTCCTGGCCGGCGGAAAGGTCACGGCGGATCTAAGACCTTCGGGCGCGCCCGCCACTACCGAACAGGTAGGCGCGGCGGTGTGCGCCGCGATGGGCTGAGCGCGGGCTTACCGGCCCGCGCTCAGCGAATGCCTGAGCTCCCGGCTTGAAGGTCCATCTACTTCTTCCCGTCGGAGAGAATCCAAGCTTTACCTGGGGTCTCATGCCGGATGAAGTGAATGACCAGCGCAACTCCGCAGCCC
>JBEKPK010000366.1:0-5479 GCA_049520795.1 Bryobacteraceae bacterium
TTCAGCGGCTCCACAATGCGCCCGCCGGCGATCAGCTTCTGTATCCCCGCCACCCGGTTATGGTGCGTCTTGATGACCGCTGCGTTGACCGTGCCGCCGGATTCGATGGTGTCCGGGTAGATGGTTCCCTGCCCCAGTATCCAGCGCTCGTCCTCCAGGCTCCGCTCCTCGATGATGCGCTCCTGGACGCGCACGAATTCCTCTCCGATGATGTGGCGCTTCTGTTCGGGATCGGTCACTCCGGCCAGCGCATCGAGAAACTGGCGTTCGGCATGTTCCACGGCGATCCCGCCCAGGCGTCTTATGTAGTCGGTCTCCCCTTCCCGCATGAGGCCGGTATCCACGTATACGCCGCGCACCCGGCTTTCGCCCAGCGCGCGCCGGCACAGGGCAAAAGCTACGCTCGAATCCACGCCCCCGCTCACGAAGAAAAACACGTTGCGGACGCCCACGCACTCGCGGATCTCCTGCTCCAGCAGAGGCGCGCGATGGCGCGGGTCCCAATCCTTATGGCAGTCGCACACCCGGAACAGGAAATGGGAGAGATACTCCCGGCCGCGCTCGGTGTGCGCGACCTCGGGATGGAACTGTACGCTATACAGCCGCCGTTCGGGAGCGGCCATGGCGGCTATGGGGCAAGTCTCCGTGCTGCCCGCCCCGGCGAAACCCGCCGGCAGGCCCACCACCGTGTCCCGGTGGCTCATCCATACCTGCTGCCAGCCCGCCAGGCCGGCGAACATGGGGTTGCTCGAGTCGTCCAACTTCAGCGTGGCCAGCCCGTACTCGCCCTTCTCCCCTCTGCGCACCTCCCCGCCCAGAAGGTGAGCCATAAGCTGCTGCCCGTAGCAGATGCCCAGCACGGCCGGCCCGGAGGAGAAAATGGCGGGGTCCACGGTGGGACTGCCCGCGTCGTACACGCTGTTGGGTCCGCCCGAAATGATAATGCCGCGGGCGAACTCCATTTCGGCCGCCGGCGTCTCGCTGGCGCGAACCTCGGCGTACACGCCCAGGTCCCGCGCTTTCCGCGCGATCAGGTGGCAATACTGGCCGCCCGCATCTAGAACGACGATCTGAGGTAGGGGATGCAAACCTCGATTGTAGCGTGGGGGCTTGCGGGGCTGGCTCTTTCGCCCGCCAAACGCGCCGGACGCCGGGCAGCCCCATCCGCCGAGCTGCGCTCAAATTGACAAGGCTGGAGCCTTATCCCACCGCGTTACCGGCGCGCGGCCGCCCCGGGCGCATCCGGCTGCGAGTGCATGCGCTGCACCACCATCTTCTTGGCGCTCTCCAGCAGCGCCGTCGCTTTCGGCAGGGCATCCACCGCCCGCGCCACTTCCGGATCGGTCTGCGCGTAGAACTGGTCGGCCACGTCCACGTTGAAAGCCGTGGTGTACATCTCCCTGCCCAGGTTGCGCACAATCCAATCGTGGTCCACGGTGAACGCGGCTTCCGTGAACTGCGCGCCGGTGCGCAGCAGGAAATCGTGCAGATCGTTCAGAACCATCTCGTTCGGCATCCAGCCCTGCGGCAGCGTGGAACTGTGCGTAGCGAAATAATTCCGCGTGAAGTTGAACAGGCCATCCCGGTACAGCACCGTCTCCAGGTGATCGAGTACGGGCGTCTCGTATTTCTCGTCGGGCGTGATGCCGCCCCCGCCGTATACCGTCCGGCCGCTGTCGGTCATCTTCACATCGTTCGAATTCTGGGCGCTTTCGTCGCGGTGATAGTAATAGTCGTAGAAGGATTTATTGGTGTAGTCCCGCTGGATCAGCCGCCCGCTGGGCGTGTAGAAATGCGCCGTCGTCAGCGCCAGGCCGGTATTCTCGGAAAGCGGATATACCGTCTGCACCAGCCCTTTGCCAAAGGTCTTCTCTCCCAGCACCCAGGCCCGGTCGTGGTCCTGCATGGCCCCCGAGACAATCTCCGCCGCCGACGCCGAGAGCCGGCTCACCAGCACCACGATGGGGTAATCCCGCCCATGGTTGCCGTTGCGCGCCACGTAAGGTTTTTCCGCGCTGGCCCGTCCGCGGTGCGAAACGATCACCTGGTTCTTCTGCAGAAAGCGGTCCGCCACCGCGACGCCCTCGTTCAGCAGGCCGCCCGGGTTGTCGCGCAGGTCGAATATCAAGCCTTTGATGTTGTTCTCGCCCAGACGCTTCATGTTGTCGTCCAGTTCCTTGCTGGTGGTCTCGGCGAACTGGAGAACCTTCACGTAGGCGATTCCGGGTTTCACCCAGAACGCATCCTGCACGCTCTTGCGGCTGATCTCGTCCCGGATCATGGTAAAGGAAAGCGGCTGCGGCGTGCCCTCGCGGCTCACCACCACGGTTACTTCCGTACCGCGCGGGCCCTTTAGCAGGTCGGCCACCTCGGTGGTGGTCAGGTTGTCGGTGGCTTTACCATTCACCTTGATGATCTCGTCCCCCGGCCGCAGCCCCGCTTTGTACGCCGGCGCTCCCGGAAACGGGGCCATAACCACCGTCTTGCCGCTTCGCGGCCCCACCTGCATGCCGACCCCGTAGTATTGCCCCTTCTGGTCCTCGCGAAAGAGCTGGTAATCCCTTGGATCGAAGAAGTTGGAGTGCGGATCGAGGGTCCGCAGCATTCCCGGAATGGCCCCTTTGTAGATGGCTTTGTCGGCGCTCACCGGGTCCGCGAAGTTCTGCTCCACCAGCGCGAACGCCCGCGTGAAACTGCCAACTTCCGGGCTTAAATCGTCCCCCTCCGAAGCCGCCGCGGCCACCTCGGACTTGGGGCCGTAGAAACCTCCCGCCAGGGCGCACGCCAGAATCGCCAGCGGCGCGAAAATCGGGATTCGCCTCTTCTGGGGCATCGACAGACCGTCCTTACTTATATGAAAAGTATACCCTACCGGTTTCTTAGACGCTCCAAGCGATGGGTTAGCTACGAAAAAGGCGCTTGTGGCGTACGCTTCACGCCCCATCTGGCGGAAGCTGGTGGGGCGGGCGGTTCCGCCTGCCTTCTTCAACCCTCTTCACACCTCCGGCGCAACCGCCCCGGCCGGCGCCGCCCCCAGGCCCCTGTGGATCGCATCCAGCACGCCGTTCACGAACTGCACCGATTCCTCGTTCGAGAACTTGCGGGCCAACTCCAGCGCTTCGTCTATGGCCACCGCCGCCGGCGTACCCCCATGCGCCATCTCATACGCTGCCAGGCGCAGTATGTTGCGGTCCACGTTCGGCATACGCTCCATCCGCCAGTGCTCGGCGTGCCTGGTGATGAGCTCGTCCAGCTCGGCCAGATGGTCCGCCGCCCCGCTCACCAGTTCCACGGCGAACGGATCGCGCTCCGGCTCCTCCTCCGGGTACAGCGTGTCGTAGTAGGCGTCGACGGCTTCGGCCACCTTGTAGGCGTCCGCCGCGTCCGGTTGCCTGCGCGCATCCCACAGGAACAGGATCTGCAACGCGCGCTGCCGCGATTTGTGGCGCGATGGCATCTAAGTCATGGGTTCCCGAACCACCCTACGCCCCCTGCCGCAGCGCCCGCAGCAGGTTGGCCATTTCGATGGCCGACATGGCCGCGTCGAAACCCTTGTTGCCGCCTTTCGCGCCCGCCCGGTCGATGGCCTGCTCCAGGGTGTTGGTGGTCAACACTCCGAAGGCCACCGGCACGCCCGTTTCGTAAGAGACGTGCGCCAGCCCCTTGGCCGCCTCCGCCGCCAGGTAATCGAAATGCGGCGTGTCGCCGCGTATGATGGCGCTCAGGCAGATCACCGCGTCGTAGCGCTTCCCCCGCGCCAGCTCGGCGGCCGCCAGCGGGATCTCCCAGGATCCGGGCGCCTTCACGATATCGATCAGCTCCGCCTCCGCGCCCGTCCGCGTGAGCGCATCCATGGCTCCCGCCAGCAGGCGCTCCGTCACGAAGCTGTTGAACCGGCTCACCACGATGGCGAATCGCAGGCCCGCCGCTGTAAGCTGCCCTTCATATACCTTCGACATGTTCTACCTTCCCGCGAAGCCGGGCCGTCTCTTTTCGAGAAAAGCCCGCCTGCCTCCGCGACTCAAAGCAATACCCAAACCATCCGTCTCAAACGGGATGCGGGTAGGTGGCATCAAAGGACCAGTGTAACCTTTGGCGGCGCCGGACGCGGAAACGGCGCAAGCGCCAATCCATCGCGACAGCGTGAAGAACGCCGGCCAGAAGGCCGGCGGCGGGATGAAATCCCGACCCCACATCGGCAGCCGGCCTGGCGTACACGTACGCTCAGATTCGGGCAGCTTTGCTGGCCAATCACGCCGCTGTCCACTCTTGTGTCGCGTACCCCGGCCATTTCCTATATTGTTGACAGGTTTTATATGGATGATACAATGGTCTTTCGGTCATCCCACGTAATCCCTTTGCTTGCAATTACATGCGTTTTGCATCCCGATGGCCGGCGAATGAATCCAAGATAGCGTAAAACAGCTATGGCGTCCGTCCTACCCATTCCGCAGACCTCGCGCAGCCAAGCCGAACCCCTGCTGGCCACTGTCGGTAACACGCCCCTGCTGCGCTTGGAGAAGATACCCCTGGAGTTTCCCGGAATCGAGATCCTGGCCAAGGCGGAGTACTTCAATCCCGGCGGTTCGGTCAAAGACCGCGCCGCGCTGAACATGATCCTGGATGGCGAGCGCTCCGGCCGGCTGAATCCCAATCGCGTAATCCTGGACGCCACCAGTGGCAACACCGGCATCGCCTACGCCATGATCGCGGCCAACCGCGGGTATCGCGTCAAGTTGTGCTTGCCGGGCAACGCTTCCCTCGAGCGCCAGCGCATCCTGCGGGCCTACGGCGCGGAGATGGTTTTCAGCGACGCCGCCGAAGGCTCCGATGGCGCCATCCGCCTCTGCCGCAAGATCTACCTGGCCGATCCGGACCGTTATTTCTATCCCGACCAATACAACAATCCGGCCAACTGGAAGGCCCACTACGAACACACCGGCCCGGAGATTATCCGCCAGACCGCTGGACGCATCACCCACTTCGTGGCCGCCATGGGTACCAGCGGCACCTTTACCGGAGTGAGCCGCCGTCTGAAGCGCGACCTGCCGGAAGTACAATGCATCTCGGCGCAGCCTTCCAGCGGTTTCCACGGGCTGGAGGGCCTCAAGCACATGCCCACCGCCATCGTGCCCGGCATCTACGACGAAACGCTCGCCGACGGCAACTTGTGGATCGAGACCGAAGACGCCTACCGCATGGTGCGCCGCCTGGCGCGCGAGGAAGGCCTGCTTGTGGGAATCTCCTCCGGATGCAACGTGTATGCGGCTACCCTGCTGGCCAGGGACCTGGCGGCGCGCGGCGAGAGCGCCACTATCGTCACCGTGCTCTGCGACAGCGCTGAGAAGTATTTGAGCGAGCACTTCTGGGAAGAGGCATGATCCGCGTCGAATCCGAACCGTGGGCCGCCATGGTGGCGCATGCCCGTGAGGCTTATCCTAACGAATGCTGCGGCGCCATGCTCGGCGCGGCCGACGAT
>JBEKPK010000367.1:0-5476 GCA_049520795.1 Bryobacteraceae bacterium
CGGCGCCGTAGGCGGCTATATACTGAGCCCCTCGGACCACTTCTTCGAAGCCGACCCGCTCCTGCTGGAGGCGTTTGCCGGCGAGGCGCGGAAATGCATGTACTGAGCCGGAAGCCCTCCGGTCCCGGTTAAGCCCGCGTGACGCGGCCCATTCATTTGGCGGGAACCACGGTCTCCACTGCCTCTTTGCCCGCCCAAGCCCTCTCGATTTCCTCCAAAGTCTTATTCTTGGTTTCCGGAACCCATAGCCAGGTGACGGCGGCCTGCGCGATGGCCATCGCCGCCAGGAACCCGAATGTGACGGCTTTGCCGATCTGGTTGAACGCGTACGGGAAGAAGAGCACGACGACGGCGTTGGCGACCCACTGCGTGAGCACCGGAACGGCCATGGCCGTCCCGCGGATGTTGTTCGGAAAGATCTCCGAGATCAACGTCCAGAAAACCGGCCCGATGCACGACGCGAAGAACGCCAGATAGCCCAGGATCAGGATGAGCACGAGCGTGCCCTGGAAATGGCCTGCCGCCACCGCCACGGCGAGCACGGTCAGGGCCGCCGCCATGCCCAGCGAGCCGACGATGTAGAGCGGCTTTCTCCCGTAGCGGTCGATCACCGCGAAAGACACCAGCGTGAAGAGCAGATTATTGAGGCCGACGATGAAGGTGGAAAACAGCGCGGCATCCAGCTTCCAGCCCGCCGAGCGCAGGATCGTGGGAGCGTAGTCGATGATAGTGTTGATCCCGGAGACGTGTATCAGGATGGCCAGGACAAAGCCGAGCGCCACTGGCCGCCGGATTCCCGGCCGCAGCAGATCGACCCAGGCGCGCCGCTTCTCCAACAGGCTGGCGCGTATTTCGACGGCCTCCGATTCGGCGCTCGCTCGCCCCGCGATGCGCTCCAGAATCGCCAACCCCTCGCCTTCCCGGCCGGCCATAAACAGGTAGCGCGGCGTCTCGGGCGCGCGCAGCAACAGCAGGAAGAAAATCGCCGAGGGGACCACCCCGGTAACGAACATCCAGCGCCAATTGGCGGCCCCGGCGTTGCGCAGCAGGTAGTTAATGGAATACGACATGAGGATGCCGACCACGATGGACAACTGATACAACGTCCCCATGCGCCCCCGCAGCGAAGGCGGCGAAACTTCCGCCACATACATGGGCGAAAGAATGGACGCGCCTCCCACCGCCAGCCCGCCGATGAAGCGCGCCAGCACGAAAGTGGCGAAGCTCGGCGCCATGCCGGTAGCGATGGACGTGGCGGAGAACAGCGCCGCCACCCACAACAGAATGCTTCGCCGGCCGTACCGGTTGGTGAGCCGCCCGGCCACCGTCGCGCCGATCACGCAGCCGAACAGGAGCGAGCTGAAAGCCCAGCCCAGGCTCAAGTCGTTCAATCCAAAGCGCTGCGTCAGGAACGGACCGGCGCCGGTGATGATGGCGATGTCGAAGCCGAACAGCAGTCCCCCCAGCGCCGCCGTGGCAGCCAGGAAGATCAGGTAGCCGAGATGGATCTTTCCCTTCAAGGCGCCTCCCTTGGGCACTCCATTGTAGTAGCATTGCAGGCGTGCTTTGCGCGTTACGACATCTTCAAAACCGGGGAGGTTGTGAGGGGGCGGCGGCGCGTTGAGCGACGTTATCCTGTAGCTTCGGATGTATGGCGGAAGAGGCGTTTATGAGCGTGAGCAGGCGGAAAATGGCTTTGGGCGTCGCGGGCGGCGGCTGGCTGGCGATGGCGGCGCAGGAAACGGGAGCGACGGGCGGCGGACGTTTCATCGACGTGACCGCGCGGGGCGCCAAGGGCGACGGCAAGACCGACGACACCAAGGCGATCCAGGCGGCCCTGGACGAAGCGGGAAAAGCGCATGGCGCCGTTTTCGTGCCGCCTGGCGTTTATCCGGCCTCTGACCTACAGTTACGGCCGAACGTCGGACTGTACGGGATCGCCGGATGGGATTACCGGCAGGGCGGCGGGAGCGTGCTCCGCCTGGCGGACGAAAAGGCGAAGTGCCTTCTCAACATAACCGGCGCATTCGGAGCGACCATCGAGGGGCTTTCGCTGGCGGGCGGCAACCTGGGCAGCGGAATCCACGGCATCATGCTGGACAAGCCGGAATACGCCAGGGAGGACTCCTTCCGCATCGACAACTGCCAGGTCGTACGTTTCACCGGAGACGGAGTGTTTCTGGGGCGCGCATGGGCCTGGTTTATCCGGAACTCGATGATCGCCTACAACCGCGGCGACGGCATCCGGTTGCGCGGTTGGGACGGCTTTGTGATGGATTGCTGGCTGTCGGCGAATCGCGGGGCGGGATTTGGGGCGCGCGGCGAGAATGCGGCCATGACGTTTACCGGAAACCGGATCGAATGGAACGGCCACGGCATCTACGTGGAGAACGGCAACAGCTACAACATCACCGGAAACTACTTTGATCGCAACAGCCGGTACGGTCTGGCGCTGCTGGCGCAGAACGGCAAGGGATGCACGCAAATGACCGTCACCGGCAACTACATGCGCCGCAGCGGGCCGGCGGCGGATGCGGAGAGTTACGAATCTTCGCAGGTCCGCCTGGAGAAGGCGACGGGCGTCACGGTAGTTGGGAACACCCTGGCGGCGGGGCAGGACGATGGAGGCCGGGGAAAGTGGAGCCCGTCCTATGGCATCGTATATGAAGGGCTTTCAAACTGCGTGATCGCCAACAACGTGCTGCACCAGGGCGCCATCAAGCAGTTGTTGGCGGACTTGGGCGGACACGGCGAAGGAGTAGTGGTCAAAGACAACCCCGGATCGCTGCGCCCGGCGTAGTTGCCTCATCGCGAGCCAAAAAAGGCACTAATATTAGAACCATGGCGAATAGCTTCGGCCGTTGGCCGAAAGGTGGATCGCTGGCGATCCTGATGGCGTCCGTGTGGCTCGCGGGCGGAAGCGCGCGGTTGCGAGCTGCGCAGGAAAGCTTCCCCACGCCGGCGGGCCCGGTGAAAGTGGAGATCCGCATGGAGAACGGCGGCTTCCACCTGTATCGCGGCGGCCGGTCCTACTTCATCAAGGGCGCAGTGTACGGAGGAGATCCGAACGGCCAGTTTCCGATGAAGGACCTCGCGGCGCGCGGCGCCAACTCCGTTCGCTCCAGTGGCGCGCGGATTCTGGACGAGGCGCAACGGCTGGGAATGACCGTTCTGGTGAATCTCCCCATGCGCATGGAATCGGTGCACAAATTCGACTACAGCAACCCGGAGGCCGTGCGCCAGCAGTTCGAAGAGATGAAAAAACGGGTGATGGAAGCCAAGGACCATCCCGCCGTACTGATGTGGGCTATCGGCAACGAGCTCTCGGTGGGCTACAAAGACCGGAATGTCTGGAACGCGGTCAACGATGTCGCGAAGATGATCCACCAGGTGGATCCGAACCATCCGGCCCTTACGGTGATCGGCGATGGTTCGATCAACGCGGGCGATATCCAGGAGATCAAGCGGCGCGCCCCGGACCTGGACCTGCTCGGAATCAATTACTACAAGGGCATCGAAGAAGTTCCCGCCAAGATTCGCGCCAACGATTGGAACAAGCCCTACGTGGTTACGGAATGGGGACCGTCCGGCGACTGGCAGGTCCCCCAGACCGCGTGGAAGGCTTCCATCGAAGAGACCAGCACGGAGAAGGCCCAGCGCTACCTGGAGCGGTACCAGAACGCGATCCTGAAGGACAGCGAGCGTTGCCTGGGATCCTACGTTTTCATCTGGCAGTGGCGCCAGGAGCGGACCCACACTTGGTACGGCATGTTCCTGGAATCGGGCGAGCGGACCGAGAGCGTCAACGTGATGCAGTACGTGTGGACGGGCCAGTGGCCCGCCAACCGCGCCCCGCGCGTCGAGGAACTGGCTATTGACGGCAAGCTCGCGGCCGGCAACGTTTACCTGAAGCCTGGGAGCCGGCATACGGCGACCCTTAAGGTGCGCGACCCGGAGGGCGATCCTCTGGCCGTCCGCTGGGAGATCATGCCCGAGGTGGCGCGGGGCGGCTACGCGGGCATGGGCGAAAAGCGCTCCCAGCCGATGCCCGAACTGGTGCAGAAGACCGGCGAACGCGAAATCGCGTTCACGGCTCCGGAACAGGAAGGGGCCTACCGGGTGTTCGTCTTCGCGCTGGATGGCCAGGGGAATGCGGCCACCGCGAACATTCCGTTTTTCGTCAGACCGTAGAGCGGCTTGTGCCCGATGCGGCAAGGCGCATACGTTCGGCTATTCGAGTTCTTGAGGTAAGATCTCTGCCCAAGCGGCCGTGCGAGCCTCGTGCTTCCGAAAAGCCGGCGGCGGTGATCTAAAGGAGATTGGCATGCGTTCGGCATTCGGACTCCTGGTGGGTTGCGCGCTGTGCTTCGGGCAGGCGGCGCCGGTGGCCATTGAGACGCCGGCGTTCCGTTTTGAGGCGTCGGCCGCGGACGGGTCCTACCGGCTCACCGACAAGGCGGCGGGCGTGACGTGGTCTTCCGCCGCGGGACGGTTCGGACAGATATCGGTACTGGAGAACGGCAAACCGGTGAAGTATCCCCTCGCCGCTTTCGAGGCCGGCGGCGCGCGCAATGCCCGCACGCTAACGTTCCATCCCGTCCCAAACCGGAGCGACGCGTGGGTTCGCGTCTCGCTGAACGCCGGGCGCGACAGTCGCAGCCTCGATCTGGCTTACGAAGCGGCGCCGGGGATGAAAATCGAGGACATACGCCTGCTGGACGAGGCGTTCTCCATCGCCGCGGCGGATCAGGGATACGTGGCCGTGCCCGTCCGCGAGGGACTGCTGATTCCCGCCGATAGCGGCGTGGCCTTCACCCACCGCTTCGGGACCAGCGATTACGAGGGCTGCCACATGAACATGATCGGTCTCGTCAAGCGCGGGGCGGCGATGCTGGTCACGTGGACCGACCCGTATGTCGCCATCGAGATCAAGAGCGCGGTGAACGCGGCCGGCGCCGGAGGCCAGACGGTGGCGACCTCGGCCGTGCTGAGGCAGTCGGCGAAGTCGCTGCGGCTTCAGATGCTGGGCAAGGGCGACTACGTCTCCATCGCCGCGGCTTACCGCGAGGTGGCGCGCGCCAACGGACTGCTGGTCACCTGGGACCGCAAGATCCGCCAGAATCCCGAGCGCGCCAAGTATCTCGGCGCGTCGAACGTCAAGCTTTGGCAGGCGCTGCAGCGCCGCATGAACGAGGCCAGCACCCAGGAGGTTTCCGTCCGCGTGAACTGGACTTTCGACGAGGCCGCGCAGGTGGCCGAGCACGTGAAGAACGACCTCAAAATGGAGAAAGTGCTGTTCGGGCTGGGCGGCTGGACCAAGCGCGGCTACGACAATCAGCATCCCGATATCCTACCCACGGCGCCCGAGGCCGGCGGCGATGCCGCGTTCACCGACTGCGCCCGCCGCGTGATGAAACTGGGCTATCTCTTCAGCCCCCACGACAACTATCAGGACATGTACCATGACTCTCCCTCG
>JBEKPK010000368.1:0-5461 GCA_049520795.1 Bryobacteraceae bacterium
ACCGCTCCATCATGAGCGCGGCCCCCGCCATCCACGTGCGGCGAAGCCGTATCAATTTCAAGTTCGGCGACGTCAAGTCGGTCTTCCATCTCACCCAGACGGACCTCGATATCACGCCGCCGTCCCGGGAGGGAGCCGGGTGGCGGGTGTCCTGCGCCGCCGGCGCCGCGCGCACGGACCGCTCCGGACAAAGCCTCGGCGCGTTCACGCTGAAAGGCCGCTGGTACGTCGCTCCCGAGCGCCTGGACCTGGATCTCGAACTGGACCGCGCCGGCCTGGGGGAAATCTCAGCTTTGCTGCGCGGGCAGACCGGCGGCGTGCATGGCTCCCTCTCGGCGCGCCTCCACCTGGCCGGCCCCATCGACGACCTGGGAATCGCCGGCCGCCTGGACATCGAGGATGTGCATCGCTGGGACATGCTGCCGCTCGGAGGGGGCGGCTGGC
The DNA here is from genome assembly GCA_049520795.1 of Bryobacteraceae bacterium. Classification (GTDB taxonomy): domain Bacteria; phylum Acidobacteriota; class Terriglobia; order Bryobacterales; family Bryobacteraceae; genus BOG-224. The sequence goes on from JBEKPK010000368.1 coordinate 445, forward strand.
CCCTGGACATCGGCGGCCGGGCGAACCTGATGGCGCAGCAGCTTGAGCTGGAAGCCAGCCCTCCGCGCAACGTGCCGCTGCCGGCTTGGCTCCGCTTCCGTGTAACGGACTATCTCTCCCAGCCCAAATGGGCCGCCACGGTCAACTGGAACCAGTTTCCCGTGGCGCCCATCATGGAACTAGCCCGCCACATGGGAATGGAGTTTCCCCCGGGGTTGAAGCTGAGCGGAACCATGGATGGCGTGATCGGGTATTCCGGACAGGGAAGCTTTCAGGGCGAGGTGGCCTTCCACGACGCCGCGCTGCAGATTCCCGAGTCGCCGCCGGTGGGTTTCGAACAGGCTCGCGTGGTGTTCGATCGCGGCCATGCGCGCCTGGCGCCCGCGTTGGTGCGCACGGCCGGCGGCGAGGAAGCCCGCCTGGAAGCCGACTATGACATGAGCGGCGAGGCGCTCGACCTCGCGATCTCGGCCGACGCCATGCAAGTAGCGTCGTTGCGGGCGCAAGTCGCGCTGGCCGCGGTTCCATGGCTGGAACAGGCCACGGCCGGCGCCTGGAGCGGGCGTCTCCAATACCATCGCGACCTCGGCCGCGCCGGCTGGACCGGCGCCATCCAGCTTAGCGACGCCACCATTTCCGTCCCCGGCTTCGCCCACCCGCTCGAACTGGCTTCCGCCAGCGCGCGCATCGACGGCGCCCGCGTGGCGCTCGATCGGGTGCAGGCCCGCCTGGGCTCGCTCGAGTTCACGGGCGACTACCGCTATGAGCCCTCGCAAACGCGCCCGCACCGTTTTCGCATCCGGGCCGCATCGGTGGACGCCGCCGAACTGGAAGCCGAGTTGACGCCCACTCTGCGCCGCGGCACGGGCCTGATCGCGCGCGCTTTGGGCCGCGTTTCGGTTCCGGACTGGCTGAAGCAGCGGGCCGCCGATGGCACGCTGCAGATCGACTCTCTGGCCTTGGCCGGATCGGGGCTGGAGAACGTCCGCGCACATCTGCTGTGGGATGGAGCGCGGGTGGAGATCGAAGAGCTGCAAGCCAGCCTCGACGGCGCCGCCCTCACCGGGAAACTCTCCGTGGCCCTGCGCGGCGCCCGGCCGTCCTACCGGCTGGAGGCCCGCTTGAAAGGCCTAGGCTGGCAGGGAGGCAAGCTGGACGCCGCAGGAACTCTGGAAACCTCGGGCGTGGGGGCCCAGTTGCTCTCGGATCTCACCTCCGAAGGGACCTTCACCGGCGCCGGCATCGACCTCGGCGCCGATGCCATTTGCCGGGCCGTCTCCGGCGACTACGCGTTGGAATGGTGGCAGTCCGCCCCCCGCCTGCGCCTCACCTCGCTCGCCGTCCGCACCGACGACGATAACTACACCGGCCGCGGCGCCACGCAGGACGACGGCCGCCTGGTAGTCCTGTTAACCAGCGGCGCCAGAGAACTGCGCATGAGCGGGCCACTGGCTAAGCTGAGGGTCGAGGAAGGGGCGAAGCCGTAGAGCGGGTTTAGGCGCAATGCTGTTCACTTAGCACGTCTGCTCCTCCGTGGCGCAGGCTCTCAGCCTGCCGACTCGACACTCGTGCCGAGTCTGGCGCTCGGTCCGCCGCCGACACTTTGTCGGACACGGGTAATTGTGGGGCAGGCGCTTCCGCCTGCCAACCGGCCTCGGCAGGCGGCGCCCGAGCTTCGCTCGGGTTGACAGGCGGAAGCGCCTGTCCCACATCGGAGGGTGGCGTGTGAGATATGCGTCCTCGCCTGCGTTCTTCGCTGCGCTGAGCTCGCGAAGGCGCGTGTGGCGCCAATAGTTGGCGGTCCCGGGCGCCTTACCCCGCCTTCGCTTTCACCGCCCCCGCGGCCTGGTCGACGGCCACATCCGTGGAGCGCCTGGTTTTGCGATCCACCAGCTCTACCATTCCGCTCGCCAGTTTCTTGCCCACCACCACGCGCCAGGGCACGCCGATCAGGTCGGCGTCCTTGAACTTCACTCCGGGGCGCTCGTCGCGGTCGTCGAGGAGGGCGTCCATCCCCAGCGCCAGGCAGCTCTCGTAGATCTTCCGCGCCGTCTCCATCTGCGCCGCGTCGGAGTTGTTGGCGGGGGTTATCACTACGTCGAAGGGGGCGATGGAAGGCGGCAGAATCATGCCGTCCTTGTCGTGATACAGCTCGATGGCGCAGGTTAATATGCGCTCGATGCCGATTCCGTAGGAGCCCATGATGGGGATGACTTCCTTGCCGTCGGCGCTCAATACGCGCAGGCCCATCGTGTCGGAGTACTTAAACCCGAGCTTGAAAATATGGCCCACCTCGACGGTCTTGACCACCCGCAGCGGCTGGCCGCAGTGCGGGCAGCCATCACCCGCGGCCACCTGGCGCAGGTCGCGGATCTCGGCCTGGAAATCTTCGCCCAGGGTCACGTGGCGCAGATGATAGTCGTCCTTATTCGCGCCGGCGATCATGTTGCGCCGTCCCGCCAGCGCCTGGTCCGCCAGGATGGTCATATTACCAACGCCCACCGGCCCGAGCGAGCCGGCCTCCGCTCCGAACCACTCGCGGATCTCTTCCGGATGAGCGGCGCGGAACTCCGGATCGTTGGCCACCGCGCCGAATTTGGTCTCGCTCAGTTGATGATCGCCGCGCAACAGCGCCAGCACGGGCTGGCCGTCGGCCACCAGCACCAGGCTCTTCATCTGCGAGGTTTCGGGCAGCCCCGTGAACGCGGCCACCTCGGCGATGGTCTTGCGGCCGGGCGTGTGAAACTCCTCGGGATCGAGATCGCCTTCGGGATCGGGCCGGCCCGGCGCGGCGGGGGTGGCCACGGCCTTCTCCAAATTGGCCGAGTAGCCGCAGGCCGAGCAGCGCGCCACGAAGTCCTCGCCCGCGTCCGATTCCACCATGAACTCGTGCGACTGGCTGCCGCCCATGGCCCCCGAATGGGCCTCCACGGCGGTGTACTCGAGGCCGCAACGGTCGAAAATGCGGCGGTAGGCCTGAAAGTGCTTCTCGTAGGCGGCGTCCAGACCCGCCTGGTCCATGTCGAAGGAATACGAATCCTTCATGATGAACTGGCGCACGCGCAGCAGACCGGACTTGGGGCGCGGCTCGTCACGGAACTTGGTTTGAATCTGATACCAGATCTGGGGAAGCTGCTTGTAGCTGCGCAGCTCGCCGCGCGCGATCGCGGTCATGATCTCTTCGTGCGTCATCCCCAGACACAGGTCGCGCCCGAAGCGGTCCTTGAGCCGGAACATGTTGTCGCCCATGATGTCCCAGCGGCCGGACTCCTGCCACACCTCCGCCGGGTTGAGCCCCGGCAGGTACATCTCCTGCCCGCCGATGGCGTCCATTTCCTGGCGCACAATCCGCTGGATCTTGAGCAGCGAGCGCTGCGCCAGAAACAGATAGTTATAGAGGCCCGCGGAGAGCTGGCGGATGTATCCGGCGCGGAGCAGCAACTGGTGGCTGGCGACCTCCGCTTCAGCCGGGTTCTCGCGCAACGTCGGAATGAACAACTTGCTCCAGAGCATAGGGTTGGAAAGGGAAAACTCGATTCTAGCATGGTAGAATCGAAGCTTCTCCACTTATGCGCATCGCCATTGGCGCGGACCATGCCGGTTTTGTCCTCAAAGAGAAGCTGCGCCGCGCGCTCGCCGCGGAGGGCCACCAGGTAACGGATTTGGGAACCGATTCGGAGGCGCCCTGCGACTATCCGGACTTCGCGCGCGCGGTGGCCCGCGAGGTGTCGAGCGGCGCCTGCGAGCGAGGCGTCCTGGTATGCTCCACGGGCATCGGAATGGCGATCGCCGCGAACAAGGTGGAAGGCGTGCGCGCGGCCCCCGCCGAGTGCGTGGACGAAGTGCGGCTCACGCGCGAGCACAACGACGCCAACGTGTTGACCCTGGGAGCCAGATACGTGGATGAGATCCGCGCGCTCGATCTGGCTCACGTGTTTCTGAGCGCGCGGTTCGCCGGCGGAAGGCATGCCCGGCGTCTCGAGAAGATCGCGGCCATGGAGCGGGACGAATTGCCCGCCACGCCCTGAGAGATTCGCCGCGAAAGCCGCCCAAGGGAGGATTTTTCATATGAATGCAGCGCAACGAATGGCGCGGCCCCTGGCCGAAGTCGATCCCGAAATTTACCGGGCTATCGAGTGCGAGGTGGAGCGGCAGCACTCCCAACTGGAGCTGATCGCGAGTGAGAATTTCACTTCCGAAGCGGTGCTCGAAGCCACCGCCAGTGTGTTTACCAACAAGTATGCCGAGGGGTATCCGGGCAAACGCTATTACGGCGGCTGCGAGTTCACCGACATAGTCGAGGATCTGGCTCGAACACGCGCCAGGAAGGTGTTCGGCGCGGAGTACGCCAACGTGCAGCCGCACTCCGGCTCGCAGGCCAACCAGGCCGCCTACGCCGCCGTACTCTCTCCGGGAGATACGGTCATGGGCCTGAACCTGGCCCACGGCGGCCACCTCACCCACGGCCACAAGCTCAACTTCTCGGGAAAAACCTATAACATCGTGCCCTATGGCGTGCGCCGGGACGACGAACGTATCGACTACGACGAAGTCGAGCGCCTGGCCAAGGAGAACAAGCCCAAGCTGATCATCACCGGGGCCAGCGCCTACCCGCGCACGCTCGATTTCGACCGCTTCCGCCAGATCGCCGACGCCGTGGGCGCGGTTTTCCTGGTGGATATGGCCCACATTTCCGGGCTGGTGGCCGCCGGTCTGCATCCCAACCCTTGCGATTTCGCCGACATCGTCACCACCACCACGCATAAGACCCTGCGCGGCCCCCGCGCGGGCCTGATTCTGGCCAGGGAAAAGTACGGCGCGGCCATCGATAAGGCGGTCTTCCCCGGCATCCAGGGCGGCCCTCTGGTGCACGTCATAGCGGCCAAAGCGGTGTGCCTGCTGGAGGCCATGCAACCGGAGTTCGTGGATTACCAGAAGCAGGTGGTGGCCAACGCCCGCGCGCTGGCGGAAACTCTGATTGGGGCCGGTTTTCGGGTGGTCTCGGGAGGCACCGACA
>JBEKPK010000369.1:0-5453 GCA_049520795.1 Bryobacteraceae bacterium
CGGCGGCCGGCGCCACCGCTGCGGGGCCGACGTCCCATGAAGAAGACGTGCGGGGCGGGCCGGAAATTAGCGCGCAATTGCCAGCTGGGGCAGACCATCGTTTTTCGTGGTCTGTCATTGGTGCGCGGCGGGCATGTGTGTCCGAGCTTCGCTCGGGTTGACAAGGCTGGAGCCTTATCCCACTCAGGCGAAGAAGTTGCCCATCTGCCGAAATTTGGCGTATCGATGATCCACCAACTGGCGGGCATCGAGGCCGGCCAACTGCTCCAGGGCGCGGCGGAGGGCGACGCGCAGGTTCTCCGCCGCCGCCTCCGGATCTTCTTGGGCTCCGCCGGGTGGTTCCGGGATCACGCCATCGATCAGACCCAGGCCCAGCAGGTCCTCGGCGGTGAGCCGCAGTGCCGCGGCGGCCTGTTCCGCTTTCCCTGAATCCCGGTAAATGATGGCGGCGCAGCTTTCCGGAGAAATCACGCTGTAGACCGAGTTTTCGAGCATCAGGACGATGTTCCCCACACCCAGCGCCAGGGCGCCGCCGCTGCCGCCCTCGCCGATGCACACCACCACCACGGGGACCGTCAGGCGGGCCATCTCGCGCAGGTTGCGGGCGATGGCTTCCGCCTGGCCGCGCTCCTCGGCGTCGATGCCGGGGTACGCCCCCGGCGTATCGAGGAGGGTGATTATGGGCCGGTTGAACTTGGCCGCCATCTGCATGGTCCGCAGCGCCTTGCGGTAGCCCTCCGGCTTGGGCATCCCGAAATTGCGATAGAGCTTCTGCTTGGTGTCCCGTCCCTTCTGTTCCGCTACCACCAGCACGGGGCGGTCTTCAAAAGCGCCGAATCCGGAGACGATGGCGGGATCGTCGGCGAACCCGCGATCGCCGTGGATCTCGTCGAAACCGGTGATGAGCCGCTCGATATAGTCGAGGGAGTGCGGGCGCTTGGGATGGCGCGCCAACTGCACGCGGCGCCACGCGAGATTGGGCTCGGGGGTTTCGGCCGGCGCCGCCGCGTTCGGTTCGGGATTCACTTAGAACATCTTACCAGTGGGGCGGGCCTCCCGGCCTGCCGTAGGTTGGCTTTCGGGGCAGGCCGGGAAATCCGCCCCACCGTGACCGATCGCACGCCGGTACGGTTATCTTTCTAACCTCGGCGCCGCGATGAGGCTTGTCAATTCCGGCTGGGCGCCCCGAAACTCAAATGAGGAGGGGTTTCCTGCAATGTGTGATTACTCGCTCATGGTTGTTCCCAACCGTCTGGCCCGCCAGAATGAAGACCTGGTAGCCCATCGGTTTTCTACCGGATCCATGGGTCTGGCCTCCCCGGCCGACCTCAAGCGCCTCGCGGCGCCCCAGAGTCTCTGGCGCGTCATCAAGGATTTCTTCAACACGCCCAAGACGGACGCCATCGCGGCGGTGTGCATTCCGCCCGGGGCCAGGCTGCGTTTGCAGGACATACCGGTCCGCCTGCAAACCGAACTGGACGTCGGACCCGTTGCGGAAGTCACATTCACTCAGATTTCCGCCGCCGTAAACAGCTACCGCGACGCCGTGCGCTTCGCTAATGGCCGTGAAATGCGGCTCCAGGAACTGCGGGAAGGCCAGCGCGTCCGCGTCCTGGATTTGTCGATGGCCGAGGAACTCGATCTCGAAACGCTCCGCGAAGAGCGCGCCGAGTTCGCCTTTCGCACGCGCTGACTTGGCGTGGGGCCAGGATGTCATGCTGCCGCCGGCTGTCGTGCCCGGACGGGAATATGGTTGAGGTCGCGGGACGCCTGGCAGAAGCTGGCCCAGAGGGCGCCCCGACAGCATGAAATCCCGACCCCACTTTCCCGCTGCGCACCCGGGCGGCTTTGTGCGTGGCGGCTTTGTGCGCCGTGCGCCAGCTTCGATCTGGGCTACACTGGAGAGTCTCGGGTCTGGTTTCGCTTGATCGACCTTCACACCCATACCAATGAATCGGATGGCTCCTGTTCGCCCCGGCAGTTGATAGAAGCCGCGGAATGCGCCGGCGTGGATGCGCTGGGCATCACCGATCACGACACTTTCGCGGGCTACGACCAGGCGCTCGGAGCGGCCCGGAACGCCGGCGTGACACTGATATGCGGCATTGAGCTTTCCACCAGGCTGTACGGCCACTCCGCGCATCTGCTGGGATATTTTCCATTGGGCGACGGTCTCGCGGATTTTCGAGAGTGGATTGGCGACATGCAGGCGTCCCGCCGCGAGCGCAACGTGCGCCTGGCGGCGCGGCTGCGGGAATTGGGGTTCGATATTCGGGTGGAAGAGGCCGAAGCGCTCGGCCGCGGCATGACGGGCCGCCCCCATTTCGCGCGGATCATGGTTGAGAAAGGCTATGTGGCCAACTTCCGCCAGGCCTTCGACGAGTACCTGGACGAATCGGCGAAAGCCTATGTCTACCGCCGCGAGCCCAGTTTCGCCGAAGGGGTAGCCAGGATCCGCGGGGCCGGAGGGGTGGCTTCGCTGGCGCATCCCACGCGCGTGAAAGGCGACGTGCCGGCGCTCCTTCCGGAGTTGTGCGCGGCGGGCTTGAACGCCATCGAGGCATACCACAGCGACCACAATGCCCGCGAGACGGAGCTATACCTCGGGCTGGCGCGCCGCTACGGGCTGAAGGTGACGGGCGGTTCCGATTTCCACGGCGACCTGAAACCGGAAGTGCGGCTGGGCAGCGGCTGCCAGGGCAATCTGAGCATTCCCCGCGAAGTTCTGGAGCAACTGCGGCAGGCGTAAGGGGCCGCGAAAGGCGCCACAATAGGGACGGGCGCTTATGACGACGCGGCGCGAATTGTTAGCGACCTTGGGAGCCTTGGCAGGCGCCTTGGGACGGGCGGCTGGCCGGCTTCCCGCCAACCGGAACGTGAAGTGGGGATTGGGGTCGAATCTCTGGAATTCCTTCAAGGGTTCGAAGTTCACCGACATCCTCGACGTGATGCGCGACACCGGGTTTATCGGCCTCCGGCTGACCCAGTTCCCGGGCATCCTGCAGACCTACGGCATCACCACCGAACAAATGGAGCAGGAAGTTTCCAAGCGCGGGCTGCACGTGGTGACGATCTCTTTCAATGCGCCGGCGCAGGACGCGTCGCGGCGCAAGGAGATCCTCGACAGCGCCAGGACGGCGATGACCTTCCTTAAGAACTTCGGGGCCGAGCGGCTGGTGGTGTTTTCGCCCAACCGCAACGCGGGCGCGGCTCCGGACGCTTTCAAAACCATGTGCGAATGCTATAACCAACTGGGCGAGCTGGCCGGCGAAATGGGCTTCAAGGCGGGTTTGCACAACCACATGGGGCAAATGGTGCAGAACGAAGACGAACTGGACCGGTGCATGCAGTCGACCGATCCGAAGCTGTTCTGGCTATCGCCCGACACGGCGCACCTTCACCTGGCCGGCATGGACTCGGCGAAGATATTGCAGCGCTACCAGAACCGGCTGATGCTGGCGGATTACAAAGACGCCAAGCGGGGCCCGGGCGGCTTCATCCAGAATATCTACGACCTGGGCGACGGAGAGGTGGACTTTCCGGCCTGCCATCGCGTGCTGAAGTCGGCTTCGCTCAAGCTCTGGCTGATCGTGGATCTGGATATTGCCCGCAACGGCCCGCGCGTCAGCTACGAACGGTGCGGAGCGTACGTGGTCGACAAGCTGGAGGCGATCTATGTCTGACGTTTCGCGCCGGACGTTCCTCGGGACTACGCTCGCTGCCACCACCCTGGCGGCCGCCGGCTATCGCATCGTCGATTCCCACGTGCATACTTGGAAACACGATCCCGAGTTTCCGTTCGCGCCGGGGGCCAATGTCCCGGCGCGCGACGCCACTCCGGAAACCCTGCTGGAACTGATGAAGGCCAACGGGGTTTCGAAAACCGTGATCATACAGGTGATTCACTACCGCTACGACAACCGCTATCTGGAGCGCGTGCTGAAGCAGTATCCGGGGACCTTCAAAGGCGTCTGCCGCGTGGACCCGCTGGACCCGGCGGCGCCGGACCAGCTTTCCCAACTCACCGAGCGCGGATTCAGCGGCGTACGGCTGAGCCCGGGCAACGGCGCTTCCGGCGACTGGATCGCGGGGCCGCTGATGCCGCCCCTCTGGAAGCGCTGTTTCGACCTGAAGACGCCGATGACGGTGCTGGCCGCGATCGGGCGCATGCCGCAGGTAGCTCAATTAATGGAGAAGTTGCCCGATTTGACGCTGGTGATCGACCACATGGCCGATTGCCCCGTGGACCAGCCTCGGGAGCTGGAAAAGCTGATCGCGCTGAAGCGTTTCCCCAATGTGTTCGTCAAGATTTCGCACACCTGGTCGCTTTCGCGCCAGCCTTATCCGTGGCTCGATTCGCAGGAGCTGGTGAAGCGGCTGTACGACGCTTTCGGGCCGCGCCGATTGATGTGGGGCACCGACTGGCCGATCCTCGAGGGCGTGGCGAAATACGAGCAGGCGCTCACCGTGGTCCGCGACGACATGAAGTTTCTCAACGCCGACGATAAGAGCTGGATGCTCGGCAAGACCATCGAGCGCGTGTGGCCCTTTCCGGCATAGAGGCGGACCGCAAGTGGGGCCAAGCCGTCGGGCTTGACCCCACGCAACGGGGTATCGTGAAAGCATGCCCACTCCCCGGGACGATGAGGATGTGGAACCGCCGGTGGACCGGGCTCGCCAATGGCGCCGGGCGGCGCTGGCGCTGGCGTTTCTCTTCGGCAGCATGCCGCTGGCGAGCAAGCTGTTTCTGGGCAGTTGGGGATTCGACGGCGCGCCGGGGATAGCGTGCCTGTGCCTGGTGGTGGCGGGGTATCTCTATTTCGCCGGGGGCCCGCGCCGGCCCCCGATCCCCGATTCCGCCGACATTCTCGACGAGGCCATACGGCTGGCGGCCTCGGGGGAAACCAGCCGCGCGCTGGCGGCGCTCGATGAAGCGCTGCGGCTGAGCCCTCGTCTCTGGCAGGCGCGGCAATATCGCGGCCAGGTCCGCCTGGGAGAACCGGACGCCGCCGAGTCCGCGCTCCAGGACTTCACGGAGGCGATTCGGCTGGCGCCCGAGGAACCGCATCTCTATATCCTCCGCAGCCACGTGTTCACCTTGCTCGGGCGCGATTCGTCCGCGCGAGCGGATCTTGAGACCGCTGCGCGCCTGAGAGGGGACGGCGCGGCGGCGGAAAACACCGGCTCATGATTCGCGCTTGGTCACTTTGCTCGACAGCTCCCCAGTGGTCGCGGCTCTATAGCCTGAATTGCGAAGTTGACTTCGGATAAACTGAGTTTTCGCAGGCTATTTCCTTGAAATGACAGGTTTTGTATCAGGGCACGGCTTGAGCCGTGCCAATCAGGCAGCATTCTCTGGGCTTTAGCCCCTGGTTTGGCAACCCCGGCGCAAATCCATTTCATCCTCCTGAAAAGACAGGGGCTAAAGCCCTCTGGGGTTCCCGTTTGCGGCA
>JBEKPK010000370.1:0-5425 GCA_049520795.1 Bryobacteraceae bacterium
TCGAAGGACTCGTCGAGGCAGGTGGTGAAGAGACCGGATTCGAGGCGGGCGCCGCGGAGGATGGCTTGTTGGGCGAGGGCGGCGCGTTCGAGGGCGAAGAGTTCCTGGGAGTTGACGGGCCGGTAGAGGGCGATGAGGTCGTCGCGGAGATGGGCGATTTCCTGGAGGTCTTCGACGCGGACGACGGCGAAGGTAGAGGCGGTGAACACGTGTTTGCGGGCATTCTGGGAAGAACGGGCCTTGCCCTCGGGGGAGCGGGGTCCGGTGGACCGGGCGGCGTTGGCGCGATTGGCGGCGAGGCGTTTGGGGGAGACGGGGCGATGGGATTTTGGCATAGGGACTGCCCTCCGCTTTGAGAGGTAGCACGGGGAGTGGGCTGAACTTTTAGGTTTTGAATGGTTAAGTGATAGGGATAAAAGGAGTTATTTTTCCAAGAAAATGGTCATCGATTCGCGAAGTGAAACTGCCGCAGTTTCGGACTGACGAGTTCCCCAGCGTGCCACCGCAGGCAGCCAGCGGAACACCGCCCGGGCGATGCGCGCGGCGCAGTCAGGCCGCCTCCTCGGCTCAAGCAATTATTACAAGACTATGAAATGAAAATTAGTACTTGGCAGAATGAGGTTATACGGTCATAATCAGGCCTTGAAATAGGACAAGGATCCGAAGGACAGCCGGATGGATCGGGACAGGAGTGGTGGCATATGGGCATTCGCGTAAAAGTGCGGACTATTTTGCTCCTCTTGGGAGTTACGTTTGCTCCAGGCGTGGTCCGAGCCCAGACACCGGGGCCGGGTGAGCGGGCGACCCAGGCGCCCTCCGCAATCTACTCCCGCCTTTTTCGGGAGGTGGTGAACCTCGAAGCGACCGCCGACCGTCTGGCGGCGCGCGGAGGGTCCGACGCGGCGGTCCGGCGCCACCACCGCCTTTGGCTAGGGCTGACCTCGGAGCAGGCGGCCCAATTGAAGCAGGTGGCCACCGATTGGGCCAGGCAGAATGCGTCGCTCGATATTCAGGCCGGCTCCGCGCGTTTGGCTTTGCAGCGCGCCCGGCGCGAGTCGCCCAGCGCCGCCGTGACGCCCGAGGAGCAGCAATTGGGGGCCATCGCGGCACAGCAGATCGCCTTGGTCCGATCGGCCAGGGCCACTCTGGCGAGCGCCTTCGGCCCGGCTGGGTTCGCATACTTCGAGAGCATTCTCCGGCGGTATGCGGTGTCGAGAGTCGCGGCGCCCCAACCGCTGGCCGCCTGCGCGCAACAGTGTGTTTTTCCGACCGGCGAGTCTTCCCAACTGGATGCCACCGACGACTGGGCTACGGACTTCGGGACCGGGCCGCGAACCGGTGGCGAGTATGAGGGAGTGTTGAATGTACCCGGCGGCGCTAATCTCGCGGGCCGCTCGGTTGACGAAGGCTGGGGCCCGACGTCAGACGGATGCTTCGCTTCGTACGGTAAACTCGCGGGAGTAGCCCAGTTTAACTTCACTGCAGACGGCCCGTGGGCTGTCGGCACGAAGTACCAAGATAATTCGGCTCTGGCCCAAAACCACTATGGGATCGACTACATTTGGATCAACTCCAACAGTGCATATAACTATGTATATAACGGCATCTTGGTGGCTACAGGCTATTCCGGCGACGGCGACTGCACCCTAAGCGCGACCCAATCCATGTACATCGACGACTGCAATGGTAACACCAACTACGCGGCTCCTTATGACTCCCACCTGTCAGGGTGGACCATCACCGCATACGGGACGCCGGTTCCATTAGCGGAAGGGGTCGTGTGTGCAACACGGGCAGGGGTGCAGGCGTGTCCCCAAATATGAAGGATGAGAAAGGTTAACCCAATGGAAGAGAGGCGAGGGAGTTTCTGGCCGGTCCTTGGGCGGCGGCGGCCCGCCACGGTGGCCGTACTATTGGGGCTAGTTGCGATCACCTTGGGTGCTCAAGTACAGGTGGCTGATCAGACTGGCCCTATTCATTCACCACGGCCCCTCCTTGACTTGGCCCGCCTGATGGAGGAGAGATATGCATCGCCGGTGACATATGAGGACCCGATATGGGAGTTCCAAGGCGACTTGGCGCCCGTGGGTCCCGCGGGCAGGCTGTTCCCCATGTATCGATCTTTCGCGGCGCCGCCGGAACTGACGCCCGCGAACAGACCGAAGCTGGATGCGGCGGTTTTGGGGGAAGCTTTGGCCGCATACCATTCGCAGACGGATGGCCCTCGATATAAGATCTCGACATCGCGGCTGGGCCTCCACCTGATTCCCGACCAGGTCCGTGGCGCCGACGGTATCCTCGCGCCAGCGCGGAACGCGCTGGACACGGTGTTGAACATGCCGGTCACGTTGGAGGTTCCCAGCCAGCATCTGACGGATCTATGCATCGCGCTAAGCTCGGCTACGGGGACTAGCATCATCTATATGGGCCCTTCTGGGAACTACGCGTTAGAGCACATCTATATGCCTAATGGCCACGTCGGCCGGATCGGGTCGAGGGAGGATCTGAGAGTCGCCTGGGGCGCCCAAGGCATTTCAGCGCGGGAGGCGTTGATTAACCTGCTGGAGCCGTCGGCGACCACCCTGGGTTGGAGCTTTATTTGCCAGGCTGACCGGTCCTGCTTTATCCAGGTTGACGCGCTCAAGTTCGGCGTTGCCATGCCGGACGGAACAACCGGCTGGACGGCTCTGCTCTACGACCGCTGCACCGCCAACTGCCCCAAACTGGTGCAGCCGCCGCCGCCTCTGAACAAGAAGTGACAGACGGTCCGCCCCTCCACGGCGCGCGGACCTACAGAATCGAGCAACGCAAGTCACGAGGTGTCGAGCCATGCGAACGTTATTTCTGTGCCTTTTCTCAATCCTGTTGCAGGCGATCGCATTCGGGCAGGGATGCGACCCCAACTCCTGCCCGAATATTACCTGCGCGGCTGGCGTATCGCCGGTCTGCACCGAAAGCGGCTACTGGGTCTGTGGCTGCACCACCTCGGGCGATAGCACCTGTTACAGCGCCTCGGACTGCGGCAGCGAGAACTATAGCTGCGTGGACGGATGTTGCGTGGACAACGTCGGCTGCACCGTGGGGGTTTGCCTTTCGCGGGCCGACTGCGGCTCCAACACGAGCGCCTGGGCCTGCTCCGATGGGTGTTGCGAATCGACTGCCTGTACTGTTGGCGGCTCGTGCGGCGTATGCGGGGGGGGCACTTTTTACCAGAGTTGCGCGTGCAGCGACCCGTCGGGCCAGGCTTGCGGCGGCTGCGGCACCACTCAGTGCGATGGTTCCTGCTACGACCCGTGCGGCGAATGCTTTTTCGGCATGGGCAGTAGCTGCGGCATCTGCGGCGAGGTGCAGTGCGACGCTACCTGCAACGATCCCTGCGCCTGGGGCGCTCCGGGCGACGGCTGTGACCCAGACACCGGCGAGTGCGACTGGTGCTCCGACGGGTTTGACTGCGACGACATGGATGGAGTCATCGTCGACCTCGGCGGCAAGGGCTTCACGCTGACGAATGGGGCCGGCGGCGTGAAGTCCAACCTCGTTAGCCGGGGGCCCGTCCAGACGGCGTGGACCGCCGCGGGAACCAATGCGGGCTGGCTGGTCCTCGATCTCAACGGCGACGGGGGCATCGAAAACGGATTCAAGATGTTCAGCAAGGCGATGCCTCAGCCCGGAAAGGCCGGGTCGCATCTCGGCTTCAAGGCGCTCGCCCTGTGGGACTTGCCGGCGAACGGCGGCAACGGCGATGGCCAGATCGACGCTAACGACAAAGTGTTCTCCCGGCTGCGCCTATGGGTGGATAGGAACCACGACGGCATGTCCGAGCCGGGCGAGATGCTCACCATGCAACAGGCCGGGATCACGGCCATCTCGCTGCGGTACAACTCCATGAAATGGAGGGATGCCTACGGGAACCAGTTCACCAATCGGGCCGCCGTGGCGCGCACGCCTGGCGTAGGCGCCGGCCAGGGCCAATGGGCCTACGACGTGTTTCTTATGAGCGCAAAGTAGGGCACTCCAGACGCGGGCTGTTTCGCCTCGATGGCGCGGCGGCCCGCAATTCCAATCGCGAGGTTTGAAAATGCCGGCCCCTCGAACCGCAACGGTGGTTCTGCCATTATTGGTCTCCCTGGGCGCTTTGGGCGTGACCGCCAGAGCCCAATGTCCCCCGCTTCGGGACGCCGACCGCGCCAAACTGGCGGATTACGTGCAGAAGAAATACAAGGCGCCCGCCTCGATCAAGATCGAGATCGGGGACGTATCGTTTGTCGACTCTACCTGCTACCGGAAGCTTCTGTTCCAATCGGCGGGCGGGTCTTCGCCCTTCCGGCTGGAACTGATCGCTTCCCCCGACCTGCGCTTTCTGACGAGGGAGTTGCTGGATTCCACGGCCGACCCGGCGGTGGAGGAGCGCCAGAAGGCCGAGGCCCTGGCGGTCGGGCTGACGCGCGGCGATCTTCCGGCAAGGGGGAAGGCGGACGCGCCCGTTACCATCGCGGTCTTCTCGGATTTCCAGTGCCCATACTGCGCGCGATTCGCCGCCATGATGAAGGAAGTGATGCCCGCGGAGGCGGACAAGGTGCGGCTGATATATCACAGCTTCCCGTTGCCCATGCATCCGTGGGCGCGCCCGGCGGCCGAAGCCGCGGCGTGCGCGCACGAGCAAGGGGACGAGTACTTCTGGGCGCTGCACGATTTCATGTTCGACCAGCAGAAGGAGCTGAACCGCGACAACCTGTCGGGCAAGCTGGCCGGCGCGGCCAAGGGGCTTGCCGGATTCGATCAAGGCAAGTTCGCAATGTGCGTGATGGAAGGCAAGACCGCGGCCGAGGTGGACAAGGATATCGCCTTGGCGCAGCAGAGCGGCGTCAACGCCACCCCTACGGTCTTTATCAACGGCCAGAGGACGCAGGTAGTGGCCGCCGAACAGCTCCGGACCTTGATCCGGCAGCTCAGTGGGGCGCCGAATGCGAGTGCGGCCCCAGCCGCGGCCGTTCGTGAAGCGGCGGCGTGCACGACGCCGGGGCGGTAAGGGAGCTTCTCCGGCTTGGTGGCGGGGAAAATGAGCCACGGAGACGGAGGGCCTTGCCGGGAAACCGGGAGACCGGGGACGGGACGTTCACGGGGGCGTCCGCGGGTGCGCTTGGGGAAACCGCGGAGGGGGCGGCCTCGGACGGATGAGACGTTTCCATTCATTGCCGTTCGCGGATTTCGAGCGTCAAAACTCATACCGCAATTCCATGCGCACGAAGCGCGGCGGCTGAATCGCCACCGGTAAGCGTTGATCGAAAGATGGGCCGCTGAGGTCGCTTTCCTGGAGTTTGTGCCCGGCATTGGTCGCGTTGAGAAGATCGGCCGATGCGGTAAGTCGGCCGATGGGAAGAGCGAACCGCCGGCTGAGGCGGAGATTCCAATTAGTCACATGCTC
>JBEKPK010000371.1:0-5416 GCA_049520795.1 Bryobacteraceae bacterium
CCAGCCCCACAATACAGTGCGCCGAAGGCCGGATATGTCGCGAGAATATTCAGACGCCGGCTCTGAGGGCCTGACAGGAAGAGACCAGTCCAATTGCCGGCAGCCGCTCCCTAACGGTCGCGGCTCGTCACGCGCCTGGCGAGACGCGACCGTTAAGGAGCGGTTAGGAAGGTTATTTCATGACAGGCTTTTAGCGGCGGTCCCCCGGAATGGTGTGGCAGTCTCTTCCGCCTGTCAGCGCTTTGGTAAAGACACGGCCCTTTCCGAACAATCCAGGTCCGCGTTTACCGGTATGAATACGCCCGTGCGCCGGTCATATGCCCTTGACTCCGCGCGAATAGGGTCCACAATTTAAGAGGAGGGAATATGATCGTCCTTTTCGTGTCCCTGGCTTGTATCGCCCTGTTTGCGGCCATTTTTGCGGCCACTTTTGCTATGGACCATTTCGCCTCGAAGTGGGAAGAGGCGGACCCCGCCAGCCGGCGAGGCCGTTTCAGTCGCTGGGCGGACAACAACAAAACACTCGATGTCGTACAGGGTCTATCGGCCATGGCGTCGGCGCTGGCGTTCCTGGTGTTCTTCGTCGGGCTCTTCTATACGCTGACGTTCGTCGGCGTGGGCGGCGAGAGGCGTTTCTCGGTCTACGTCACCGACCGCGGCGCCAGTCAGAATCTCCGCGAATTTCGCGCCACCAGGGGCGAGCTGAACCAGTTGCCCATGTTCGACTACGTGGACAGCCGCCGCATCGTAAAGGGACGCGTTTCCAGCCTGACGC
This sequence comes from Bryobacteraceae bacterium, assembly GCA_049520795.1. Classification (GTDB taxonomy): domain Bacteria; phylum Acidobacteriota; class Terriglobia; order Bryobacterales; family Bryobacteraceae; genus BOG-224. The sequence goes on from JBEKPK010000371.1 coordinate 776, forward strand.
CGATCGGCGGCGGATTGGCGCATGTCTGCGTCGCTAATGGCGACGTCTGCGGACTGGCCGACTCGTCCTTGGAACTGAAGGCCGGCGACACCGCCTATATTCGCGTCGGCAGACCCCCAACCGGTCCGAGACGCCCCCCCGGCTGGAGCATAACCGCCGCCGAGGCGCAGTCCCTGGCCGCGACCGACAAGTTCACCATTGAGAACAGGTGAAACGGATTGCAGCCACATCCGGCGCCGATGTTATGATCTTCCGATGAAACTCTATGACTGGAACGCGCTTGAGGACGAGCCGCTGAATCCGCTCATGTCGCGCAAGGTGATTCACGGCGGCTCCCTCACCGTGGCGAACCTGCATCTGCTCGCATCGGCCGTGGTTCCCGAGCACAGCCACGCCCACGAGCAGCTATCCATGGTGGAGCGCGGCGTCCTCAAATTCCACATCGCCGGGCGGGAGCAGATCGTGCGCGCCGGCGAGGCGTTGCTGATCGCTCCCCACGAGCCGCACGGCGTCGAGGCGCTCGAAGAAACCTTCGTGACCGACGTTTTCTCCCCCGCCAGGGAGGACTGGATCCGCGGCGACGACGCCTATCTGAGGCGGTAGGCGGCGCAACCGCGCGGGCGAGGCCCACTGACAGCTTGGGTAGGCTGTGCAACCGCTCCCTTACGGTCGCGGCTCGCCAAGCTGTCATCGAGCCGCGACCGTAAGGGAGCGGCCGGCTGGGTCGCTTTGATCCCTTACAGCTTCATCCGCTCCAGCTTCCGGTAGAGCGTCTTCCGCTCGATCCCCAGCAACTGGGCGGCCTTGCTCTTATTCCCTCCGGTGGCCGCCAGCACGCGGCGGATCTGGTCCTCTTCGGCGTCGGCCAGGGTGTCTACCGGCTTCTCCCGCGATTCCATGATGGTCAGCGCATCGCGCACCGCCTCGGCGTCGATCCGCTCCGCCAGCACGGTGAGCCGCTCGATCAGGTGCTGCAACTGGCGCACATTGCCGGGCCAGGTATAGTCCTGGAGCGCCTTCACGCCCGAATCCATCAGCTTGACCGTCCGGTTGTACCGCCCGTTGTACTTGTTGACGAAGAACCAGGCCAATTGCGGGATATCGGAACGCCGGTCGCGCAATGGCGGCAGCGTGACGCGCACCGTATTCAGGCGATACCACAGATCGGAGCGGAACTTGCCGTCGTCCACCATGCGCTGCAAGTCGCGGTTGGTGGCGGCGATCACGCGCGCATCCACTTCCTTGGCGCGCGATGCGCCCACCGGCCGGATCTCGTGGCTTTCGAGAAAGCGCAGCAGCGCCAACTGAAAGCTGGGCTCTATATCGCCGATCTCGTCCAGGAACACGGTGCCGTGGTTGGCTGCCTCGAACACGCCCACGCGGTCCCGGTCGGCCCCCGTGTAGGCCCCCCGCATGGCCCCGAACAGCTCGCTTTCGAGCAGCGAGGGCGCGATGGAACCGCAGTCCACGGGCACAAACGGGTGGCTCGCGCGCCGGCTGAAACGGTGCACCATGCGCGCCACCAGGTCTTTCCCCGTACCGGTTTCGCCTTCGATAATCACAGTGGCATCGGTGGGCGCGGCGCGCGCCACCGTTTTGTAAATCTCCACCATGGCCGGATGGTTGCCGATCAATTCCGTCTCGAGTGGCTCTTCCTCTTCGGCCTCGTCTCCGCCGCCCGCGCGCGACGCTTCGGCGCGCTCCACCGCGTCGATGATGACGTCCAGCGCGAAGGGTTTGGCGAGGTAATCGAAGGCCCCGCCGCGCGTGGCCGCCACCGTCGTCTCGATGCTCCCGCGCCCGGTCATCAGAATCACCGAGCAGAGCGGGTCCTTGCGCCGCGCCGCGTCCAGAATATCCAGACCCGTGCGCTCGTCGATGTAGATATCGGATATGACGATGGGGTAAGCCTGGCCACCCAGGCGCTCGATGGCGTCGCCGGTGGTGGACACCGCGTCCACTTCGTGCCCTTCGGCCTCTAGCGCGGTCTGGATAGTGAATTGAAGAGCCGGATCGTCTTCCACCAACAGTAGTCTGCTCATGCGTTTCGTTCGGCCGGCAGCGCCAGCGTGAAGCAGGAACCCGCGCCCGGCTGGCTGGTCACGTCGATCCGCCCGCCATGCTGCTCCACGATTTGTTGGACGATGGAAAGCCCGATCCCGCTGCCCGCCTCTCCGGATTCTTCCGCTTTCTTTGTGCGGTAGAACTTCTGGAAGATCCGCTTGACTTCCTTCCGGTCCATGCCGATCCCCTGGTCTTTCACCGCAATGCGAACGCTACCGTCCTCACTCCATCCGGAGATTGCCACTTCGGTCCGTTGGGGCGAGTACTTGACTGCGTTCGTAAGCAAATTGTAGCAGGCGTACTCCATCAGCTCGTTATCGCCCGCCATGCGGACGTCCTCGCCGATGGGGTGGAGCACTATCGCGATGTGCTTGCGTTCCGCCAGCGGCCGCACCCGCTCCACGCAGATTTCCACCAGCCGCGCCACCGGGATAATCTCGTGCCTCAACTCCATCTGCCCCGCCGATAACCGCTCCACGTTGAGGAAGATTTCCACCATGCGGGCCAGGCGCTTGGATTCCGAATTGATGAGCAGCGCGATCTGCTTGCGTTTCTCCTCGGTGAGCGCGTAGCGCGAGATGATTTCGCTCGACCCCTGGATGGCGGAAAGCGGCGTGCGCATTTCGTGCGTCACAAAGTGCATGGCCTGCTGGTAGCGCGCGCGGGCGGCCTGCTCCGTCTGCCAGTCGCGGCGGGTAACCAAGTGATACCAGGCGGCCGCCGAAAGGAAAACAAGCCACGACGAAAGGAACGGCATCGCAAACGAGAAAAAGCGTTGATGCAGGAAGAAGAAATACGGCGCCCCCTGCGCGGCGGCCAGCGCCAGCGCGGCGGCGGCATAAGCCCGCCATCCCGGCAGATAGCGGAAAGCAAGTCCGATGATGGCCGCCACGCCCAGGCTGAAAACGACCACCCAAAGGCTGGTCACGTCGGTGATGAACAGGCCCTGCGCCAGAGTTTCGAAGGCGGCGGCGTGTATCTCCACCCCGTTGATCTGGCGGCCCAGGGAATACGGGGTCAGCGGACGGTCACTGGCCGCCGCCGCAGTGGCCCCGATGAACACCACGCGCCCCGTAAGCCGGCTCGCCAGAGCGGGATTGTCGAGCAGGCCCTGCATCGAGATGCGCGGCGCGGAGGCGGTCTCGGAATCTACGAACCGCACGCGCAGGAAACGCTCCAGCGGCGCACCCGGCCGCCGTTCGAAGGCCGGCGGGATGAGTTTGTCTCCCACGCGCAGTTCTCCGTCCGACGTTTCCACTATCTGCGCCACGCGGCTGATCCGGTACGCCTCCAGCGCCAGCGCCCAATAGCGTTCCCGCCCGGAATGCACTTCGAGCGGAATCGACCGCGTAATTCCATCGAGATCGGGCGGCGCCTGGACGTGCCCTAGCGCCGCTCCCGCCGGAAGGAACTCGGAGCGCGGATGGTCCCATCCGGAGTCCGTCAAATCTATGGGCAGAACCAGGTTGGGCGTCGCCCGTAAGGCGTCCGCCAGCGCGGCATCGGCTTTGGAATCCTGGCCCTGGCTGGCCAGAATCACGTCGTCAGCCACCGCCGCGGGCCGAGCGCCGGCCACCAGGCGCAACGCCGTAGCCAATGGTCCGCGTATGCCGTTCATGCCGCCCGGGGTGGCCCGCAGGGTGGCGTCGTCTATGGCCAGAATCACCGCTTGCGGGGTCCAAGGGTGGGGCTTGTGCCGCCGCAGCAGGATGTCATAGGCGTAGTTATTCAACTGCTCGCCGAAGGCCCAGCTCGCCGCCACTCCCACCGCCAACGCAGCCGCCAGCAGCCCCACGTACCATACCGCGCCTTTGGGCTTTGCCGCCATATCGGTGACCAGCTTCTCGACTTCAGTATAAGGTGGGGTCGGGCCTTCAGGCCTGCCGCCGGCTTTCCAGCCGGCATTGTTCGGGTTGCCGCCCCACGCCTGGCGCGCCGCCAAAAGTCGGAGGCAGGATGAAATCCCGACCCCACTAAGCCCCGTGATACGATTAGGTCAAGAGTCAAGCCCGGGGCATTCCCATGCGTCAAAGCTGTCTTATTCGCTTTCTTACCACGCTTTTTTATGCCTGCGCGGTCTTCGCCCAAGGCCCCCCCACTATCTACAACGTCGTGAATGCGGCGTCCCAGGACAATCGCCTCTCCCCCGCCTGCCTGGCGGACATTATCGGCTCCAACCTGGGGACCGACCCCACCGTCGCGGTCATGGTCGGCGGCCAGACGCCCGCCACGGTTGTCTCCGCCACTTCCACCAAATGGCGAGTGTGGATTCCGGATTCCGTTCCGGTTGGGCAGACTAGCATCCAACTCGGCGCATCCCAGAGCTTTCTCATCACCCTGACCCAGTATTCGCCGGCCCTCTTCAGCGCGGATGGAACGGGGACCGGGATCGTCAACGCCATGGGATATCGCCTGGCCTCCAACGACGCGTTGATCACCCCGGGCTACCAGTTGAGCGAGACTACTCCAGCGCGGCTGGGAGACATCCTGATCCTGGACGTCACCGGCCTGGGAGCGCCCGACTGGTCCAACCAGGGCGTGCCTATGGATCCGCCCACCGTGACCATCGGCGGCGAG
>JBEKPK010000372.1:0-5403 GCA_049520795.1 Bryobacteraceae bacterium
CAGAACCGCCAGACCGATGGCCGCGACGGACTGCAACCCGTAGATGGGCACATGGCCGATGAAGACGCCGACAAAAACGGCGGCGGCGGCCCGGCCCGGCGCGAGCCCTTCGCGAAGCAAGGCGGCCAGGAACCGCCGCGCCGGAAGCGAGAATCGCGTAATCGCCGCGCTTGCCATGATATAAGTTTTAAGCGGATGCCACGGACAACTCTCCGTGGGCCACCTTTTCCCCGGCCACGCGCACCTCGCCCACGACGCACGCCAGCCGCCCCGCCTCCGTCAACTTGCGGGTCTCGATTCGCAGTTCCTGGCCTGGACCCACCGGCCGGAGAAACTTGAACCGGTTCACGGCGGCGAGCAGAGGCGTTGCTTCGAGTTCCCTCTCGACGGCGGATCCCAACATGACGCCCGCGGTCTGAGCCACCGCTTCAATCAGGAAGACCCCAGGCAGGACGGGCCTGCCGGGGAAGTGGCCGGCAAAGGCGGGGTGGTCCGGGGCAACCACTTTCGTCGCGACGCAGCGAATGCCCGGCTCGAGTTCTTCGATGCGGTCGATCCACAAAGACGGCGCACGATGTGGAATGATCTCCTCGATCTGGCTCTGCTCCATCACTTGGGCCTGTACACCTCGAATACGCCCGCCGGCGGCTTGGCATTCAAAGACGTGACATCTATCGAGAAAACGCTGTTCACGCCGTTCTTCCCGTCGACTTCGAGAGAGCGGAGCAGAAAGTCCTGCCTGGCCAATCCGACGACAATATAGTTGATCCTGCCGCGAAAAGCCTCGGTGCGGGGCGTCAGTTTCATCTCGTACGCGCGACCATCCTCACGCGCCGCGATCGTGAAGGTCCGCTTCAAGTTTTCGATGGAGTTCTCCTTACTGAAGTACCCCTGGGTGCGCCGGACGTGGCCACCCACGTCGAAAACCTCCGTGCGGTTTCCGTTTCCGGTCGTGACATTCAAGTAATCGCGATTGAAACGAATGCGAATGATCTCCGGTTCGGAGTACTCCAGGAAGAACCGTTCCATCCCTTCCGCGCAGAACTTTCCGCGGAACACCATGGGCTTCGCCAACAGCCGGGAGGTCCGAGTTTCGGTGATGTTTCCGCAACCGGTGGCGTACCTGGTTTGGGCCTGCTGGACGCCGTTCCAGATGCGCATCAGGATGTCGCCGGGCTGGGCTTGGAGCGCCCCGGGAAAGCACAAAAGAACCAGGAGCCACGCCGCGCCGAGGAATCGAATCGCCATACTACGCTCTCAAGAAACGAAACGCCAGGCTCCAGAGGCAAATGCGCACGGTGTCTCGCACCGGCCTCATTTTGGACCGCGCCCGACCGTTATCGTAAACCATGGCGACGGGAGCGTGCGCGATCACCCAGCCGGCCCGAGCCATCTTTATCAGGACCTCCATCTCGAATTCGTAAGACCTGCTGCGCAACCTGAGGCGCCGCAGCTTATCCAAGCGGTACAAGCGAAACCCGCACTGGCTGTCGCGGATATCGCGGCCGACAAGCGTCGACGCGATCCTGCTGCCAATGGTATTGGAGAAGTACCGGGAACGCGGCATGAGGGCGGGATCGAAGGGCCGCATGCCGATCACCAGATCCGCGCCGGTCTCCCGAGCGGTCCGCACCAGCGACGGAATGTCGTCCGGCCGGTGCTGTCCGTCCGCATCGAGCGTCACAACGTGGGAGAATCCCCGGACGGCCGCGGATTCGATCCCGGCGCGAAGAGCCATGGCTTTCCCGCGGTTCCTGGGCCAGCCAAGGCAGGTCGCCCCGACAGCGCGGGCGACAGCGGCCGTTCCATCGGTCGAGCCGTCGTCGATTACCAGCGCTTCCTCCACGTGGCGGAGCGCGCCTTCCACAACGCTCCCCACGTAGCCGGCCTCATTGAACGCGGGAATGAGGGCGCAGATTCTCACAACGCGCACCGGGCCGCGGCGCCGGGCGCCGAAGCGGCGGCGGGCAACACAAACTCGAAACCCCGGCTGCGAAGTCCATCGATCACCCGGGGAATCGCTTCCAGCATGGCGCCGGCGCCGGCGCGCGTATGATCGTGGAGGAGAACAATATCCCCCGCGGCCGCCTTGTCCACGATCCTGCTTATCAGGACTTCCGCCTTCGGACCGAAAGTGTCGCGCGTACGGATGCTCCACGATACATACTCCAGGCCGGCGCCCCTCAAATAGGGTCTCAGCAATGCGTGGCGCAAGCCCACGGGAGAACGAAAGTAGCAGGGGCGGAATCCACAAATGCGCTGGATCGCCTCACTGCCCCGTTCAATCTCGAATCGCAGGCGCGACGGGGTAAGGAAACAGAAGAAAGACGGGTGAGACCAGGTGTGGTTGCCGACCAGATGGCCCTCCGCGCGCTCCCGCCGCACGATATCCGGGTAGCGCTCGGCGCGTTCCCCAATCACGAAGAACGTGGCGGTCACTCCCTTTGCCCGTAAAATGTCGAGTAGCTTGGGGGTGCTTATGGGGTCGGGGCCATCGTCAAAGGTAAGAGCCACACAGCGCCTGCCGTGGCTGTCCACTCGCCAACAGTTTTGCACAAGCCACTGATTACGCGGATGAAACAGAAGGTACAAAACCAAACACGTGCCAGGGCCGAAGATGGAAGCGGCTAAGAAGAAACGGGACAAGGTGAAGGGGTATAGAAGGAGCATGGAAAAGTTCGTCATCGCCACCAGAACCATGAAAATCGCAGATCTTCCCATGCGTCCTCGGATTACCCGCTCTCAATACCGCCCCTCGCTCAATGCGTCATTTTAGCACCGCCCGCACTTGACGCTGCGAGCCGCTGCCGCGGAACCGCGAGGTGGCCGCAACGACAACGGAAAGCCTTCCGATGCGCCCGTTCCGGCCCATTCTGTCCGTTCAAAATGCGAGTTCGCCCCGCGAGGACATGCGAGTTTCCGAAAAACTCGCACGCGCGGCCCAGGGCGATTACTTGTCGAGCACCGGCTTGACGGACTTTGCGCTCTGGCCAATTACGGCAAGCCGGCCATCCTCGAAGCGAAGCGAGATCGGAAATCCGGTGGACGCGCTGTAGACCTTCGCGCTGCCCATGAATCCAGAATCTCCAGAGGTACCGCTGTCCTGACGCGGGAACCAAGTCTCGATCTTTTTACCGGCCTCTTCGCTGGTTTCGATGCCGACCGGCGTGCCAACCACCGCGAACGCTTGTGTCTTGGTCATCCCTTCGACCACGCGGCGTTCGCCGATGGCGGTTCTGATTTCCAGCGGCCACTCCGGATGTTCATCCTGCAGTGGTTTCGGCGACAGGATAAGGTCGTAGGCCTTCTTGAAATCGTCTCGCGTGTCGATGCCGACAAACCGAATCCAGATCTCCACATCCTTGGGTTTGACGCCTTCGGCCCACAACTCCACGACGCCGCCGCCCCTGAAGTAGAGTTTTCCGTAACGGATCACATCGTTTGGACCGAAACCCCAGAAGATGGTGTCGACGCTGGCGCGTCGCCCAAGGCGATTCTTCCTGTTCCCTTCGATGGTTTTGAGGTTCTTGTCCCAGTCGACCCCAGTCGGCGACACTTCCGTAACCACCTCGGCGCCGACGCCAATGCCGGAGGTGTATCGACAAGGAACGTTGTTTCGAAGGTAGAGGCTGCCCCGCGTCATCTCCTTGATCACGGCGCGGTCGCTCGCGGTCAACTCCGCCGTGGCCCCCTGTGTCAGGCCAAACCCAAGGAGTACGACTTCGAGAATACGTCTCATCACTGCGCTCCCGCCTTTCTCCAGGACTGCCATCCCTTTGATTCCATCCGGCGCGCAAAAAAACCCGCCCTCTCCGCCACGTTACGGATTGAAGCGCCAGCCACCGTCGGCGGAACTGTCGGGAAGAAGCCAAACCCCAGTGCTGGCTGCACCCGGCAGGCGCCAGCGTCTCGCGTCGATTCGTCCTACAAGCTCAGCCTACATACCCAAGTCTCGGTACTCAGCAGAACGGGAGACCGATTCCGGGGTCGTCTTGCATTATCTTCTTGACCGGGCCCCGATCGCCTCCTGGGTATCTTGCGCCGTCATTCAGCGTCTTGCGAGGCTAATCGACCTTCCCTTCGATTCCTCGCGCATGAGACCCGATTGGTATTTTCCTTCGAGGCGGTTGCCTTCCTCCAAACTCACTACGGCGGAATAAACGGTTTTACCTTCCTGGGCAAGGATCAAGTACGCCCTCTTGCCGCTGACCACACCTGTGATTTCGTATTCCGACGTTTTCCCAATCACGGTTCCGCCGAGCTCTGCCTGGCGGAGACTCACAACTCCCCAGGCTCTTTCATACCACTGGCCCGTGACGTCGGTCGCCGGGGCGCCCTTATGGTCATCGAGCCAGGCGCTGCCCTTTGGGTCGAGATTGCGCTCCGCCTCCCCCTCCATCGATAGCAGCTTTCCATCCCTGAACGTTATGCTTGTCGGGAATCCTGTGCGGGTACTTACCCTCATCCATGCTCCACGTTTCTTGTTCCCTCCAAGAACCTTCCCGGGGTCCTGGCGTAAGATCCACTTTTCGGTTTTCGATCCGTTATCCTCTCCGGCGGAGATGCTGAGGGGGGCGCCCACCACGATTCTCGCCTGCTCCACGGTCATGCCCACCACCAGCTTGCCCGAGGCAATCCCCTCCCGCACCGCGGACGGCCACTCCGGGTGCTCGTCCTGCAGCGGAACCTTCGAAAGAGCCAGGTTGAAAGCTTTGGTGAAGTCGTCCAAAGACTTGATATCGATAAAGTCGATCGAGACATCGGTATTGGGCTCGACCCGCTCCATCCAGACCACCAACTTGCCCTCCTCCGATTCCAGCTTGCCGTAGCGCACGGGGGTATTCGCCAAGTATCCCCAATAGACCTCTTCTTGCTTGAGATGGTAGCCGTTCTTCGGGATGGACTTGAGCGGCTCGGCCAGCTTGCGATCGGCGCTGACTCCCGTTGGAGCGGCCTCCAGCATCGACACCGAATAGGGCGCCCAGTAGCCCAGGCCGTACTTTTGGGGAGCCTGTACCCGCAAATACAAGGTGCCCGAGATCATCTTCTTGGCTGCTTCGCGATCCTCCTTGGACAACTGCGCACGAAGCGCCAATGGCAGACAAAGCAAAAGCGGGAGCAAAACTCCAGCTTGCAGACGTTTAGTAGACTTGCCCATTATGTTAGCCAGCCTCCAGATGTCGATTCATGAACCATGGAATGATTCCGGGCACACAAAGCAGTTTGTAAGGTGCTCTCAACGTCGGCATATTTTAGCATAGGGTGTTAGCTAGAGGCTGCAAGACTCTTGTCTCATGCAAGATGAGCCTGAACTCGGTCCCGGATTCTCACGCAAGATGAGCCTGAGGGGGAAGATCGGGATGCTGGGTATTGATCATCAGCATGGACGATTCGGAAGCGACG
>JBEKPK010000373.1:0-5367 GCA_049520795.1 Bryobacteraceae bacterium
CTCTATAGGGCCTCGGAGATCGGGGGATATTCCGGCCAGGGCATCCTCGCCTGGTTCTCACGCAACTACCTGCCACGCCGCGCGCGCGCCATCAGTTGGGCCGATTCACCGCGCCTCGAGAGGCTGATGCGGGCGGGAATCATCTACCTGTCCCTGCGCGACGCCATCGCCCTGGTGCTCGAAAACAACCTCGATATCGAGAACGCCCGGTTCAACCTGCCGCAGGCCCAGGCGAACCTGCTGCGGGCCAGCGCGGGCCAGTTGCTGACCAATATATCCAACAGTGTTTCCTCCGGGCCGTCTTCGGCTTCGAGCGGCGTGCTGGCCGGGGCGGGCGGGTTCGGCGCCGGCGCGAGCGGAGGCTCCAGCGGCACGCAACAGGGCGTGTTGAGCGGCTTGAACGTGCAGTTGGCGGGTTCGGCGATTCCCAATCTCGACCCGGCGTTCTACACCCAGGCGTCGTACTCGCACCAGACCACGCCGCTCACCAGCGCCTTCGCGGCCGGAACCAACGACCTGATCACCGCGCAGAAGGGGTGGATTTACGCCTACCAACAGTCGTTCCTTACGGGCACCACCGCAACCCTCTCGATGAGCAACACGTACGGGTACTGGCAGAACGCCCCCAACAACGATTTCAATCCCACCACCAGCGCCGTCCTGGGGCTCTCCATCACCCAGAACCTGTTGAAGGGCTTCCGGCCCGCCATCAACAATCGCGTGATTCGCGTGGCCAAGAACCAGTTGCGAATTTCGGACCTGACTTTCAAACAGCAGACCATGACCACGGTGGACAACGTGGTGGGCCTGTATTGGGACCTGGTGCTGTTCAACGACAACCTGCGCATCCGCCAGCAGGCGCTCGATCTGAATACCAAGTTGTACGAAGACAACAAGCGGCGCGCCGAGCTGGGGGCCATCGCGCCCATCGACATCATTCAGGCCGAGGCCGAAATGAAGGGCGCGCAACAGGACGTCAAGAACGCGGAGTCGCAGTTGCTTCAACAGGAGACGATTATAAAGGGCGTGCTGACCCGCAGCGGGATCGATAACCTGGCCATCGCCACGGCGCGCATTGTTCCCCTCGATCATTTCGATATGCCGGCCCAGGAGCGCATCGAGCCCCTGCAGGACCTGATTTCCGAGGCCCTCGCCGCCCGGCCCGATGTCGCCCAGAGCGCTATCGGCCTGGAGGACACCCGCATCAGCATGTTAGGGACCAAGGACGCGCTGCTGCCCACGCTGTCGGTCTCCCTGGGGGCGTCGAATATCGGCCAGGCCGGCCAGCTCAATAGCATACCGGAGCCGGAAACCACATCCACCGGCGCCGTGGTCTCCGTACCCCATAATCCCGCCACGGTGAACCAGTTCTTCCTGGGCGGCTACGGTACCGCGCTCGACCAGGTGTTCACCCGCAAGTTCCCCAGCTATAACGCCTCGATCGCCTTGACGGTGCCGATCCGCAACCGGTCGGCGCAGGCCGATCTGATCACCCAGCAGCTTCAGTACCGGCAGTCCCAGATTCAGGACCGGCAGCTCCTGAACAACGTCAAGATCAACGTGATCAACAGCCAAACGGCGCTCACGCAGGCGCGCGCCGCCTGGGAGAACGCGGTGGAAGCGAGCCGGCTTCAAGAGGAAACGCAGAAGGGCACGCGCCGTAAGTACGAGTTGGGCACCGCCACTATTCTGGACGTGGTGATCACCCAGCAGACCACGGTGGCCCGCGAGTTGAGCGAAGCCGACGCGCTCAACCAGTACATCCACGCCAAGCTCAATCTCCAGAACACGCTGGGCCGGATTCTGGACGATTACAACGTGAGCATCGACGACGCCAAGAAGGGAACCGTGGGGCGCGAGCCGGACCCCATCCCCGCGATTCCTCCAAAGGCCGCCACGCCCCCGAGGACGCCGGCGGTGATAGGCATTCTGCGCCAGTAGCGCGGGAACGGGATTCGCCTAATCGCTTGTGAACTGTTCGGGTTGCGGCTGCTGCGGACTTTGGCGGATTCCAGGGAGCCATCCGGAAGAAGAGCGACAGCGCCCAAGAGGGCACGCAATCGCACGGTGACGGCCTGGAACGCATCTCCCGGGTACGACCTCGAACCCAACTGCGCGATAATGTTGTTCATGGCTGTTACAGAGAAGGCCGACCTCTCGCGGATTACTGTGACGCCGGGCCAGCGCTCCGGGCAGCCCTCGATCCGCGGGTTGCGGGTGACGGTCTGGGACGTGCTGGATATGCTCGCCTCCGGAATGACGGAGGATGAGATACTGGACGACTATCCATACCTGGAAAAGGCGGACTTTCCAGCCGTCTATGCCTACGCTTCACAGACGGGGCGAAAGCGTCTCTCGCGTTGAGGCTGCTGTTTGACGCGAATCTCTCGCCCAAGTTGGCCGGCCGCCTCGCCGAGCTTTTTCCCGGTTCGGCGCACGTCTTCGATACGGGCCTAGCCCGGTTTACGACGGACGAAGCGATTTGGGATTACGCCAGGATTCACGCGCTTGTGATCGTGACGGCCGATTCCGACTTTCTGGATCTGGCGAAGGAACGCGGCGCGCCGCCCAAGGTCGTGCGGCTTGAAAACTGCAACTACAAAACCGCTCGGGTCGAGGCCCTTCTCCGGCGGAACGCTGTTCGGATCGCGGAACTCGAACATTCCGAGAAGCCGGTCTTGGTAATCCGCAACCGTGGGTGACCTCCGAGAACGCTTGGCTTTGTGTGACGGCGCCTGCCGGGGTTTTGAACGCGCAACGGTTACGTCCTGTTCCCGGTTTCTCCGCGATCACGTGGTCCCTGTTGTTGTGACCAAAAATTTAGACTAAAATTGGATCAGGATGATCGAAGTTAGCGTTCACGAGGCCAAGACGCAGCTTTCGCGCCTGCTGGATCTTGTGCAGGACGGCGAGGAGGTCCTCATCCGCCGGCACGGCAAACCCGTCGCGCGTCTGGCGGCGGCCGCAGGCGTTACGCCATCTCCGTTCGGGGCCATGCGCGGCGAGTTCGAGTTGCCGGAGGGCTGGGACCGGCCGTTCTCGGCGGACGAAGCGGATGCGTTCTGGGCGGGTAAGTGATCGTTCTGCTCGACACCAGCCCGCTGCTATGGACGTTGGCGGATCCGGACAAGCTTTCGGCCGAAGCCCGCGAAGCCATCGCTACCGGGTCCGCGACCCTCAGCGTCGTGTCCTATTGGGAAGTGGTCATCAGAACCAGGAAGGGGTTGCTGGCGATCCCCGATCCGGTGGGCTGGTGGACCAGGGCGGTCGCACTGTTTCACGGCCGGGTGTTGCCCATACGGGCCACCCATGTGACGGCGCTGGCGGCGCTCCCGGATCTCCATCGCGACCCCTTCGACCGAATGCTCCTTGCACAGGCGATAGCCGAGGGATGGCCGCTGGTCGCCAAGGACGAGCAGATCCGGGCCTATCCGGTCCGCACCATCTGGTAGGAGAGCGCCAGGGCTGACTTCGACAGCGGCTGGAGGAACAAGCCGCCCGGCCGGGCGCTGGATGCGCAGCGGTCACATCCTGTGGTTCCCCAGAACACGGAAGGATCTCGTCCCGCCGCGCCCCAGATTCGGGATCGCCAACGATCTCGAGTGCGATAGCCGCCAGAACGAGCGCTGTGCGCCGGGGAGATCACCGCGGAAACAAGAGCGCCTGGACCCCGTTCCGTGTGGCCGACGTTCTCATCCCGTTGTTGGCGGTCGTATCATGGTGAGGGAGACGACCATGCCACAAGGCCGATCAAGCGGAGCCGAAGGAGATCGCTATGGCCGAGAATTCGGAAGACGCATAGCTGCCGCCCTTGGAGCAAAGCCGCTGACAAATGGAAGCAATGAATGTTCGCTCAACGGTGAGCGAGTGGTTATCAAGTGCGCCCATGAGGGCACCAGGAGCGTTGGCGTGTCCTACAAAATGTTCGAGAGGATCAAAGCTGTCCTCGGGGCATTTGAGGACGGCAATGGATCGTACCGAGTGCTGAGATTGCCCGTCGAGCGATGTGCCAGCATCTCGACTCCGACACGGAGCCGCGGCGCTTCGTTGGGTAAAGTGGGGATTATTCAGCGATCCGTTTTTGAAACGGAAGGGATCTTCGTTAAAGTGGTCCGCCCTTAGGAAAGATGCGGCTCAATCGACCTGGACACCGTTCCAGGCGGCGGTATGGGCGAGGGAGGCGGAACGGCGGAACCGAACCCAGGAGAGCCGCCGCACCGGTGAGCACCTATTAGCGTCGAGTCGGTGGTTTGCCGGCGGCATTCTGCGCCGCCAACTCATAGTCCAGGCACGGCTGGAACTTCTTCCGGTCTCGGACCTTAAGCCGAAGGTATTCCAGCCAGCGCTTGTCGCTCAGTCGGCACTTTTTCATGATGTCGTGGGTGAGGTACGTGATCTCAACCCGATTTGAGTAGCCCACACCTGGCGGCAATCTATAGGGCGGGTGGTCCTGCGGGAAGAAGACAGCAACAGGGATGCCAGCCTCGGCAGCACATTCCACGATGGGCATGAAGTCCAGATCGCCTGATACAAGGACGATCCCTGCTGGCCTCACTTCGAGGATGTCTCTGGCAGCGTGCATGGCGATATTCACATCCGTCATCTTCTCCTTCCTGTCACTGAAGTCCTCCGTGTATGATCTATGCAATCCAGGCACAACTTTCAGGGTTCGCGCTTCGGCCTCCAATGCTTCCAGCCACAGTTGTTGACGTTGAATCTCGCCAGGACTGCCGCTGTCTTTGCCAACGATTGCCGTGAAGTACTTGACCGTCACCGCTCTCCCGTTCGATAGGTGCTGGAAAGACAGATCGACCAGCGTTTCCCCGAGCTTCTGATAATTGCTCCAACCGAGCCGCAGGAGATCCCGTGGTTCCTCATGGTTGATGCCTTTGTAGAGGTTGTACCCGTCAATGTAGACGAGAAACCGTGGAGGGGCAATCGCAAGCCGTTTCGGTGGGGGATAGGCGGATTTCATCTTGTATTTCTGCTTCATACGACTGAAAGCATAGCGCATTGCCGCCCCGCATCCATACAGGCGCTCCATTCCTGGTACTGGGGTGCTCGACGATCCGTTCGGGATACACGGTCGAAGCGGTCACCCGGCCTTCGGCCATGTTGGGGAGGGGAAACGGGGGAACTGGGGACCAATAACCGCGTTACCGAAATGGGCAAGCTGTCTTCCGAGTTTTCCAAACTCCGCTCCTATTGCGCCGCCCTCAAACTGCGCCATGGGGGCCGCGCGGAGTTTTGTCAAGATACAGTTTTGACAGTTTTGTAACTGCCTGCAGCGTCTTCGGCCCGGATGCGCGCCCCTTACGGCCCCCACCAGCCGCGAACGTGGATCACGACCGCAGGCCTGCCGATTCC
>JBEKPK010000374.1:0-5348 GCA_049520795.1 Bryobacteraceae bacterium
ACTCGGTCCAGACCCACAGGTTGGGATCGCGCCGGTGGAGATGCTCGTCGAGCGCGCAGTAGACGGCGTAGCGCTCCAGCAGTTCCCCTTCGCGCGCGGCAAAGGCCCGGAACTCGCGGACGCGCGCCGAGCCCCGCCGCCACTCCCGCAGGAACTCGACGAACAACAGCTTCAGGAAGCGCATCTTCAACGCCGCCACGCGCTCGTATTCCACGAACACGGAGGCGCGCAATGCGGCGATTTCGGAGGCCACCTCCGCCGAGTCCCGCAGCGCCCGGGCCCGCCGGCTGCGCGCGAAATCCTCCGTGCCTTCGATATCCAAATAGATGAAGTTCTGATAAAAGATGCAGTTCGGCAGGTAGGGGCTGGTGTTGAACGGACGCCGGTTATGGATGGCGTGCAGCGGGTTGAGGCCGATGAAGCTGGCGTCGAAATCGTCGGCGGCCCAGTCCACCAGATCCATCAGGTCGCGAAAATCGCCGCAGCCCCAATTGCGCGCCGAGCGCACCCCATAAAGGCTGATGGTGATTCCAGCGGCGCGCCCGCCGCGACCAAGCTGGGGATCGGTCCAGGCGCGCTCGGGAGTCACGATGTAGCGCGCGCTGGCTTCGACGCCGCCCAGGCGCACGGCGATTTCGTGATAGCCCAGCGGCAGGCGCTCCGCGATGCGCGCCCGCTTCCGCACCCATGTCCTGCCCTCCATCTCGATGGAGCCGGCGTGGGGCAGGTCCCTCAGGGCGAGGTCGTATTCGGTGCCGGTTCCGTCCTCCCGGCGGATCGCGATATGTGCGCTTTCGCCCAGACGCTCCGCCGGCGCCTGCATGGCGAACTCGACATAATCGGATTCCCCGGTCACGATGGCCGGCGGCAGCAGGCGCTCCCATTCGCGGCGGGTCTCCGCGGCCAGCGAACGCTCGAGTTGCTCCGCCGTGTCGGCGGGGAACCCCATGTTGCGCAGTATCGCCTGCATGGTGGCCGGCGTGGTTTCGTGGTAATGGCCCCAGATGTCCCAAAAGCCCGGGCCGATTCCGTGCGCCGCGGCGGCGCGGCTGAGTTGTTGTTCGAACGTTTCGGGAGCCATGCGAAGGTAAACTTCGATTCTACAGGAGTGGCGCGGGCCATGCGAAAATAGCGGTATGGACAAGCCCTTTGCCAGCGGCCCGCCGGAATTGTTCGCGCGCACCGACAATTCCGTGGGCGACAACGCCGCGGCCGCCGCTTCCGAGGGCATCCTGCTCACCAGCCTCGACAACGCCGTGAACTGGGCCCGCAAGAACTCCATCTGGCCCATGACCTTTGGGCTGGCCTGCTGCGCCATCGAGATGATGTCCATGACCGCCTCGCGCTTCGATATCGCGCGTTTCGGCGCGGAGGTGTTCCGCGGCTCGCCCCGGCAGTCGGACCTCATCATTATCGCCGGCCGCGTCTCCAATAAGATGGCCCCCGTGATCCGCCACCTGTACCAGCAGATGCCGGAGCCCAAGTGGGCCATTTCCATGGGGGCCTGCGCCACCTCCACGGGCGTGTTCAATAATTACGCGCTCATTCCGGTGAACCAGGTGATCCCCGTGGATGTGTTCGTTCCGGGATGCCCGCCGCGCCCCGAACAGCTCATTTACGCCCTGATGATGTTGCAGGAGAAGATTCAGGGACAAAGCGGCACGGTCAAGCAGGTCCTGAACCTGGCGTAACGCCCAGGCTGTTGTTGAACGTCGGAGCAGTTCCCGCACCGTCAGGGCCATACCCCCGGCGGTCAGGCTCAGCAGGGGCGGATTCGAAACCCCCCGTTCCCGCGACGCTTAGTGCTACCTCTGTAGTGGCTCCAAAGGGGACATAAGCGTTTTGCGACCTGGCTGTCACCTTCCGGGGGAATCTGCATCATCCCTGCAGCAGCGCAATAAAAGATCCGATCTACGCTTATGCGAACCAGCTTGGCAATTTTGCTCGCCGCGCCCCTGTGGGCGCAGGATCCCCTGTCGCTCCGCGATGCCGTCCGTCTCTCGCTGCGAGAGAACCAGGCGATCGCCGGCGCAACCGCGGGAGAACGGGTCTCCGAAGCCCGCGTCACGCAGGCTCGCGGAGGGATGCTCCCGAAAATCAACTACTCCGAGTCCTTCGCGCGCAGCGATAACCCGGTATTCGTCTTCAGTTCGCTGCTCACCGAACACCAATTCGATACTGAGAATTTCGCCATCGGTCCCCTGAACCGGCCCGATTTTCTCAACAACTTTCAATCCCAAATCACGCTGGACCAGCCGCTGTACGACGCCGGCCAGACCCGGAACGCCGTCAAGTCGTCCGATTTGGCCCTAAAGATGACTGGCGAAGAGCAGCGGCGCGTCCAGATGGAGGTGATCTCCGGAACCGCGCGAGCCTACTATGGCGCCGTGCTGGCAGCGGAGAATCTGCAATCCGCGGAGCAGGCGGTTCGCTCCGCCGAAGCCGATCTGAAGCGAGCCGAAGCGGTCCGCGCGGCCGGAATGTCAACCGACGTCGATGTGCTGTCCATCCGGGTGCACCTGGCCGCGGTGACGGAGCAGAGAATCAATCGGGCGGCCGATTTGGAGGTGGCCAAGGCGGCGCTGAACGACGCACTGGGGCTGCCGCTCGATACGCCTCACGCGCTGACCACGCCGCTGGCGGCTCTCGATCTTCCCGACCTGGCGCTCGATGACCTGGAGAGTTCGGCTTCCAGTTCCCGCCCCGAAGCGCGCGAGACGCGTCTGGCCACGAACCTGGCGCAAACCCAGGCGGACGGCGCCCGCGGCGCGATGCTGCCGCAAGTGAGCTTCCATGGCGCTTTCGAGGCGGATCGCCAGCGGTTCATCGACCGCGGCGGCGCCAACTGGCTGGCCGCCATTTCGCTCCGCTGGAATCTCTTCAATGGATCGGCCGACAAGGCCCGCATCGCGGAAACCGCGCACCTGGTGAAGCGCGCCGAAGCCGATGAGCAAGGGATGGATTCGGCCATTCGGCTCCAGGTGCGACGCGCCTACGCCGCGCTTAAGGCCGCCCAACAGCGCATCGAGGTCGCAACGGCGGCCGTGGCGGAAGCCGAGGAAAGCCTCCGGATAACACAGAACCGGTACGAAGCCGGAATGAACAACGTGACCGACCTGCTGCGCACCGAAACCGCGGTACTGGAGAGCCATACGCGATATCTTGCCGCGATCCACGATCAACGGGTCGCCGCCACCATGCTCGAACTGGCCGCGGGCCGTCTGAACGCGGATTCGGAGGTTCTCAATTGATGAAGCCCTATTTCCTGTGTCTGCCGATCCCCGTTCTTCTGCTGGCGTCCTGCGGAGTGGAACCAGCGCGCCGCTCCGCGCAGCCGCAGACTCCTCCGGTGGCTGTGCGAACGGCGGCGGCTTCCATCGAGGACTGGCCGGCGAGTTACGAGGCCGCCGGAACGGTCCGCGCGCGCACCACGGCCGCGATTTCGAGCAAGGTGATGGGCTATGTGCAGCAGGTGAGCGTGCAGGTGGGGGACCATGTTCGCGAAGGCCAGCCTCTGATTATTCTGGAAGCGCGGGACCTGGATGTGAGCCTGCGGCGCGCCGAGGCCGGCCGCGCCGAGGTTGCGACCGCCGTCCCCGAATTGGAGAATGCCATGGCCGCAGCGAAAGCCGGCCTGGATCTGGCGCAGGCGACTTTTAGACGCATGGAAGAACTGGCGGCCAAGAAGTCGATTTCCAATCAGGAGTTCGATGAAGCCTCGGCGCGGCTCAAGGCAGCCCAGGCGAATTACGAAATGACGCGCTCCCGGCGCACCCAACTGGATTCCAAAATGGCGGAGGCGGATCAGGAAGTTCGCGCCGCCCGCATCATGCGCGATTACGCGAAGCTGGCCGCGCCGTTCTCCGGGGTGGTGATCACCAGGACGGTAGAGCCGGGCAACCTGGCGACGCCCGGCGCGCCGCTGCTCACCATCGAGCAGGATGGACTGTACCGTCTGGAAGCGTCGGTGGACGAATCCAAACTGGCCTCGGTGCGCGTGGGCCAGGCGGTGGAAGCCGCGATCGAGGCGGCCGGCCTTAAACTGAATGCGCGCGTTTCCGAAATTGTCCCGTCGGTGGACTCCGCCTCGCGCACCTACTTAGTAAAGCTGGATCTCCCCGCGGCGCCGCAATTGCGCACCGGCATGTTTGGGCGGGCCATCTTTCCGGTAAGCATGCAAAAGGTGGTGGCGATCCCGATTGGCGCGCTGATGGAGCGCGGCCAGTTGCAGTCGGTATTTGTGGTGGAGGATGAGGTGGCGCATACCCGGTTGGTCACCACGGGACGGCGCAACAGGGATGCACTGGAAGTTCTGTCCGGCCTGAACGCGGGAGAGAGAATTGTGGCCCCGCTTCCGCCGGGGCTGCGGGATGGCGCCAGGGTGGAGGTCCGGCCGTGAGCGCGGGCCGCCGCCTGGGTCCCGCGGGGCGCGTGGCTCAAGCCTGGATTTCCTCCAAACTGACGCCTCTTCTGATCTGCGCGGCGCTGCTTGTCGGGGCATTTGCGGTGTGGAAACTGCCGCGCGAAGAGGAGCCCCAGATCATCGTACCGATGATCGACGTATTCGTTCAAATGCCCGGCGCTTCGGCTCACGAGGTGGAGGAGCGGGTCACCCGGCCCATGGAGAAACTGCTCTGGGAGATTCCCGGCGTCGAGTACATCTACTCCACTTCGAGCCCGGGCATGTCCATGGCGATCGTACGTTTCTATGTGGGTCAGGACGAAGAGAAGAGCATCGTCCGGCTCAACCAAAAGCTGTACGCCAATTTCGATCTGATTCCGCCAGGCGCATCGCAGCCCTTGGTGAAGCCACGCTCCATAGACGATGTGCCGATTCTCGCGCTCACGCTTTCCAGCCGCCGCTACAACGATTTCGATCTTCGGCGGATCGCTTCGCAGCTCGACGACGCCATCAAACAGGTTCCGGATGTCTCCACCGTTACCCTGATCGGCGGGCAGCGGCGGGAGGTGCGGATCGTGCTGGACCCGGCCCAACTGGCGGGCTATCAAATGTCGCCCTTGCAGGTAGTGGGCGCGCTCGGCCTTTCGAATCGCCGACTGTCTTCCGGCGAGTTCGATTCGGGAAATCGCGAATACTTGCTGGAAACCGGAGAGTTTCTGCGCACCTCCGAAGACGTGCGCAACGTGGTGGTGGGCGTGGCGGGCGATAAGCCGGTATTTGTGCGTAACGTGGCGGAAGTCATCGACGGCGGCGCGGAGCCAACGGAGTACGTTCGCATGGTGAATGCCGCTTCAAAGGAATCTCTGCCGGCAGTGACGATTTCGATCGCCAAGCGCAAGGGCACGAACGCGGTCGAGGTGGCGGACCATGTGCTGCGCCGCATCGA
>JBEKPK010000375.1:0-5342 GCA_049520795.1 Bryobacteraceae bacterium
GCTTTGCAACGAAGACGGCTCGGTGTGGGTGGTCTTCAACGGCGAAATCTATAACTATCAGGAACTGCGCGGCGATCTGATCCGGCGCGGCCACCGGTTCACCACCAACAGCGACACCGAAACGCTGGTCCACCTGTACGAAGAGAAGGGCGCGGAGGGGCTCAGCATGCTGCGCGGCATGTTCGCCTTCTGCATTTGGGACGCGCGGCAGCGCAAGATCCTGCTGGCGCGCGACCGTTTTGGCAAGAAGCCGTTGTACTATGCGCAGACGGCCTCCGGGTTGTATTTTGGAAGCGAGCTGAAGTGCCTGCGAGCAGCCGGTGTTCCGCTGGACATCGATAGGGAGGCTCTGCGGCTCTATTTCCAGTTCGGCTATATTCCCGATCCCTACAGCGCTTTCCGCGCGATTCGCAAGCTCATGCCGGGCTGCTGGATGGAGTTCTCGCAGGATGGAGAGGTACGCGACGGCCGCTATTGGAAGCTTCCCCCATTTTCGGACGAGAACCGGACGGGATCGAGCGAGGAGGAAGCGCGCCGGCGATTGCGCGAGCAGTTCGACGAATCGGTTCGCATCCGCATGATCGCGGACGTTCCGTT
This sequence comes from Bryobacteraceae bacterium, assembly GCA_049520795.1. Classification (GTDB taxonomy): domain Bacteria; phylum Acidobacteriota; class Terriglobia; order Bryobacterales; family Bryobacteraceae; genus BOG-224. The sequence continues at coordinate 598 of JBEKPK010000375.1, forward strand.
GGGCGCATTCCTGAGCGGCGGCATCGATTCCAGCCTGGTAGTGGCCTCCATGGCGCTCCAATCGGGGGAACCGGTCAAGACCTTTTCCATTGGTTTTGAGGAAAGCGCCTACAACGAACTGCAATACGCCGCGTTGGTGGCGAGGAAATACAACACCGATCACCATGAAATTGTGGTGCGTCCCGATTCGGCGTCGCTGCTGACGAAGCTGGCGCGGCACTTCGACGAACCATTCGCCGACTCCTCGGCGATACCCACCTACATCGTCTCGGAATTCGCGGCCAGACACGTGAAGGTGGCGTTAAGCGGCGACGGGGGCGATGAGCTGTTCGCCGGTTATCCGACGGTCAGCAACGTCTATAAATACCGGTTTCTGGATGGCGTTCCGGCGGCGCTGCGAAAGGCGATATTCCGGACGGCGGAACGGTTGCCGTATGCGGCTTACGGAAAGAACTTTCTCCGTGGAATCGGCGCCCCCACCGCGCTCGACCGGTATTTCAATCAGAATTACACGCAATATTTCCTGCGCGAGCGCATGCTCACACCGGAGTGGATGCTGCCGGCGGACGCGGCATTTTTGCAGCGGCTCCTTTCGGACGATTTTCTCCCCCGTGGCGCGGACATCGTCTCACAGGCGATGTACTTCGAGGCCGCCGCCAATCTGCCCGGAGACATGCTGGTGAAAGTGGATCGCGCCTCCATGGCCGCGTCTCTGGAGGTGCGATGCCCCATGCTCGACCATCGATTCGCGGAGTTCGCCGCCCTTATTCCCACGAGCTGGAAGTGGCGCAACGGAAAAGGCAAGCGCATCCTTCTGGACGCCCTGGGCGATCGCTTGCCGGCGGAAGTGCTGACCCGCGCCAAGATGGGGTTTGGAGTGCCGATCGATCATTGGTTTCGCGGCCCTTTACGGGAAATGGTCCACGATAGTCTCTTGAGCCCCGCATTTCTGCAGCGAGGCATTGTTTCTCCGGAGTTCCTGAAATATCTTCTGGCGGAGCACTCGAGCGGGCGCCGCGACAACCAACACCAGATTTACTCTCTGCTTATGCTCGATCTGTGGTATCGGAACCTGGAGGAACCGGTGGCTCCGCCGGATCGGTACATGCCGTGCGAAGCCCGAGGGATATAGTGTCACCCGAGCAAACGCCCGTCCGGCTGGCTTACCTTCTGAGCCAGTATCCCGCCGTCAATCATGTCTTCATGCTCCGCGAGATTCGCCAGTTGCGCCAGCAGGGATTCCAGATTCAGGTGGCTTCCATTCGGGGCCCGGACCGGCCTCCGGAGGCCATGACCGAGGTGGAACGGGAGGAAGCGCGCTCCACTCACTACATCAAGGATGCGAGCCTGCTCGAAGTGATTCAGGCTCACGCCGTAACACTGGCGTCCCGGCCGCTTGGTTATCTTCGCGGGCTTTGCGTCGCGTTGCGCGGCGCCGGCCCGGCGCCGCGAAAACTTCTCTCCAGGCTCCTCTATTTCGCCGAAGCCGTCGTGGCGGGCCAATGGATGAGGCGCAACCGGCTGTCGCATGTCCATACGCATTACTCTTCCGGCGTGGCCCTGATAGTGGCCAGGACTTTCCCGGTTACTATGTCCGCCACGTTTCACGGTCCGGCGGAATTTGAAGATCCAGCCGGTTTCCAGCTTGCGGAAAAGATCGGGGCCTCCCTTTTTTCCTGCGCCATCAGCTTCTACGGGCTTAGCCGGCTCATGTATGCGTCCGCTCATTCGGAGTGGCCCAAACTGGAAGCGACGCCGCTGGGGGTGGACATCGCCGAGTTTTCGCCCAGACCTTTCCGGGAGAATCCTTTGGTTTTCGAGATTCTATCGGTGGGCCGGCTGGCGCCGGTCAAAGGACAGCAGGTGATGATTGCGGCGGTGGACACAGTGGTGAAGGAGGGGCGCCGGATCCGGCTTCGCCTCGCGGGCGACGGCCCGGACCGCGCGGAACTGGAGCGCGAAGTAGCGTACCGCGGCTTATCGCGAGTCGTGATCTTTGAAGGCAACCTCAACCAGGACCGGTTGCGGGCCGTCTACCGCGCATCGGATGCCTTTGTGCTGTCCAGCTTTGGGGAAGGTTTGCCCGTGGTCCTGATGGAAGCGATGGCGATGGAGATCCCCTGCATTGCGACGTGGATCGCCGGAATCCCCGAACTGATCCGCGATGGAGTGGATGGGCTGCTGGTGGCGCCGGGAGATGTCCGGTCTCTGGCGAAAGCGATTATAAGGCTGATGAGCGACGCGGAGTTACAGCGCCGGCTGGGTCGAAGCGGACGTAAGAGGATCCTCGAGGGATATGAAGTGATTACCAACGTACGCCGTTTTGGGGAAGTACTCAGCCGCAGGCTGGGTGAAGCCGCTGCCGCTTCGGAGAGATCCCATGCGAATCCATAGCGAGAGAATCGGAGAAGTCGACCGCTACATCCGGAACTTCGGCCACGAAGATCTGGATACCAAGATCCCCGAATACGAGCGTCTCATGCGGTATCTGCGAAAGGCGCGGGAAATCGACTCCAGCACGCGGATTCTGGAAATCGGAACAGGAACGGGATGGTTCCCGATATTGTGCCGCGCCAAGGGGCTGCAGTGTAAGGGGCTGGAAATCAGCCCGCAACTGATTGAGTTTGCCATGGAGATGGGACGGCGCAAGGGCATCGTTCCAGATATCGAGCTGGGGAACGTGGAAGTGGATGATATCGGCGTGGAACAGTACGACGCGATTATAGCGTCGTCGGTTTTCGAACACATCGAGTTTTGGCGGCCGGCGCTGACCAACATCTACAGAGCGCTCAAGCCTGGGGGAGCGCTGTTCTTCGAATCAACGAACAAGTATATGCTGAAGTCCCTTTCGGCCGAGTTCGCCGTTCCCTTCTATGGATGGCTGCCGGATCGGGCGAGATATGAGTTCCGCAAGCTGGTGCACGGCAAGGATGTCATGAAACTGGGGATCGATTTCCACCAGTTTACCTATCTCCAACTGCGGCGGGCATTCGAGGATACGGGTTTTCGCGAGATCCTGGATGTGATAGACCTGCTGGATGTGGAGGGGCGGAAGGGGCTCAATCGTTGGGCGCTTGCGACGGCGAAATCCTCCCGTCCGATGCGGCGCCTGGTTCTGACCTTCTTTGTGGATGCCACAACGTTCGTTTGCCGGAAATAGTTCAGGCGCCGGCCGGGCGCAACCTTGCCCTGATCCAGCCGGAGAAGGCTTCGCGGTGATGCCTCTCCAGGCAAATGAAGAAAGCCGCGGCGTAATAGACGATCGCCAGCAAGGCGCCTCCCACAAGCACCTCACGCAAGTTACGGCCGGGCAGCCAGCGCAGTTTTACCCAGAGCGACAGCAACATCGTCGGAACGGCCACCAGGAAAGGCGAAAGGTAGATGCCGCGCAAATAGGCCGCCATGCCGACGTGGACCGCGCGGCTTAGGAGCCAGGAGGCCACCAGGCCGCGATTGAGAACCAGCAGCGCCGAGACGACGCACGCCGCGCCCAGTATCCCGTAGCGTGGAATCGCCAGGTACAAGCCGGCGACGCAAAGGGCCGCTTCCACGGCGAGGGAAATGGCATAACCCTTATGCTTTCCCAAGCCGTACAAAATCGAACCGGAATTGAACTGAGCCGCGACTCCCAGCGTGATGCCGATGGCCAGAACGGGAAGCAGGGGGGCGCTCATGGTGGCCATTTCGGGGGTGAGCCAGACCCTGAAAAGCTCCTTCCCGTATACGATCATGGCCATAGCCATGGGAGCGAACATCACGAAGCAATAACGGTTGACGCAGATTCCCATGGCGGCGATCGTTCCCAGATCGTTCCTGGCCGCCAGTTCCGCCGAATGCGAGCCGGTAATGGAGCCAACGCGACTGACGAGATCCACCGAATAACTGGGCACGCGATAGGCCATTCCGTAGTATCCGGCGTATGCGGTGGGCAGAAAATGGGCGATGAGAATCGGGGCGCTTTGATTCAGCAGGAGTTGAGAAATGGCCGCCAGGAATGTATGGATACCGTAAGCGAGCATCTGGCGGAACATGGCGAACGTGGCTAGGGAAGGAGACCAGCGAAACTCGGGGAATACATGGCGGATGCCGAAATAGTCCAAGGAATAGGTCAGGGCCAGGCTCGCCAACAACACGGCTCCCATGCCCAGCAGACCATAGCCCGCCAGCAGTACCGCAGCCATGCCAAACGTGCGAACGGCGGTGGAAACAATCCAGATGCGGCTGGTAACATCGAAGCGCTGGAAGGCCCCCATGGACGACTCGAAGATGTAAAACACCGCGCCCGAAGCCCAACCGATTCCTACGGCGATGAGAAGTATCTCAAAGCGGTGGTGGTAGGCGGCGGAAATGTTCTCAAATCTGGCCGTGGGACCGGCCAGCAGCAACACGGCAAGGATGGTGGAGGCGGTCACCGCGGCGGAATAGGCAGCGGCGGTATTGATCACTTCGTTGACCTTGCCGGGTTCTCCAGTGGCGCGGTAATGGGCGGCGTACTTGATGGTAGCGGAACGAAATCCCAGATCCATCAGCCCCAAGTAGTCCGCCAGGGTGATGACAATGGTCCAAACGCCGTAGCCCTCGGATCCCAGCTTGCGGATGGTGATGGGCGACAGCAGGATGCCGGCGAAAATACTGACAACCACGCCCGACCAGCTCCATAAAACACTGCCCAGGAAACGTCTCCGGCGCTTGGAGGGCTGCTGGAGGGAGGCGGAAGGCATCTTGTATTAAGTTACCAGAACAGG
>JBEKPK010000376.1:0-5322 GCA_049520795.1 Bryobacteraceae bacterium
CCGGCAGCCGCGGGTCGGCGGCCAGCCGGTTCGCCACGTGCCAGCCGATGCCTTCGTCTCCCATCAGCGGGTTGCCCAGCCCGATGGCGAGGCGCGGCTTCATCGCTTCCGCATGAGGTGCACGGAACACGAGATGCACGGGTCGTAAGCGCGCGCGATCATTCCCAACCGGCGCGCCATCACGGCTTCCTCGCGCTCCGCGCATTGTTCCACCGCCCGCCGGAAATGGAGTTCCATGCTGGCGGCGTTGAGCGCGGTCGGGGTGATCACGTCGGCTGAGACAATCCGCCCGTCCGCGTCGTACTCGTAACTGTGAATCAGAAGCCCGCGGGGCGCCTCCGTGATCGCCGTTCCGTTGCCCGCGCGCGGTTGCACCGGCAGCGCCCGTTCGTCCCTCACGCCTTCGCGCAGCAGTTGCTCGATGATCTCGAGCGAACGCTCCACGTCGTTGATCAACTCCAGGGCCTGGGCTTTGTTGTTGTCCATTGGGTTGTCGGCCGGCAGCACCAGTTTCAGGCGTTTCATGGCCACCGCCAGCTTCCCGGTGAGCCGCCGCGGGTTCACCGTCAGGCGCGCCAGCGAGCCCACCATGAACGGGCTCCCGCGGAACAGGCTGTGCTTGGCGTGGGAGTGCGCCACCGGCTGCTCGTTGGTGAGCGAGCGGTAGTCCTGCGCCGCCACGATGGCCCGGTTGCCGTTCGATACCACCATGACCTCGTCGCCGCCATAGTAGGTGTCCAGGTTGGGAGAGCGCAGGGCTGCGTAGAACGTTTCCGAATGGCAGAAATCGGCGGCCGGCAGGGAGGCCATCACGTCGATCACCGCATCGGAATCCGCCACCGCCTGCATCAGGCCGGTGCGCAGCTCGATCAGTTGATCCACGGCCGGCGCCTTACCGAACCCGCCCACCACGCAGTTCACCGGGTGGACGGCCCGCCCGCCGATGGTCTCCTGAATCAGGTTGCCGAGTTTCTTGAGCCGCAGCCCCAGCAGCACCGCAGCCGGTTTATCGGCTGCCAGCGCGATGCCGCTCGGGTAGTTGAGGTAGTCGGGGATGGCCAGCAGGAACAGGTGCAGCGCGTGGCTTTCGATGTTCTCGCCGCGCAGCAGCAGTTCCCGCAGCATCTCGGTTTGCGGGCTCACCCGGATGCCGAAGGCATTCTCGGTGGCCTTGAGCGAGGTGAGCGTATGGGACGCCGAACAGATGGAGCAGATGCGCGAGAGAACCGGCGCGACCTCGTCGTAGCGCTTGCCCTTTACCAGCGGCTCCAGCAGCCTCGCCCCTTCGAATACGTCGAAACGGACGTTGGTGACCGTGTCGCCTTCCAGCTCCACGGTGATTCCGCCGTGGCCCTCCACGCGGGCCAGATGGTCGATAACGATAGCGCTCATTGTCTGACCTCCTCCGGAGAGAATGTGCGCAACCGCGCCACCACCTGGCGCCGGTCGAACCCTCTCTGCTCGAGCACCTCCAGCAGCGAGGCGGGGTTGGCGTCTCCGATCGGTCCCCGGCATCCTATGCAGGGCACGCGCAGGTCCGGACAGCGCGCCGCGCAGCCGGCCACCGTCACCGGGCCGCAGCAGGGCAGCCCGCGCTCGATCAGCAGGCAGTTGTTCTCCCTCATCCGGCATTCCGTGCACACCGGATACTCCGGATACAGCGGCAGGTCGCCATTCAGCAGAGCCGCCACGGCCGCCAGAAAATGGTCCTTCTCGATGGGGCAGCCGGTCATGTTGAAATCCACTTTCACCAGCTCGTGGAGGGCCTGGGCATGCGTCGAATCGTAGGTAAGCCCGGTTTCGCCGTAGACCTCTTCCAGCAGTTCGTGCCGGTCGGCGCCGCGATCCATGGCCGCCACGCCGCCCCAGACCGCGCAGGATCCCAGCGCGATCAGCAGCTTCGATCGCTGTCGGATGGCCTTCAGCGTCTCGGCGTCCCGCTGGCTCAGGACCGCCCCTTCCACCAGCGCGATGTCCAGCTTGCAGTCGGTCTGGTTTTCCGAAGAGGCCATCAGGAAGTCGCGAATATCGATGAGGGCCACCAGGTCCAGCAAATGGTCCTCGCAGTTCAGGATCACAAGTTGGTCCCCCGCGCAGCCGGTGAGACCGAATATGCCAACGGTTGGTTTGCTCATCAGATCATCTCCGGCAGGTTGATGGCGTCCCAGTAGGTGAAGATGGGCCCTTGCAGGCAGGTGTACTTGTACCCCACGCTGCAATGGCCGCACTTGCCGATGCCGCACTTCATGCGGCGCTCCAGGGACATCAGGATGTGGTTCTTGGGGAAGCCCAGCTCCAGCAGACGCCGGAGGATGAACTTGTAGACCACCGGCGGGCCGCACACCGCGGCGTAGGTCCGTAGGGGGTCGATCTTGGCGTGGTCGAAGAGGGTCGGCAGCAGGCCCACGTGGTTCTTCCACGTCCCGGATGGATCGGCGTCCACCGTAAGCAGGCAGTTGATGTCGGTGCGGTCCACCAGGGCCGTCAGCTCCTCGCGGAAGAGCATGTCCTCGGGCCGCTTGGTGCCGTACATCAGGGTGATGTTGTTGAACTTGTCGCGGTGGTCCAGGGCGTACCACAACAGAGACCGCAGGGGAGCCATGCCCAGCCCGCCGGCCGCCAGCAGCACGTCGCTGCCGGCGATCTCCTCGATGGGGTATCCGTTGCCGTAAGGGCCGCGCACTCCCACCACATCGTTGGTGCGCAGACGGTACAGCGCGCCGGTGACCCGGCCGGTGCGGCGCACGCACAGCTCCAGGACTTCGGGCCGCGACGGCGAGGAGGAAATGGAAATGGGCGCTTCTCCCACCCCCGGTATGCTGAGCATGATGAATTGGCCGGGCTTGTGGCGAAAGCTGTGCGCCAGGTGGTCTTCGAGGAAGCGCAGCGTGAACAGGTGGTTGTTGTCCACCATCTTATAAATGCGGACAATGCGCGCCATGTGCGGCTGATAGGGATTGTCCGCCAGAACGGGATGGTGGGTTCCGACTTCATCGGCTAGCAGCATCTTGCACCCTCCGCAAACGGTCGATCACTTGCACTACGCCAATGTTCACCGGGCAGGCGCTGATGCACCGCCCGCAACCCACGCAGCTCGGCCGGCCGTACTCGGCCACGAAGCCGCGCTGCTTATGATAGAAGCGGAACTTGATGCGGCTGGCGCGCGGCCCGCGGAAATTCTCGCCGCTGGCCACCAGGGCGTGGCTCGAGAACAGGCAGGAATCCCACAGCCGCGTGCGTTTGCCGGCCCGCGAGCCCAGCTCCACGTCGTCCGTCACGTCGTAGCAATAGCAGGTGGGGCACACCATGCTGCAGCTTCCGCAGGAGAGGCACTGTTGTCCCAGTTCGTTCCAGATCTCGCTCTGGTATTCCATCTCGAAAATCTCGGGGAGGTCGCGGATTTCCACTTCCAACTGGAATGCCCGCCGCTTGTTCCGGGAGCGGCGTTTGTAGTCGTCGATATCCACCGCTTCCACCGTCTCGAACACGCTGCCGGTGGCCTGCACCATGTCGTCGCCCAGCGCGGTGCCGACCAGCGCCTGGTAATAATCGCCCGTGTCGTAAAAGAACAGATCGAAGCCGTGATCCACGAAGTCGGCCCTCATGGAGCGGCAGAAACATTGCTTGTCGGGAGCGCAATCGATACCGATGATGGCGATATTCTTTCGCCGGGCCTGGTAGTACGGGTCGTTGTACCGGCCTGCGAAAACCCGGTCCAATATGTTAAGCGCGTAAACGTCGCACGCGTGAACGCCGAACAGGATGATCCGCTGATCCAACCCGTCGGTGTTGGGAACGAACCCCTCGCCGGGCTTGTAGCGAAACAGCGTCTCTTGCGGCGGGAGGAAATATTTCTTAGGCGGAAGGATGGTGCGGTCGTATTCCAGCCGCGCATCCGACCACCGGGTGAGTCGTTCAAAAACGTATCTGCCGTCCTGCTCTACGGGGGCGTGCAGCTCGCCGAATTGCTGGACGACCGATGCAAAAAGATCGAGCTTCTCCTTGGGGAGCTTTAGGATCTTCACCGTGGACTCCTTCGACCTGGGGAATCGGCCCGCATATATTATAGGACACAAATATCCGATATGCACCGGGGGGAACGCACGGGGGGAACGCCCGCGGGCCGCGCCGATTCCACCCCTCCGCGCGGAGCGGGCCACCGGCCTGCGCGGGCTGAACGGCGTCAAAGCGGCGCAGCCTTAAGATCCGGCCGCCATGACCCGCCCGGCGGGTATAATCGTTATGTGCGTATCGTCTCCGCTCTCCTGTTGACCTTGTGCCTGGCCGGGTGCAATCGCGGCGCCCAGGATAAGGAGGCTATCCGGCAGGCCGTTGCCGAGCGCCTGAGGGGCATGAATATGCCGGTGGATGTCGCCGTGACGTCGGTGCAGATCGACGGGAATCAAGCCAGCGCCGAGGTCTCGATCACGCCGAAAGGGGCGCCGGCCCAGAAGATGAGTATGCCCTACAAACTCGAAAAGCGGGACGGCAAGTGGGTCGTGGTGGGGCGCGGCGAAGGCGGCTCGCCGCACGGTGGCGCCATGCCCGGCATGGAGAATCCGCACGGTGGCGCCGTGCCCGTGCCTGGCGGGCCGGGTCCCGCCGGCGGGAAAATGCCCTCGCCGGAGAACCTGCCCCCCGCCGGCGATAAGAAATGAAGCGCGTCGCCATCCTCGGAGGCGGTCCCGCCGGGGCCTTCGCCGCGGAAAGGCTGGCTGCGGCCGGATTGCGGGTCGCTCTCTTCGACGAAAAGCTGGCGTGGGAAAAGCCTTGTGGCGGCGGGCTCACCTTCAAGGCTTACAACCAGTACCCTTTCCTCATCGAAAACTCCACGCCCAAGCGGTTCGTGTGGGAGACCGTGCTGGCCGCCCCCGGCGCCGGTGAAGCCACGCTCATGCTCGACGATCCGCTGGTGATTTATTCGCGCTTCGACCTGAACCGCCTACTGCTCGAGCGCGCCGGGGCCGCCGGCGCGCAAATCGAAAAGGCGCGCATCACGGAGATGGCCTGGCGCGGCTCCGGCTGGCGCCTGCGCACCAGCGGCGGAACCCTCGATGCGGATTTCTGCATCGTGGCCACCGGCGCCCGCAACCCGTTGCGGGAGGTGGGAACCCAGCTCACCGCCGGCGACGCCATGTCCGCGCTGGGATACTACATCGCCGGCGACCAGCAGCGCATCGATATTCAGTTTCTGGACGGGCTGGAGGGGTACATCTGGATATTCCCGCGCTGCGGGCACCTCTCGGTGGGCATCTGCGGAAAAGGCGAGCCCGCCAGCTCCCTGCGCCGCCGCCTGGAGACCTTTATGACCGAGCGCGGGAT
>JBEKPK010000377.1:0-5293 GCA_049520795.1 Bryobacteraceae bacterium
TGGGTCGGAGCCACCCCTGGTCCACGGAAGCGTAATTGCGGAACGAAGCCAATCCTGGGCCGGAGCCGCCGCCGGGTGCGGGGAAGCGTAATTGCGGAACGAAGCCAATTGTGGGTCGGAGCCGCCGCCGGGTCCATGGAGCGTAATTGCGGAACGAAGCCAATTTTGGGCCGGAGCCGGCGCCGGGTGCACGGAAGGGTAGTTGCGGAACGAAGCCAATTTGGAGCCGGAGCCGGCGTCGGGTGCACGGAAGCGTGGTTGCGAAACAAGCCAATTTGGGGGCTTCTGCTGGGTTGCGGAACGAACCAATTCACGAACATTCCTCGATGCATGAACCCGACCTATGCGGCCCCGCGCGGCGAGGGACGTCTTGACGAGCGCTTTCCGGCGAGCGAGCCCGAGTCTTTTCGAATTCAGAGTAGCAGGCAGGCTGGGCGAGCTTTCGGCGTGGAACCGGCAAGTGTTTGAAAAGACGGGGTGACTTCTTGGGCGGAGGGCTGTGATTGCGGATTCGAGGCAGTCCGAACCGTCCGTTTTTCGGGACTCCGCGGACGCGTAGATCGGCGGACCTGGCGCGATTGTGGCGAGTAATCCGACCGGACTTGCCACGAGGGGCTTCCTGGGCGTTTAGCTCGGACTTTCACGGAATGGGGGTTTTGCGCGTCGCTCTGGCCACGATTCGGCCCATTACCGTCGCCAAGCCGACTTCCCGGTACCAATCCGGTCCAGCGGCGCCGGGCGATCCTCCGGAGGCCACTTTCCGAGTGGCCGACGATCCGCCCCGGTCCTCTGGCCATCCACTTCAGTGTGTCGGGCGTTTTCTCAACCAAGTGAACAGCGGCACTCGCAGAACGCCACTTTCCGGTCACGCGACTCTTTGGGCCGGAGTCTTTCGAGGGCAAATTTTGCCGGCGCTGGCCATTGCATGCATATTGGTGACGGCACCGGGATGCGGATGGAGGGCAAAACCCAGAACTTCTTTATCCGTCATCCCTCAGCGTTCCGCGGCCCGACCGCCTACATGTACACGAGCGTGGCCACATCCGACCTTGTCCTGGGCGCGATAATAGCCAGTTACCGGCGCTCAAGTCCTTTCTGCGCAATGTCTTGGGCGCAGTAAACGACGGGTAACCCGCACCAGGAAGAGCGCGGACTATTCTAGTGTCTTGCCGCCTGTCGTAACGTTTGGCCGTTTTCGACTCCTAATTTTGTGAGAGCCCACAACGCTCTCGACTTCTGACCTCGAACAGCCGGGGTCACAAAACAAGGAGAACGAGATGTTAGAGCAGAATACCCAGAATGTCCCGGAAGCGGATGTTCAGATTCCCGTAGATGTCCAGACCACAGGATGGGGCGAAGAAGCCCCGCGCGGCGGTAAGGCTGTCCTGAACCGCATCATCAAAGAAAAAGCAACGGTCCCGCTGTTTTTCGGGCAAACCCTTATCAGCTCGCTGCGCGACGTGGGCTACAACAGCACCACTTCGGCCCTGTGTGAGCACGTGGACAACGCCATACAGTGGGGAGCGACCGAGGTGCGTGTCTACTTCCGCCAGACAGGCAAAAAGGGCGCGTACGAAACCGACGTGCTGGTGGTCGATAACGGGGGCGGCATGGCGCCCAATATCCTTCGCTTTGCGACGTCGTTCGGCGGTTCCATGGTCTATGACAACCGATCCGGCATTGGGCGGTACGGCATGGGCATGAAGACGGCAGCGTTGAGCATGTGCCCGGTGATGGACCTGTATTCCTGGCAGGAAACGGGAGCCTATTACAACATGACGCTGGACGTCGAAGCGATCGGGAAGGAGCGGGCGAACCTAATTGAACTGCCGGACCCGACTCTGATGGACCAACTGCCAAGCGAGGTTTCGGAAATGCTCACGAAGCCGATGTCTTTTCCGGACAAACATGAGCAGGTGCTCTTTGCCGAAAAAACAGATGACCTGCGGGAGCGGCTCGGCAAATCAGGCACCATCGTGTTCCTGCCGTCCTGCGATCGGCTGACTTTCGCAAAGGCGCGCACACTATGCGAGCACGCGGTTAAAGAGATGTCCCGCGTGTATCGCCGGTTCCTCGCGAAAGGGATCAAGCTCTACGTTAACAATCGTCTGGTAGAACCCTTCGACCCGACCTACTCCATGGCTTCGGCCCGGCACGCCAGAATTCCGGACATCAAGGAGAAGGAAAGTCGGTTGGTGTTTTCCAAGGTGATCGAAATCAAAAGGCGGGAGAACAACCACAAAGACCCTGAAAACGCCGAAACGGCCCCGGCAACAGTTCGGCTCTACGCGCTGCCAATTCAGGATTGGGGATCGCTGCCGTTGAAAGTCCGCAAGAACGACCTTCATCTGTACGACGACAACACGATCTCGGTCTTGCGCAACGACCGCGAGGTTTTCGTGGGCACCATCCCTCAAATCATGAAGCGCCACAGCGATGCGAACTGGCTGCGCATCCAGATCGACTTCGCCGGGCAGCTGGACGAGGCCTTCGGCGTCGCAGCGAACAAACAGGGCATCCGTCCGAAGGACTATGTTCTGAATGACCTCTCCACAGCCTTGGATGCTGAAATCTCCGCGCTGCGCGAACAGATCAAGAAATTCCAGAGTGAGCAGACTGTCGGCCGCCATGGCAGCAAGCCGAGTGAGAGCGAGATGAAAGCGGACGAGGCGGAGAACCGGCAGGCGAAGCCGGTGCCGGCACCGGCGCCTACCACGGAGGAAGAGCGTCGCCAACTTGATGAGAACCTGCGCACGCTCGCGATGATGCTGAAGCGTGAGAAGGAGACGGACGAGGAAGCATTCGAGCGCGTCAAGAACTCGAAGCACATTATCCACTACAAGCACGATGTCTACTGGCCCTTCTATCACGTCGATCAGCGCTTCGGGAAGATTATCCTGACGATCAACACCGCTCACCCGTTTTACGAGCGGCTGTACGCTCCGCTCAGCAGCGCCGCGCTTACCCTGGATACGCGCGCCGCGGAGGGCGCGCCCGCGGATGTGGACGAGAATGCGTCGGAACCGCAGACATTCAAGGGCGCAAAGGAAGCTCTCGTCGCGCTGCAGCTCATGCTGCTGTCGCTTGCGCGGGCGCAAAGCTCGATGGCGCTGCAGGACCCGGAACGCGTGCATACGTTCGATCTGTTCAGAAAGGAGTGGTCCGAAACGTACGCCACGCAGTTGGGCACGGCGACGGTTTGATTTTGGGCGGGGCCCTGCTCTCCGGAGCCGGGCCCGTCACTTCAAGTAACGTTCAGCACTTTTGGACTACAATATAGTGAAGGGCAGGTAGGCTCTCCATAGGCGGCCGACAACGGCTTCGATCCGGGCACAGCGCTCCGGTTTGAAGTTCGGCAGCAAGTGGGGAAGTTGATCTGGACCTTGACCATCGCGGGGTCAACAGCGATCCCGACAGAAGGAGATGATTATGGTGGATTTGCCATTTCCCTGGTGCGTTTACGCTGAGCACCAATCGAAGGCCGCGGCGTGCGGCCGGATAACTGACCGGTCCTGGGGTATCGAGAACGGTCTTACCAACTTCCTTAACGCTGTCGAATCCGGCAGCATTCCCAACCAAGAAGAATTTCAGCGCGGCGTGAACAGAGCGGTGGACACCGGCTCCTGGGTCGAGCGGAACCATGCCCGGCTCCGGCGCATGTACCTCCGGCCGCAAAACCATCATTCCGAACAGAGGGTGCTGGCCCGCGTTCGGCTGGCGGAGATCCGCGAGAGCGTGAGCCCGAACGAGTGGGGGCTGCTGATGGCCGTGGCGGCAGGGGTGGCTTATCACGAAATGACCGGCACCACGGCGGGCGGCGCCCGGACCAGGGTTGCACGGCTTCGGGCGCGGCTGCGTCCGAACGGGAGGGCGATATGAACTGCGAAGTCGAATTTCTCCCTGTCGGCGACGGCTGCAAGGCTGGTGACGCCATCGTTGTCAGATATGGCGATGCCAACGGCTACGAAATCATGGTGATCGACGGTGGCAATCTGGATTCCGGGAAGGCAGTCGTCAGCCATATCCAAAGCAACTTCGGCTACAACGCCGTGGTGACGCACGCAGTGGTGACACATCCCGATGCTGACCACGCGTCAGGCATGCGCGAAGTGCTCGCCGGCCTGACGGTAAAGAACCTGTGGCTGCATAAGCCGTGGGAATTCGCGGCGGCGGCGCGGCCTTACTTCGCCAACAAAAGCTGGACTGATCAGGGACTAGCGACGGAAATTCGCAAGGAGTACGACATCGTCGCCGAGTTGGCGGACACTGCGCTCAAAAAGAACATCACCATTCAGCAGCCGTTCGCCGGCATGTCGATCGGGTCGTTCAGGGTGGTGTCTCCATTCCAGAATGTGTATCCGTACTTCATTCCGCAGTTCGACCGCACGCCCGATCCCGATCAGGCGTCGATTGAAGCGGCGGGCTTCTGGATCGGGAAGGCGCCGGGCTTCCTGGCGCAGTTGTTCGAGAAGGCGGCTGCCAAGGTCCAGAAGTGGATCGACGAGAGCTGGGAAAACGAACGGCTCAAGGACGGAGGCTGCACGAGCGCCAGCAACGAAACCAGCGTTGTGCTGTACGGCGATTTCGGTCCCGGCCGGCGCGTGCTCCTGACCGGCGACGCCGGTATCTGGGGCCTGACCATGGCGAAGTGTTATGCCGACAAGAACGGCCTCGCCTTGCAGGACTTTATGCTCGTCCAGGTTCCACATCACGGCAGTCGGCGGAATGTCGGGCCCACGATTTTGAACGAGATCCTGGGGCTAATCAAACCGAACGGAACGCTGCCGCATTCGCAGGCCTACGTATCGGCGCCGAAGGATGACGACACGCACCCGCGCAAGATGGTGCTCAACGCGTTCATGCGGCGCGGCTATAAGGTTGCCGCCACCCAGGGCATCAAGATTGTTTACTGGGGTGGTTTCCCCGCGCGGCCGGGTTACGGTCCGCTTTCCATGCTGCCGTTCTCGCCGCAGGTCGAGGACTATGATTAACGCGGCCGATGCGGAGGCGGCGCCGCACAGCGGAGGCGGGAAGTCTCTGAAGGATCAGTATCGCTGGCAGCTCTGGATGATCGTGGCGGTGAATACGCTCTTCCTCTATGGCGTGGTCCAAGCGAACGCGATTAAAGTTGACGGGCTGCGCGCCATTTTCACTGACGCGCAGAACCTGCTCCCGGTCGGCGTGGCGCTCATCGTCGCGACCGTGCTGACCGGGCTGCTCAGCTCGGAAGCGAAGGCGCGGCTTGTATTCCTTCGCTGGCATCACGCTCTGCCCGGCCATCGCGCGTTCAGCG
>JBEKPK010000378.1:0-5291 GCA_049520795.1 Bryobacteraceae bacterium
ACACGGCCCCCGCGGACGGTCAGATGATGCGCTGGAGCGCCAGCGCCGGTCAATGGCAGCCGGCCCAGGTGCGATATACGGCCACCTTCGCCAATGCGGCCACGATCACGATCCTGGGCGGCGCTCATCAACTGGGAACGGCAGACCTCACCATCACCTGTTATGACGCCTCCACGCCACCCAATATCGTCGAGCCGAGTAGTTGGATCAGCGACCCAGTCACCTTCGATGTGACGATCTACTTCGCGGTGGCTCGCAGCGGCAGATGCGTTCTTCGATGAGCGTTCCGGCAGTTCCTCGCGAATTCGTCCCATAGTCCGCTCCACCACCACAGGTCCGTTCGAAAAGTTCTGTTTCCAAATCGAGGGTTCCGATGATTCCAGAAAACGTGAGTCCACTTGCCCTGGCCTTGGAAGGCTGCAGGCGTTGCGCCGGCATTGGCGAACTCAGGCAACAGAGCCGCCGTTGCCTCTGCGTTTGCGTCTACAGGCGGGTGTTTCGCGTCTGTAGCGGCAAATATTGGGAACTGCGGGAACAGGATGGCGATTTCGCGCGGCGCGTGAATTTGGAGAGAACTTCCTACCGGGACGGCCAACGCGGCATGAGCGCGGGCTTCAAGGCCGCGGAATACTTAGCCGACTTCGAGTTGGTGGCGCGCAAGGCGTTACAGGATATGCCGCTCGAATACGAAGTCTTCCGGCATCACTGTCTCCACTGTCTGCCGTGGACGGCCTGTTTGCCGATGATCTCGCGGAGCCTGGGGCAGCCCTTGAGCCGGGGCAACTTTTTTCACGCTGTGTACCGCATGGAGGAGACGCTCGGCCGGGCGTTTCTGGAACTACGGCCGTACAGCCTGGTCCCACGTGACTACTTCTCGGGCTGTTACCTCCACCTGCCGGCCTTGCGCCTCCGGGCCGCTGGCAAGGGCTACCCACTCCTCAAAGAACCGCCGGCCGGCGAGATCCAAAGCGCGCCTGAGGCCGGGTTGTGCCAGGTCGCGCCGGAGAAGGGTCTCGCTTTTCGCGCCGCGTAAGTGGGCGTGCAACTTCCTTAAGGAGTTTCAACATGAAGGAACGCCAAGAGCGACTGGAACAGGTCGCGCACATGCTTAAGACCGCGCTCACGTGTCTCTTGCTGGCGGCTCTCACTGCCGCCAGTGTGTCGGTCCTCCTGTTGGTCCGCACAGCTACCGCAGTTGTGGCCACAACGCCGGGCCAGATTCAGGCGACGCGAGCGGCGCTTCTGGCAGAGACTCAGGCTGCGCGCGGCGATTTCATCGGCCAGATGGAATCGGCGCGACGAGACTTGCTCGGCCGCACGGAGCGCCAGGCGGCGGCTCTCCGCGGCGACGTCATGGGCGAAGTCTCCGAAATCCGAAAGGCCGCCGACCGGCGCGTCGGCGATACGCTCGGGCGTGTGGATACCGCCCTCGGCAAGATCGAAGAATTGCGCGGCGATCTCAAGCCAACGCTCGATCACACCGCCAGCCTCACGAAGCAGGTGGACGACGCAGCTCCCTTGTTCCTCGATTGCGAGTCCAACCCGGATTGCGTCTTCAATCGGTACGTCGGCGCCTCGAAAGGCATCGAGCGCGCCGCGCTGAACTTCGGCCAGATGTCGGCGGATGTCCGAACGGCGCTGCCCACGGGCATCGCGACGTGGCAAGGCATCGGCGCGAACGTGGGCGGCATTACCGCGAACGTCAATCAGCTCACGAAGCCGCGATGGTACGACCGCCTGCTGGGCTATGGGCTGAACGGCGTAGTCATCTACCGCAATCTGAACCCCGCAACCAATATCACGGTGAAAGGCGCGCAAATCATCTCCTCGCGCCCGTAGCAGTTCCAACCGCGCCTGGCGGTCTCCAGGCAGAAAGAAGAAGGAAACGTCCATGATTTCGTTCAATTCGATTGGGAACGCGTTTGCGTTCGCTCTTCAGCAGATCCATGCCGGTCTGCAGGCTGTCGAGAAGGTCATTCCGGTAGTTCAGAAGGATGCCGCCATCGTCGAAGGGATCACGGCGCTGATCCCCGGAGCGGGGGCGCAGACGGCCGTCGCCATCGAGCGCGTTGCGTTCGGCGTCCTTGGCGACGTGGCGTCAGCGGTCAACGCGGCGGACCAGGCCGCATTGACGAAGGGAATCAGCGTCATCCTGGACGCCGAGGTCGTGGCGGCCGTTAAGACGCTGCTCGCCGATTTCAAATCCGAATTGCAGACTGTCGGCCTCAGAGTCTGACCGCATGCCGCGAATCGGCCGCATTTCTGGAGCGCGAGGCTGGCCACGTTGTGGTCAGCCTCATCCTGATCGCCTTTGGCGCGGTCCTCTGGCTGCTGAAGGTTCCTAAAGGTGAGGATTTGATCCCGTTCGCGCTGGGCGTGCTCGCGAGAAGCATGATCGGGAATCAGTCCACACCTCCGCAGTGACCCAGGTCCCCACGCTTACCCCGTAGTATCCTCGCATTCGCATCCTTTTCGGCTGTTTCTTCACAGTCGAGAATTCAAAAAACAATCGATCCGGGATTTGTTTTTGCATGGACCCCTCCAAGGCTGCGTAAACTCGTCGCCTAATCCCTTGCGCATCTAAGGGATGCAGCGGCGCGCCATCGGGCGCAACGCAGTTCTGGAGTCCAGAATCCGAAACTTGACGGCTTTTATTCTCAACGCCTGCATGCGGTTGCAGGGGATGGCGGTACGTTCGTGGTCTTGACAGTTTTGAACTCCATGTTACTTTTCGGTTGTACGACGGACCAAGCGACAAGGAATCGGGGTTCGGAGTCATGAAGCGCACGCGGATGCCGACGGCGCGTCGGTGAAACCATCTCAAGCATAGAGGGCACAGCGGCCATTGATGTCGGACGCCCGAAGTGTCTGCGCGCGCGGAAAAACAGAGGGACGAGCAAAAGAGTATGGCGACAACTTACAGGAAAGCTGCGCCCAAACGAAGGCTGCACAGAAACGTGCGGCACCCCGAGTTGCGGTTGGCCGCCGAGATTGCGGGCGTCTCCTATAGCATGGCCTACAAAGTAAAGCACCGCGAAGCGAAATCGCGCAACGTCGTGGACGCGCTCGCAAAAGCGCGAATGAAACTCCGGCTGGAGCAGGCATGAACACGTCGGTCGAGGTCGTGGCAGGCAGGATTCTCTTGCGCCCTTCGTTCGCGGATTTGTTGTTGTGCCAGCGATTGGGCAGGCGGTTCCGGACGGGCAGCCACGCCTGGGAGTTCGCTGCCACGCCCGACAACGCGCGGCTCATCCGCAATCGGTTCGGCGAACTGAGGACCACGCTTGAATTCGACGCGTTGCTCAGTTCCGTGGCCTCAGCCGTGCCGAATCACTTTGCCACCTCATCAGCACAGCAGACGGTAGCGAACGCAGGGGCATTGATCGCCGCCGCGGAGCCGCCAGCGCCCGCCAGCGCAGAGGTGCAGGTGCAGGTGGCCATCGTACCGGAGATGCCGGCAGCGGAAAACACGCCGGCGACCGCACTGGAGGTCCTGCCGCCACCGCCGCAGGAGCCCAACGTGACAATTCCAGACGGCATTCTCACCGCTCCTTGGCGGCACCAGAAGGCCGCATTCGCGTTCTGCCAGGACAAGTTCGCCGCGGGGTTCCATGGTCTCCTTCTGGCAATGGGGATGGGAACCGGAAAGAGTCTCGTCGCCTGCATGCTGCTGCTAGCGATCGGCGCCCGGCGCACGCTGATCGCTTGCCCGCTGCGAGTCATCCAGGTGTGGCTAACGCAGCTCGAACGCCACGTCGGAATCCCGGTCGTGATCGTCCCCCTGGACGACGACACTGGTTCCGTGGCGAAGAAGCAGCAACTCGCCCTGGAAAAGCTGGAACTGGCGAGGGTGCTGGGCCGGCCCTTCGTCGCGGTGATCAACTACGATAGCCTGTGGCGCGATCCCTTCGCAGCGTGGGCTGAGAAGGTGACGTGGGATGCAATCATCGGCGACGAACTGCACCGCGCGAAGTCGCCCAGCAGCAGGGTGTCGCTTGGTCTGAAGCGGCTGCGCCTGCGCGCCCGGTATCGCTTGGGCCTCACCGGGACGCCCATGCCACACGGCCCGATGGACATTTACGCGCAGTACCGCTTCCTGGATGTCAGGGTGTTCGGGCCTTCTTTCTCGGCGTTCCGTGCCAAGTACGCCGTCATGGGAGGTTATCAGCGCAAGCAGGTTACCGGCTATCAGCGCCTAGATGAGTTGGAATCGCTGATGGGCCAGATCATGTTCCGCGTCGGTTCTGAAGTCCTGGACCTTCCCCCGGCCACGGAGGTCACCTACCACTGCGTCCTGACTGGCGAGGCCGCCAGGATCTACCGCGACCTCGAAGAAGAGTTCGTGGCCCGCGTGAAGGAGGGGATCGTCACGGCGGCCAATGCCATGGTAAAGGTCCTGCGCCTGGAGCAGGTCACCGGCGGCTGTGTGCCGACCGACGACGGCGCCGAGGTGCGGATCGATTCCGCTAAGCTCCGGTTGCTGGCCGACACCATCGAGGACATTGGCGATCAGGAGCCGATGGTCGTGTTCTGCTGGTTCCACGCCGACCTCGATGGCGTGCATGAGGCCTGCGTGAACCTCGGCCTTCGCAGCCTGGAGTTGTCGGGCCGGCGCGATGAGCTGAAGCGCTGGCAGGACGGCGAGGCGCAGGTGCTCGCCGTCCAAATCGCCTCCGGCAGCGAGGGCGTCGATTTCACCCGCGCCCGCTACTCGATTTTCTATTCGATTGGATACCGGCTCGACAAGTACGAGCAGGCCAAGAAACGCACACACCGGCCGGGACAAACCAAGCCGGTGACGCATATTCACCTGATCGCCAGGAACACGGTCGACGTGAAGATCATGCGCGCCCTCGAACGGCGCGCGGACATCATCGACTCGATCCTGAGCGAAATCAAGAACTAGGCGAAAGGGCGGAAGGGATGAACGAGCAACCGCTGAAGGAATACGTGTGCCTGGAGAAACGGAAAAAGGACCTAACGGCCGAACTCAAGCAAATCCAGGCGGATCTGGACCGGCTGGAGACGGTCGTGATTGACGAGATGGTCCGCGCCGGCGTCCAGAAGGTCGAGGTCGATGGTCGCACCTTGAAGATCGTGCCGGCGGTCTTCTGCAGCCCGGTCGAGAACCGGTGGGCCGTGGTGGAGGCGCTCAAGGAAGCCGGCCTGGATCAGTTCATTCCGCAGAACTACAACGAGGCGCAACTCCGCGGCTTTGTGAAAGAGACGGCCGCGGAGGTGTTCGCCCGCGCCGACCAGGAAGACCGCGTCGCCACCGCCGAGGAGATCGC
>JBEKPK010000379.1:0-5276 GCA_049520795.1 Bryobacteraceae bacterium
CACCGAGCGCGCCACGTCTTCGCCGAATTCCTTGCGCACCTGATCGACGGTCACGCTGGTATCCTCGACCACGTCGTGCAGCAAACCAGTCTGGATGGCGACCAGATCCATGCGCATGTCGGCCAGGATGAGGGCCACGGTCGCCGGGTGAACCATGTACGGCTCGCCGGAGTCGCGCATCTGCCCCTCGTGCCACTGCTGGGCGAAGCGGAAGGCCTTATCGAGAGCCGACAGGTCGTCCTTGGGGCGGTATTCGCGCACCCTGGCCTCCAGGTCGCTCCGCAACCGCTCAACCGCATCGTCGGCTGCCGAGAGAGAGACCGGGAGACTGCCAGGTAATTCGGAGGGCACCTAGACCGATTGTATCAGAGGGGCCGAGTCTGACCCGAAGAGGGGCGGAGTTTGACGCGGAGACACGGAGACGCGGAGAAAATCAGGAGAAGGCCGGGAAAACCACTCCCTTTCCTTGAATTTCTCCGCGTCTCCGTGTCTCCGCGTCAAAGCCTTCGCGTCAAAACCGTGGCGGCTTACTTCTGGTCCGGCGTCTCGGTGTGGATCCCGCCGGCGCCCTGGGACTTCTTCTCAGCCTTGCGTTTCTTGGTCTCCAGCGCCTTGTTCACCCAGTCGTCCGCCTTCTGGATTTCGCCGTCGTAACACGCTTTGCTTTCGCACAGGTCGGCGCGCTCGCGAATCAGCAGGTTCTCATAGGCCATGGCGTCGTCGTAATCGGGGTTGATTTCAATCGCCTTGTCCAGGTTCGCCAAACCCTTGTCCAGCACGTCCCCGTAGCGGGCCTTGAGGTCTTCCCTGGCCTTCTTGTCCTTGATGATGCCCGTGTCTTCCTGCTTCATGCCGGCGTTGCCGCGCGTCTTCTGGTATTCGGGGTACCAGTCGGACCAGGCGATGAACCCCAGGCTGTAATAGGCGTCCGCATTCTTCGGGTCCACCGAGATCAGCTTCTCGTACCACTGGCGGGCGTTGCTCCAATCCTTCTGGTTAAGGTACAGCGAGGCGATGGAAGCCAGAGCCACGGTGTTGCCCTTGTCCGTCTCGAGAACTTTCTGAAACTCGTTGTAGGCGGCATCGGACATCTTCTTGTTCTCTGGCGAGTCGGCCCCCGGAATCCACTGCTGCATGTAGGCCGTGGCCAAATACAGGCGCGCCGTCGAGAAGGTCGGATCCAGTTCGACGGCCGTCTTGAAGTGCTCGACAGCTTGGGGGTACTGGGCGCTCTTGAACGCCTGCACGCCCTTGTTTAGCTGATCGCGCGACTGCAGTTTCTTGCAGCTCGCACCGAGGATCGCGACCGCGACCACGGCGAAAATCGAGATGCACTTGCGCATATTACTACTGGCCCTCCATCATCTTCGCCGTCATCAGACCGACCTTGTCTATGCCGGCGCCGTGGGCGACGTCGATGGCTTTGGCAACCATCAGGAAGTCGATGTCCGGGTCGCCGTTGACAAAGACCACCCGCTCATTGCGCGTCTTGAAGATCTCCTCCAGACGCACGCCGAGATACGCCTCCGGCAGCATGCCTCGTTGGCGCGCTCCATCGTCGACCGATTCGTTGTTGATGGACATCTTGTTGTTCTTATCGATTACGATAACCACCGTCCGCTGGTCGGAAGCGTCCACCGGGTGCCCCGGCGGCGGCGGCTGCGGCACCAGCGCCTCGAGGCCCTTCGGCGTGAGAGGCGTAATCACCATGAAGATGATGATCAGCACCAGCAGCACGTCGATCATGGGCGTCATGTTGATGTCGGACTTTACACCTTTGGCCCCACCGACTGCCATTGCCATAAGATTGCTCCTTTAAAATTCCTGTCTACAGCCCGCCCGCCGGGGCCTGGCCCGGCTTGAGCTTCTCCGTCGTCTGCTCGGTGAGCAGACCGAGCTGGTCCACGCCCGCCGCGCGCAGGTTCTCAATCACATCCACTACCTTCTCATAATGCGCGCGGGCATCGGCCTTGATGAACACGGTCTTGTCGAGCCGCGTGGCGATCAAGTCCTTGACCTTCTGAATCATGTCCGCGGGCTCGGTCTTGGTGGTCCCCAGGAACGTATTCCCGTCGCGGGTAACCGCGACCACTACCGCGTCGCTCTTGTCGGCCGCCGGCAGGGCGATCGGATTTCTGGTCTTCACCATCTCGACGCTCACGCCCTTCGACAACATGGGCGTGATGACCATGAAGATGATCAGCATCACCAGCATCACGTCCACCATCGGGGTGACGTTGATATCGGCGACCGGCGGCGGCGCATGGAACTGCTTCATCTGGCCTTCGTCTTTTTTCTTAGCCATCGTGTTTCTCCACGGAATTCGGCATTACCGGGGAGCCCCTCGCGAGGCTCCCCAACCATCAACTCGCCGGATTCGGGGCCGGCTCCGCTACTTGCGGACCCCGGAGCCCCGCTGGGAACGCTTCAGGAAGTAGTCGATCAACTCGGAACTCGAGTTGCTCATCTCCACGTCGAAAGCTTCAATCTTGTTGGTGAAGTAGTTGAACATCCACACCGCGGGGATGGCCACGAACAGACCGATAGCCGTGGTCACCAGGGCTTCGGAAATACCGCCGGCGACGGCCCCCAAGCCGGTGGACTTTTCGGTGGAAATTCCCTTGAACGCGTTGATGATGCCGACCACGGTGCCGAACAGCCCGACGAAGGGGGCCGTGGAACCGATGGTTGCCAGTCCGCTGACGCCGCGCTTCAGCTCGGCGTGCACGATGGCTTCGGCGCGTTCGAGGGCGCGCTTGGACGCATCGATCTCCTCACCCGGAATCTCGGAGCTGATCTGGTGCGCCTGGAACTCCTGGAGACCGGCCACCACGACCTTGGCCAGGTGGCTCTTCTTGTAACGATCGGCGATCTTCACCGCTTCGTCGAGCTTGCCCTCGCGCAGCGCGCCGGCAACCGCCGGGGCGAACTGTCGCGACTGTTTTCGGGCCGCACTGTAGGCCAGGAGCCGGTCGATCATGACGCCAATCGAATAGGCCGACATGAAGAACAGACCGATCACCACGATCTTGGCGAGCAGGCCCATCTGAATCCACAGCGAACGGGGATCCCAACCTACGGCGCCCTGCTCCGCCTGTAGCATATAGAGCGACCAAACATGCAATTGCAGCAACATTTCTTTTTTCTCTCCTGCGAGTTGAATTGGTTTTTTCAAACCGGAAGCCGCGAGGCTCCCGGGTTACTGACTCAACGTAAAATGGACCTCGATTTCCGTACTGACCTCGACCGGCTCGCTATTCAGCAGAGTCGGCTGGTAAACCCACTGCCGCACGGCGTCGAGAGCCGCTTGGATGAGCAGCGCGTGGCCGCTCTTCACTACGAGATTCTGGATCGTGCCGTCCTTGGCGATAACCGCGTCCAGAACGACCGTGCCCTGTATGCGCGCCTGCTTGGCCAGCGGCGGGTAGACCGGGCTGACCCTGTTTTTCATCTTGGCCTGCTGAACGCTGCCGCCTACGCGAATGCGCGTGGGCGCCACTTCCTTGGGCGCTTCCTTCTTGGGAGGAGGCGGAGGCGGAAGCACCGCGACAGCCCGCGGAGCGGAATCCAGAATGCTACCCAATACGCCGCCCGTGACACCGCCGGCCACGCCGCCAGGGACGCCGCCCACCACGCCGAGACCGCCGGCCGAAGGTGGTGGCGCTTCGTCTTCCTTAATCTCCACCACCTGCTTGGGAACTACCTTGGGCGCCACCAGCCTGCCCGCGTCAAACTGGCGCGGGATCACCTTCGGGGCCTTGACAACCTGTGCCGGAGGCGGAGGAGGCGGAGGCGGAGGAGGCGGAGCCACCAGGAAACTCCTCAATGTGGTGCTCGGCAGCACATCGAAGTAGATCATCGGCAGAATCACGAAAATGGCGACCACGAGGACTTCGCCGGCCATGGCAAACATCATCATGGACGTGCTCTTTGTCTTCCCGACGCCGTCAACGAATACATCTTCAAACATGGACGCTTCCTTTCCCTAATCGCCGCCCCGCCCCGGACGCCTCCCCGTCGTGGCGCCCCCGGTCGCGGCCCATCTCCTACTTAACCGCTCCCGCCGGTTTCGTCCGCGGAGCCGCCGTTGCCGCCGCGGATCCGCTTCCTTTCCGGCGCGTATCGGTGTAGTTGTGCCAGAACAACACGATCGGGCTGGCGATAAACACCGACGAATACGTGCCCACGATAATCCCGCAAACCAGCGCGAACGAGAAGCTATGCAGCACCGGACCGCCCCAGATGAACAGGGCGATGACCGTCAGGAACGTCAACCCCGAGGTCATCACAGTCCGGCTCAGCGTCTGGTTGACCGCTCTGTTCATTACCGCTTCCAGCGGCTCGCGCCTGGAAAACTTCAGGTTCTCCCGGATACGATCGAAGATCACGATGGTATCGTTCATCGAGTAGCCTACCAGGGTCAACAAGGCCGCGATGACGGTCATCGAAATCTCTTTATTGAACAGCGAAAACAGGCCGATCGTGATGATCGTATCGTGGAAGCACGCGATCACCGCGCCCAGCCCATAGATCCACTCGAAACGGAACGCGATGTAGGCCAGCATTCCGCCCAGCGCGTAGAGCGTGGCTAAAACGGCCTTGCGCTGCAACTCCGCGCCGACCTTTGGACCCACCATCTCGATACTGGCCTGGTGATAGGGGGCCATGTACGTTTCCTGTTTCAGTACGTTCAGAATCTGCGGGGTCATCCCCGGAGCGCCCGAAAGCTGGTTGTAGTCGGTTAGCAGCCCGGAATAGTGCGAGTTGCTGTAATCCTTGATGTCGGCGGCCAGCTTCTGGAGTTGCTGGTCGCTCAAAGCCACATTGGCGGCCGCCAGCGGATCGCGCAGCCTGCGGGCCAGCTCCGCCGCCTCCGAGTTGTTCAGATCCAGCTTGCCGTTGTTGGGCTGGCCAAATGTGTTCTTCAGGACGTCCTGCATGGCCTGCGGGTTTACGTTGAGTTGGGTCTCGTCCCCTTGCAGCTCGGTCCCGATCTCGACCTGGTTTTGAGCGCCCGTGCCGGAGAAGTTCTGCACGCTCACTTCGCCTCTGACCTTTTGCGCCATGGCGGAGCGAATCTTGGCCAGCGGGGGAGCGTATGCAAACTGGACCCGCATTACCGCTCCACTGCGGAAATCGATGCCGAAGCGGAGGCCGCCCTTGAGGGCGATGCTCCCGAGACCCGCCACGGTCAAAACCAGCGAGGCAATGATGAAGGGCCACTTTTTGCCAAGAAAATCGTAATTTGTGCTCTTAAAAATTTCCATCTAACCTAG
>JBEKPK010000380.1:0-5225 GCA_049520795.1 Bryobacteraceae bacterium
GGTTGTTCTTCCCCAGCACCTTCGTGATGGCCGCCGTCAGGGTCGTCTTTCCATGATCGATGTGTCCGATCGTCCCGATGTTCACGTGCGGCTTGCTGCGGTCGAATTTTTCCTTTGCCATAATGCCTTCTCTGTGTGCGGAGTCCCTACAGGAGGTGGGCTGCCAGCGCAGCCGGCCGTCCCCGGCTCCTTACCGGCCAACCACCAAAATCTGGAGCCGTTGACCAGGATTGAACTGGTGACCTTCCGCTACGGACGCTCTACCCGTCAACTGCCCTTTTAACTCTGGAGCCGTTGACCAGGATTGAACTGGTGACCTCGTCCTTACCAAGGACGCGCTCTACCAACTGAGCTACAACGGCCAAACTCAAAACGCCACGCCCCCGCCGGGAGCTGAACGGTGACCTTCCGATCACGGACGCTCTACCAACCGAGCTACAACGGCTTGCCCAAAATCCACGACAAAACTGGTGGACGGGGGAGGATTCGAACCTCCGTAGCTCGCAAGGAGCGACAGGTTTACAGCCTGTTGCCATTAACCGCTCGGCCACCCGTCCAAACCATCGCCCGCAATGCTACCACCCAAAGCGAGATTCTCAATGCGGGGAAACTATGATCATACAAGGCTGGCTGGTTCCGGTGCAACTGGCGTTCCACGGACCCCCACGGACCCCGATCCGACCGCCGCGCGGAACGTCAGGCTTCGGACTCACGGCGGATGCCCGGAGAGTCCATCATTTGCGAACTCAATTCTCCGCTTCGGTCCCAAACTCTCGAACTTCTCCGCGCAGGAGCCGTGCTCCGACGCCCCTAGCCGGCGGCGGAAGCCGCCAGGCGCGCGGCGCGTTCGCCGACGGGGGCGACGGAAAGCGGCTGGCTGGCGGGTTCGGAATTGAACCAGCGGGCAATGAACTGGTCGCCGGCCCGGCGGCGGCTCATGATCTGCCGCCGGGCGCGGAGGGCGCGCGGCACGCATCCGGCCAGCTTCCAGAATGCCGGGAGCGAACGGGGCTCCGCGAAAAGGCACCCGCCCACTACCAGCAGGTCGCGCCAAGTCATGGGCAACCAATGCCGACGGTAGAGGTCAGGGGTGGCGTTCTTGATGCGCAGCAGGAAGCGGTTCTTGACCGAATGCATGTTGATGGCGGGAGGAACCCGCCGGCGGTTCTCCGGCGACACCGCGCGCACGTGGTAGGCCGTGGCGGAAGGCGTATAAATGCACCGCCAGCCGAGCAACTGGGCCCTCCAGGCGACATCCGCATCCTCGCGGTAGTAGAAGAAATCGGGGTCGAAAAAGGCGCCATCGATGGCAACGTCGTCGATCATGCTCCGGCGGTACAACGCGGCCGCGCCGCTGGCCCCGAAGATGTACTCCGCCCGGTTGAAGCAGTCGCCATCGGGTTCATGCCACCCTCGGTCGAAATGCCGCATTTCGGGGGTGAAGTAAAGGCCGGCGGAATCGACGATCCGGCGCGTGAGCGGGCGAAAACCAGGTCCGATGGAGAGGAGCTTCCCGCAGACCGCGCCGGCCTGGGGGTCCGCCTCGCCCGCCTCCACCAGTGCGCGTATGAAGCCGGGGCGCATCAGGACGTCGGGGTTGAGAGCCAGCACCCAGTCCGAGGAGGTAGCGCGGATAATCCGGTTCTGCGCCGCGGCGAAGCCTTCGTTCCGGCGGTTACGGATCACCCGGATGCGGCCGCCATAGCGCTCCAGAATCTCCCGCGTTCCATCCGTGGAGGCGTTATCGGCTACCACCACTTCGAGCGGCGCGTATTGACCGGCAAGGGCATCGAGGCAGCGCTCGATGTGCCGGCTGCTGTTGTACGTGACGATAGCTATCAAAACCCTGGGATCCGCCATCTTGCGATTCCGTCATACCAAAGACCCTGGCAAACCCCATTCAACTACACTTGAGGTTCCGAAATGTTCGCGCCGAAAACTTTTTTTTGAGGTGTAGTTGAAAACCCTTCGCGGGGGTCTTTGGATGTGTAGGGAATGTCGCCATATCCGCTTGGCAGGGGCTTCGTGGGAATAATCGGCCGGGAGCGGAGCGGGCCGGCGCTTCGGGAGCGGGTCGGCGATCTTTATGAAGAATCGCGCGACGACGTGTATCGCTACCTGCTCACGCTGGATTTATATCCCGCCACGGCGCAGGAGGCGGCCCAGGAGGTGTTCCTGCGGTTGTACGAGGCATTGCGGAAGGGCGCGGAGATTGAGAACACGCGGGCCTGGGTTTTCCGGGTGGCCCACAATCTGGGGCTCAAGATCCGTGCGCGGCAGGGCGGGGAGACGCCGTTCGATCCGGGCGTGGGCCAACGGCTCGCGGCGGTGACCGAGACTCCCGAGAGCGAGTTGATGGAGCGGGAACGCATGTTGGGGTTTCACAGGGCGGTGGAAGGCCTTTCCGAGCAGCAGCGGAGATGCCTGTTTCTGCGCCTGGAGGGTCTGCGGTATCCGGAGATCGGGCGCGCGCTGGGGATCAGCGCATCGGCGGTGGGGGAGTTTCTGCGCCGCGCCACGACGCGGTTGAGGAAGAGCGCGTTATGAGCCTGGGTATGCGCCATCCCGACGACGGCCAGTTGTTGCGCTACCTGGACGGCGAGCTGCCCGGAGGGAAGGCCCGGCAAGTGAGAAACCACCTGCTGGCCTGCTGGCAGTGCCGCTCCGAGTTGGAGGAGCTGGAAGGCGCGGTGAACGACTGCGTGCGCTACCGCAAGAGCGTGGCCGCCTGCCTGCCTCCCCCGCCGGCGCCCTGGCAGGATCTTTCGCGCGGGTTCGACCGGACCGATGCGCGGATGGAACGGGAACCGCTGTTTGCGCGGATGGCGCGGGCGCTGACGCCGCCGGCGGTGCGCTGGACGGCCATGGGCGCGGCTGCCCTGGCGGTGGTGGTGGCGATCGCCTACCAACTGCGCGAGACGCCCTCCGTACAGGCGTCAACCCTGCTCGCAAGAGCCGCGGCGGCGGCCGATGCGCGGCCCCACCGGGTGCGCCGCCTCAGAATCAGGACGCGTAGCGAGGAAGTTACGCGCACCGTCGGCGCCGGCCGCTCCGATTCGGGCGCCCCGCTGGCGGCTCTGTTCCGCTCCGCCCGCTATGACTGGGAAGACCCGCTCAGCGCCAGATCCTACCAGGCGTGGCGCCAGGGCCTGGCGCACAAACGCGACGAGGTGCGGCAATCGCCGGACGGCGGTTCCTATTACATCGGCGCCACCACCGGCGAGGGAGAACTGGTTTCCGCCTCGCTGACTCTCCGGATTCCGGATTTGGAGCCGACCCAGGGCCGTTTCGAATTCCGCAACGCGGAATGGGTGGAAATGACCGAATTACCCGACCTGACAGAACCTCCCGCAAGCGCAGTGGCCGAAGCCACCGGCGGCATACCGTCCAAGCCGGCTATGCCGCCGCTTTCCGAAGAGGGGGGGGCCGCGGGCGCGGCGGGCATCGGGGAGGAACTGCAGGCGGTGGCCGCGCTGCATGAAGTGGGCGCAGACCTGGGCGACCCGCTGGAGATCGCCAACCGAGACGGGCGGATTCGCGTGACCGGCTCGGGGATATCGCCCGAGCGCCAGCGGCAGATTCGCGACGCGCTGGGCTCCCTGGCGCACGTGGATGTCCGGTTTGCGGACGCGGCTCCGCCGGCCCGAACGGAAGGGCAGGCGCCGGCGGGGAGCGGGGTCGCGGTGGTCCCGCAGGTGGACAGCAGGCTTCAGGACAAGCTCGGCGGGCGAGCGCAGAGCGAGCGCTTCAGCACGCAACTGCTGGACCAGAGCGATGCGGCCATGGCCCGCGCGTACGCTTTGCGCCGCCTGGCGCAGGAGTTTTCCCCGGCGGCGGAGGCGGAGATGGGGGCGCCGGACCGGCGCCTGCTAAGGAGCCTGGCGCGGGAGCATCTAGCGGCCATGGCGGCGGGGTTCCAGGGCATCGACGGCGCCGTAAGCCCGTTGCTGGCCACCCGCGCCAGCGGGGCCGCGCGTGAATCGCGCGCCGCGGCGGAGACTTGGCAGGACGCGGCGGGTGAGGCGCTCGGCGCGGCGCGGCAAGTGGAAACCGCGCTGGCCGCGCTGCTGGGCGCCGCCCCGGCCGAAGGGGGCGCCGATCTTCCCTCGCGTTTCGCATCCGCCATGTTCGATCTCAAGGCCAGCCTGGAGCGCTGCCAACGTCTTCTGTCGTACGATTGACGTAGAGCAGAGGAAATGAATGCCGGGCGCCTGATCCTATACGCGATCCTTGTCATGGCGAACGTGGCGCCGGCCTTCGCCGATAGCCTTGCCTGGCTATACGGGCACGTTCTGGACCCTTCCGGCGCGGCCATTCCGGACGCCGCCATAACAGTGGTGGACCAGGAGAACGGGTTTCGTCGCACGGCGCAATCGCAACTGGATGGCGAGTTCGCCATCGGATCGTTGCGCCCGGGGCTCTACACCATCACCGCCCGCAAGGAAGGCTTCGCTATCATGCGGCGCTTCAACGTGAAGCTGGAACAGACGCAGCCGGCACGCCTGGATTTCCTGCTCCCGGTGGGCAGCTTGGAAGAGGTGATCACAGTGGAAGGCACGGCGCCGCTGGTGAGCGAATCCGAATCCGCTTTGGGAACGCGCGCCTACCACGACGACATCGAGCGGATGCCGCTCAACGGACGGGGTGTTCTAGGGCTGGTGGAATTGACACCGGGGGCCATCGTGGTTCCGGCGACGCGCGGAGAAGCCGGCCAGTTCACGGTGGACGGGCAGCGGCCCAACACGAATTCGTTTCTGGTGGACGGAGTGGGGGCCAACGTAGGAGTTTCGGCGGGAGGCCAGCCGGCGCAGGTAACCGGGGGCGCCCTTCCGGCGGTGACCGCATACGGCAGCCTGGATTCGCTGCTGCCGCTGGAGGCGATCGACGAATTTCGCGTGCGGGCCGCGGATATGGCGCCGGAAGCCGCGCGCCTGCCCGGGGCCGTGGTGACGCTGAGCAGCCGTTCGGGTTCGAACGAATTCCACGGTTCGGCCAACTACCGCGTGCGCCACGAATGGCTGGCCGCCAACGACTGGTTCGCCAACACCACCGGCATGGGACGCGCGCCGCTGCGCATGCAGGATTTTTCGCCGTCGCTGGGCGGCCCCATCCGGCGCGACCGCACCTTTTTCTTCCTGGCCTACGAGCGGCTGTCACTGCGCGGTCCCTATGTTTGGCAGCAAGCCGTGCCCACGCTCGAATCGCGCCAGGCAGCTCCCGATTAC
>JBEKPK010000381.1:0-5177 GCA_049520795.1 Bryobacteraceae bacterium
GAGTTATCCACGCAACTGCCCACATGGAGGACCGGCGGAATGCCCACCGCCGCGCAGACTTCCTGCAAACCCGGCCCGGCGCACTCGAGCGCCGCCTCGGGCCGCAGCAACCCGGCTTTGGCGCAGGCGATGGCGCTGCACCCGGTCTGCACCACCAGCACATCCTGCGCGAGCAGACTCCGCACCAGGGCCAAATGAAAGCTGTCCTGCGCGATCTTGGGCGTGTTGCAACCCACCACGCCCACCACGCCGCGTATGCGGCCCGCCGCTATGGCGTCGATGAGCGGGCGATAGCCCGAGCGAAAACGCCCGCCCAGGTATTGCGGCAGGTTTTCGTTGGTGAAGCCGGCCACCAAGTCCATCTTCTGGCGCGGAATTCTGACGCGCGCGGGATCGCGCCGGGCAAAAGCATCCACCGCCCGCGTGACAATCTCGCGCGCCGCCTGTTTGGCGTTGTGCGGATCGAAATCGATGCATTCCGCCCCCGGGACGTGGGCCTTGCGCGAAGTGGTGACCACTTTGGTGTGATGGCAGGCGGCCACCTGCGGCAGCGAAGGCATGACGCACTGCACATCCACCACCATCAGGTCCACCGCGCCGGTGAGCAGGGCCAGTTCCTGGTGCAGGTAGTTGCCCGCCACCGGCATTCCCTGGCGCATCAGAATTTCATTCGCGGTGCAGCAGATGCCGGCGATGTTGATGCCTTCGGCGCCCGCTTCGCGCGCCCGCGCCAGCAGGTCCTCGTCGCGGCTGGCGGCTACGATCATCTCGCTCAGAGTCGGCTCATGGCCGTGCACCAGGATGTTAACCTGCTTTTCTTCGAGCACCCCCAGATTGGCTTGCGACCGAATCGCCTGCGGGCCTCCGAAGAGCACGTCCTGCACGTCGGTGGCGATCATCGACCCGCCCCATCCGTCGGCCAGCGCGGCGCGCATGGCCGCGCGCAGCAGCGCCACCGGGTCCGATTCCACGCCGTGATGGGTGCGGTGGAGCAGCTCGACGATCTCGCGGTCTATGCCGCGCGGGGTGATGCCGATCTTGTCCCACTTTCGGCGCTGCTCCTCCGGCGCGCGCAGCACGGGGATGAGCGGGCCTTCCTGGAGCCCGAACTGCGCTCCCATTTTGGCGCCGAGGCCGGCGGCGATTTGCGCGGACGTCCGGCCGGCCGCGGGTATGCCCCATTCCTCCGCCAGCGCCGCCAGTCTCGCGGGGTTCGAGACGCCGTATCCCGAGGTTGCGCCGTTTTCGCCGGTCTCCCGGAGGACTCCCGCCACTTCGCGCCCGTGGTCGCTGTGGGCGGCGGCGCCTGCGGCCACCGCACGGGCCAGGTTGCGCGCCACAATCAGGTGGGCGTCCGCGCCGCAAGCTCCCACTTGCGCCCGCTCGCCGAATGGATCGATGCGGCAGGGTCCCATGTAGCAGATGTCGCAGCACAAGCCCAGATCGCCGAACCCGCACAGGGGCTGCAAGGCGTCGTGCCTGTCCCAGACTGTTTTCGCGCCCAGCTCGTGCGCGTGCTCCAGCATTTCCTGGGCGGCGGGGTCGGCGGAACGGTGATTTTGGCTCATAGGTTCTCCTTGGGAGTGGTGGCGCAGGCGGTTCCGCCTGCGTAGCTCGTTTCGGCCAGCGCCTCGGCCATGCGAAGCATCTCCCGGTAAAACGGACGCTCGCGGGAGACGCATCCCGAGCGCGCTTCGAGTTCCAGATCCCGATCGAGGGGAAGCGTCCCAATGATCGGCAGAGCTTTCAGATGCTCGCGGATGAAATCGATATCCTGCTTGGCCGAGATTTTGTTGGCCACGGCCTCAATGCGGCGAATGCCCAGATCGCCGGCGAGCGACGCCACGCGCGCCGCGGTCTCCAGGCTGGCCCACCCCGGTTCCACCACCACCAGCATGAGGTCCACTCCTTCCGCGGTGCCGCGGCCCAGGTGCTCGATGCCGGCCTCCATATCCACCACCACATGCTCGCGGTTGCGCAATATGAGGTGGCCCAGGACTTCGCGCAGCAGGATGTTTTCGGGACACGCGCATCCGCGCCGGCCGCGCTCGATGGTTCCCATCACCAGCAGGCGGACGCCATCCACCACCACGCCAAACTCCGCCGGGATATCGTCTACGCGCGGGTTCATACGCAGAAAACCGCCCCAGCCTTCGCCGCCGCCGACGCGCTCTTCGATCAGCGCCTTCAGCTTGACCAGCGGCGTGATGGCCGGCCCGCGATAGCCCAACGTCCCCGCCAGGTTGGCGTCGGGATCGGCGTCCACCGCTGTCACGTCGTAGCCCAGGCTACGCCAGGAGCGCGCCAGCGCCCCCGCCACGGTGGTTTTCCCCACTCCGCCTTTGCCGGTCACGGCGACTTTCATACGCCGATCTCCCATTCGCGAAGCGCCGCCGGCGCCGGGCACGAGGGGCTCAATTCCAGAAGCGATTTCCCTTCGGACTCAAACGACGCCACCTGGGAATCCTCCGGCAGAACGTAAACCCTGGTGAACGAAGCGACCGTGCCGGCTGCCAAGGCCGCCATCTCGAGCGCCAGCGGTTCGCCTTCCTCGAACTGGTTGAGCACCAGGTCGACGCGCGGCGGCAGACCGCCATTCAGGTCCGCATAGAGAGACAGTGCCCGCTCGATTGTGCGCGCCCCCATGAGCGAGCGGTTGGTAACGCAGACCAGAACATCCGGCCGGCCGCTGGTGCGCCGCGAGAGATGTTCCAGCCCCGCCTCGCAATCGAGCAGAACGTGCCGGTAGGAACGGGAAAGCCGGTCCAGGTGGTCGCGGATCAGGTTGTTCACATAGCAATAGCAGCCCTTGCCCTCCGGACGTCCCATGGTCAGCAAGTCGAAACCCGAGCTTTCGACCATGGCCTCCTCGGCGCGCAGGGCCAGCCACTCACCCGCGGACATGGAGGCCGGCCGGCTGTTTTCCCGCAGCTCTTCGCGCATGTCGGCCAGCGTCTCGCCAACGGTCACGCCGAGCGCCGGACCGAGGCAGTTGGATGGATCGGCGTCGACGGCCAGCACGGGAGTCTGCCGCAATTCGAGCAGGCGCCGCAGCAGAAGGGCGCTGACCGTGGTCTTGCCCACGCCCCCTTTGCCGATGACGGCGACCGTCACCCGCGGCCCTCTCGTTCGCGAACCAGATCCGAAAGCTCCAGCAGCGCGTCCACGGCGCGGTCGGCCCTCTCCACGCTCTCGGTTGCCAGACCACAGGCGGGCGTGAGGAGCGACTGCCGGTAGATCATTCCGCGGTCCATGCCCTTGGCCGCCAATTGCCCGACGCGATTGTCCAAAGCGTCGAGCAAAGCATGCGCGTCGAGATCGGCGCACGCCCGCGAAGCCGGCACGATGCCCCAGCTCAGGATGCCGCCATTGACCAGAAACTTCCGCAACGGCTCGGGGTAGAGCGTCAGCCCTTGAAAGTACTCGTAAGCGTCAAAGTTGATGACGTCGAGGCCGGTGCTCAGCACCAGGGACCAATCCGTATTGCCGCAGCAATGCAGTCCCGCCAGGGCGCCTTCCTTGTGGATAGCCTCCACCGAGCTCTCGATGGCCGCGATCACGTCGCCGCGCGGCACGTTGACGAAGGCCGAGCCGAAGGAGCACAGATACGGCTCGTCGAGCGTGACCAGCGCGCATTCGGCCACCTGGCGGAGCCGCCGGGCGAGCCAGCGCGCCTTCATCGCCATTCCCTGCACGGCCACTTCGTAGAGATCGGGGTCGTAGGCCAGCGAGCGTTTGTCCTCGTCGGTGACCGTCATGGCGAAACTGAATGGCCCGGTCACCTGGCCTTTGACCCATTTGGGGCGGGGATTCAACCGCGGAACGGATTCCAGAAAGAGGCTCAGGCCGCGCGCGAAGTTCGCGGTGATGGCGAACCGCTCGACGTCGTCATCAATGAGGGCTTGATAGAACGACTCGATCTCGGCATACAGAGCTTCGCCGCCGCGGAAGTAGATGCGATGCTCTCGCGGATCGACCACCGCCCCCGGCAATCCTTCCGAGTACTGGACATACATGCTCTCGCGCCAGTCGCGCGCCGGCATTTGCGGCCAGGCGGGCATCTCGGCGAACCGGGCGAGAATGCGGTCCACCAGCAGCCGGGGATCGGTGTGCGGAAAGCTCCCAACCACCGTCGGTACGGCTCGAAAACCGGGACGCTGCATGACGGCCTCCATGTCGTTCGCGCCCTCGGGCGAGAGAGGATGGGCGCTAGAGCGGTTTCATCGGAAAGAGATATTCTAACCTGCTGATCGCATTCAGTATAACTCCCGGCATGGCTGGGCTTGTCAGCGCGTCGCCAGGCCCAAAAGGGCGGCGGCCTGCTCCGGCGAAACCGAGAGACTCGCGTGCACCGCGGCCCCTTGGCGGCTCACCTGGAGGGCGCGCAGCGGGGCCGCTAGAGCGGCGTCGCGCGCAGCCGCCAGGATGGCCAGCGAGACAAACCCGCGCAGGTTCTCTTCGAGCCGCTGTGCGCTGGCGTCGTCTCGCGCTACCCCGGTGGCTTGTAACTCGATCCTGTCGGTGAACTTCCCCGCGAAGGTGGCGTACTCGGTGAAGCTCAGAAGGCGGCTCAGGTTGGCGGCGTTACCGGGAAACGACAGCGCTCCCTGGCCCCGCGCCACCGCCCAAATCTGGCCGAACCGCCCCGCTTCGGCGCTGCGGTCCAGCAGCCATTGCGCCCCGGTGACGCCGGTTTTCCGCTGCGCCGCGGCGGCCCGCACCGCTTCGGGCGATCCCCATACGGCCAGACCCTTGGCCAGCAGGACGGCCCCCGGCGGAGCCGCGCGGAAAACCCCCCGCGCGACCGCGAGCACGTCTTTGCCGTTGTATGCGAAAAGCGCATAATCGGCCTCGCGAAACGGTTCCAGGAAGGCCGCCGCCGCCGGCCCCAGCCTTCCGTACAGAGCCGAAGCGCGCACCAAACTCAGATTCACGCCCGCTACCACCAGCGTGTCCGACGGCAGGCAGTTGGCCAGCGCCCGATCGACTAACGGCGGGGGCCCGGCCGGCCGGCAGGAAGCCGCCAGCGCTACCACCGCGACGCCGGCAGCGCGTCCCAGACGTGTACGTGAAAGGTCCAAGCGCTATCATCCCAAAAAGCGTCAGCCGGTTTCCGGGACCTGCCCTGAGGAAAACGTTCTTGGGGGGTATACTGGAGCCGGAAGTCCGAAATGGAA
>JBEKPK010000382.1:0-5169 GCA_049520795.1 Bryobacteraceae bacterium
ATTCGGCCGGCGCGCTCCTGGCGCCGCTGAACCACTCCACCGCGCGGGCCAGGGCCGTCTCTGCGGGAGCAGGCTCGAAGCCAAGCTCGCGCCGCGCTTTCTCGTGGCTCACCCACATTCTCTTACCGGCCAGCCGAACGCCTTCCAGCGGGATTCGCGGAGGCCGGTGCGTGATCCCCGCCCACCCCGTACTCCATGCCCCGGCCAAATACGCCACGGCGTATGGCAGCCGCACGGTAGGGGCCTTGCGGCCGGACAGCCTGGCGAGCGCGCCGAGGATCTCCGCCAGGGTCAGGTTCTGGGAGCCCAGAATGTAACGCTCCCCCGAGCGGCCCCTTTCACAGGCCAGCAGGTGCCCCTGCGCGCAATCGCTCGCATCCACCACGTTCAACCCGGTATCGATGAAGGCAGGCATGCCGCCGTTCAGAAAACTGAGCACGATCTGGCCTGTCGGCGTGGGCTTCACGTCGTGGTCGCCCACCGGGGCGGTGGGGTTCACAATCACCACCGGGAGGCCGCTACGGGCGAACTCCAGGGCCACCCGCTCCGCCAGGAACTTCGACCGCTTGTAGTGGCCCACCATTTCTTCGAGCGCCACCGGCGTGTCTTCGTCCCCGATTCCGCCCCGCGGAATGCCGATGCACCCCACGGTACTGGTATATACGACGCGTTCCACCCCGGCGCTCCGGGCCGCTCGCAGCAGATTGCGCGTTCCCTCCACGTTGGAGCGGTACAGATCGCCCGGGTCGCGGGCCCACAGCCGGTAATCGGCGGCCGCGTGAAACACCAAGCCGCAGCCGGCGACGGCGCGTTCGAGCGACGCGGCGTCGCGCAGGTCTCCGCTGCGGATATCGACGTCCAGCCCATCCACCCGGCTGCCCGGACGTACCAGGGCGCGGACGCCATAGCCGCGCTCCAAAAGAACGCGAGCCACGTGCCAGCCTAGAAAGCCGGATGCGCCGGTGACGAGAACGGGTTTCACAGGTTCACTTCAATGTCCAAGCCAGCATCTTGAGGTTGCCGGCCAGGCCGACGTTGATGCCATACGCCGCCGAGGGTTCAAAACCG
Organism: Bryobacteraceae bacterium; assembly: GCA_049520795.1. Lineage (GTDB taxonomy): Bacteria > Acidobacteriota > Terriglobia > Bryobacterales > Bryobacteraceae > BOG-224. The sequence goes on from JBEKPK010000382.1 coordinate 1,069, forward strand.
CAGTGGACCATGCAGTGTTCGCAGCGAGGGTCGTTGCCGGGCCCGTAACTCTCCCACGGGGTCCGCGTCATCAGGTCTTCGAATGTCTTGTAGTGCCCGTCTGTTATCAGGTAGCAGGGACCTTTCCAGCCCTTCACGTTATACGTGGGATTGCCCCAGGCGGTGCATGGAAAATCGCGCTCGCCCCTGAGAAATTCCATGTACAGCGGAGTCTGCCTCACGTCGTACTCCCTGGCGACGCGATCGAAGTCGCGGAACTTCTCGTGCACCTCTTCGCGGGTCAGGAAGATCTCGCGGTCGTCCACCGCCGAGTAGCCGTACGCCGGGGCGATCTGGTGGCCATCCACGTGGAACTGTTTCAGATACTCGAACAGCTCCTCGATTTCCCGCATGTCCGTCTGTTTGTAAACGGTAGTGTTGGTGCACACCTGGAACCCGGCGGCCTTGGCGGCCCGGATGCCTTCCACCGCCTCGCGGAAGACGCCCTCGCGCTCCACGCACATATCGTGGGTCTTCTCCATGCCGTCCAGGTGCACGTTGAAGAAGAAGCGGCGGTCGGGCCGGAATTCGCCCAGGCGCTTCTTGATGTACATGCCATTGGTGCACAGGTAGATATGGCGGTTGCGCTCCAGAATGCCGGTGACCAGCGGGCCGATCTGGGGATACATCATGGGCTCGCCGCCGCAAATGGAAACCACCGGCGCGCCGCATTCCTCCACCGCCAGAAGGCATTCTTCCAGGGGCACCCGCTCGGTGATCGTGGATTCGTACTCCCGGATTCGCCCGCATCCCGTACAGGTCAGGTTGCAGGCGTGCAACGGCTCAAGCATCAGCACGATGGGGAAGCGCTTGTCGATCATGGGATGCGGCGGGCGCTTCTCGCCGGCGCCGGGCGGCAGGATGCGGAAAGGGTTGGTTCCGCTGGACTCCGCCGGCGCGACGTTCTTCTGCCACTCCGGACGCGGCCGCAACTTGTTTCTGACGATATATCCCGCCAGCCCGGCGATCATGGAGATGTGATATTTCATGTCCTGTCCTGTCAGGCCGATCGGGCGTGCGCGAACGCTGCCAGCGCCAGTATCGGGAAGTAGTCCCGGTAAAGGTGATAGTTCAGATAGAAGACCTTGGGAAACCCCGTTCCGGTAGCCAATTCCTCCGCCCAGCCGCCGTCCCGACGCTGGGTCTCGACCAGGTACTCGATGCCGTGACGCACACTGAGACTGTTCGGGTCGCCGCCGGCCACTAATCCCATGATAGCCCATGCGGTTTGTGAAGGGGTGCTGGGCCCCGGAACAAACTCGCCCTTCTCATAGCTGGCGCAGCTCTCTCCCCAGCCGCCATCGGCGTTCTGGATGGAGCGCAGCCATTCGCCGGCGCGCAGGATGTGGGCCTCGCGGTCGCTCTCGCCGGCGGCCGCCAAGCCTCGCAGCGCGAAGCACGTGCCGTAGAGAAAGGCCACGCCCCAGCGCCCATACCAGCTTCCGTCGGCTTCCTGGTTGCGCACCAGCCACCGGACGCCGCGCGCGACGGCGGGGCGCTCGCGGCCCATGCCGTACGCCGCCAGGGCCTCCAGCGCGCGGCCGGTGATATCGGCGCAGGCGGGGTCGAGCATGGCGTTGTGGTCGGCGAAGGGGATGTTCCGCAGGAAGCGCCAATTATTGTCGGCGTCGAAGGCGGCCCATCCGCCATCGCGCGACTGCATGGCCAGAAGCCATGCCAGCGCCCGCCGCTCGGAGGCCTGCTGGGCCGTGGCGTCCGACGAACGGGCGCCGCTCAGGGCCAGCAGCGCCATGGCGGTGTCGTCGATATCGGGGTAGAACTCGTTGCGGTACTCAAAAGCCCAGCCGGAGGGCTCCGCGTGAGGGCGCTTCACCGCCCAATCGCCGGGGCGGCGGATCTCGCGGGCCAGCAGCCAGTCGGCGGCGCGCGCCACCGCGGCCGGGTGCGCGCCGCCCTGCTCCAGCGCATAGGCGGCGATGGCGGTGTCCCAGACCGGCGAAAAGCAGGGCTGGAAGAAGAATCGCTCGCCATCGTCCACCATCAGCCGGTCGAACTGGCGCAAGGCCTCCACGCGCAACGGGTGCTCCTCGGGGTAGCCCAGCACGTCCAGAGCCATTACCGAGTACATCATGGGGGGGTAAATGGCGCCCAGTCCGTCGGAATACTCCAACCGCTCGACCATCCACTTTTCGGATGCCCGGATGGCCCTGCGGCGGATGGATTTCGACCCGTGCCGCTCCCACCACTTCAGCAACGTATCCACTGCCAGAAAGGCGCTTCGCCAGGTGAACGTGGGGCAGGCGCTTTCGCCTGCCAAACTGGCCCCTCCACCCGCCCATATTTCGTCCAGGTGAAACCCTTCCGGCACGGGCCGCGGCCGGTTGGCGGCGTGGACGATGGCGAGCGAAACCAGAATGGCGCGGGTCCAAGACGAGACCTGATAGAGGAGGCGGCCCGGCAGCAGTATCGCTTCCGGTGGAATGCTCGGGCAGAGTTCCCGGGGATACTGGCCGAAGAGGCTCAGATTGATCCTGACGTAGCTGTTGGCCGCCTCTAGGCCGCCCAACCCGAGGATGCACTCGCGCAGGCGGACCATGCGCGGCTCCTCCGCTCCCGCGCCTCCCAGTTTCAATGCGAAGTAGGCTTTCACGGACGCGCTGACATCGGGCGGGCCGCCCGCGTAAATGTTGAAGCCGCCGCCGGGAAGCTGGCGCCGCCAGATGGAGCGCACCGCCTTATCGATCAGCGGCCGCGTGGGCGGTTCCCATTTTTCGCCCGTGGGAGGGTAGAGCCAGAGCTGAAACAGTACGTAGTCGGATTCCAGCGTGCTATCGGCCGTCAGCTCGGCGCACCAGTGGCCGTCGCCCGCCTGCAGGCCGGCCAGGCGGAGCCCGGCGCGCCGCGCGGCCGCCACGGCGGCCGATTCGAGCGGGCTCTCGGCCTGTAGCGGGGCGCTCATCGTATTGAGACGGTCAGCTCGGCCGGCAGGGAGAACCGCACGTCCTCTTCAACCAGCTCGATTTCCTCCATCTCCCGGAAGCCGTGCCCGCGCAGGAAAGAGATGAGTTCCTGTACCAGGTGTTCGGGGGCCGAAGCTCCCGCCGTGACCCCGATGTTGTGCACGCCTTCGAGCCAGGCCGTATCCACTTCGCCGCGATCATTGGCCAGGTAGGCCCGCACGCCGAGGTTGCCCGCCACCTCCACCAGCCGCTTGGAGTTGGAGCTGTTTTGAGAGCCGACCACCAGCAGGAGATCGCAGAACCCGGAGATGGCCTTGACCGCTATCTGGCGGTTCTGGGTGGCGTAACAGATGTCCTGCGCGGGAGGGCCCTGGGCCCGAGGAAAGCGCTGCTTCAGGCGATCCACAATATCGGTGGTCTCATCCAGGCTGAGGGTGGTCTGCGTGAGGAAGCGGACCCGCGCGGGGTCCGGGACCGCCAGTTTGTCGACGTCCGCCACGGTCTCCACCAGGAAGGTGCACGCCGGCGCCTCGCCCAGCGTGCCGATCACTTCGTCGTGATCCTTGTGGCCGATGAGAACAATGCTGTAGCCGTCGCGGGCGAATCGCACGGCCTCAAGGTGGACCTTGGTGACCAGCGGGCAGGTGGCGTCGATGATATCGAGCCGCCGCTCTTTGGCCTGCTTGCGCACCGAGGGCGCCACGCCGTGGGCGCTGAAGATGGCGCGCGCGCCATCCGGAACCTCGGCTAACTCCTCCACAAAAATGGCGCCGGCCTCGCGCAACTCGTCGACCACGTGCTTGTTGTGGACGATTTCCTTGCGCACATAAACCGGCGGCCCGTAGAGATCGAGCGCGATGTTCACCACGTCGATGGCTCGCACCACGCCCGCGCAGAATCCGCGCGGTTTAAGCAGGAAGATCTTTTTTTCCACACCCTGATTCGGTGTGAACGGCTTCAAAGGCATAGAGGCTAGTTGGCATCAATTATAACAGGGGCGGCGTGGGGCCAAGCCTTCAGGATCGGGTGGAGTGACGGGGATTGCGCCCCGTCACCCTCCCACACCACCGGACGTGCGGTTTTCCGCATCCGGCGGTTGAACCCAGCCGCCTCAGGTCGCGGCAAGACCCGATGGAAACAG
>JBEKPK010000383.1:0-5158 GCA_049520795.1 Bryobacteraceae bacterium
GACCAGCCATTTGCCGGGCTTCCGCGCATCGACGAGTTCCCACCCGTCGAGGTTCCTGCCGTTGAGCAGCGGCTTCCAACCGTCCTCGGCCAGAAACGACGGGTCGCCGTGATCGCTTCCATCTGTGAGCGGAGGAATATCCGCGCCCATGGCGAGCCAAGCGAAAGCGCCGGCCAACGCGGCGCCGATCAGGATAGGTTTCATGCGTGTATTTCCTCTTTTTATCCGAAATTGACTTTCATGATTGCCTTTCGCCCACGGCCGGGCGAGTGTATACTGAGTTTGCCCCAACGGGCCGCGCCGTCACACGGACGGAACGCGAACGGAGAATCCTATGAGAACAGCAATGATAGCGCGCCGCAGTTTCCTTGGCGCTTCGGGCGCCGCGCTCTTTCCGGCATCCGTGCGGGCCCAGACCGCCGCCGTGGCCGGCGTCAAACCGGCGGACCTGCCCAGCTTCACCATCAAAGAGGTAAAGGTCTACGCGACCGCCTCCGGACGCCTGGCGTCGATCGTCACGGAGGGCGGCGTCGAAGGCATCTGCACGCTGCAGACCAGCGTCTTCCACGCCAACTGGGACAACTCCGGGTGGCTGGATTACGCCAAACGCGCGCTGGCCGGCAAGAACGCCCTCGATCATCTCCAGTTCACGTCCCAATACCTTCCGGTCCGCCGCCATTACGGCCAGCCGCCGCAAGCCGCGGCCATCGACATTTGTCTGTGGGATCTTCTGGGCAAGGCGACCGGGCTGCCGGTCTACCGGATTCTGGGAGCCTACAAGGACCGCGTGCTGGCCTACGCCAGCTCCCAGCACCTCCAGACCAAGACCCCGGACCCTTACGTGGAAGCGGCCCTGAAAGCCAAAGCGGAGGGATTCCAGGCGTTCAAGATCAACCCGCCGCCGGTCGGCGCCGACGGCGACGGCCATTACCGGCTGGATATGGAGATCTGCAAGGCGGTGCGCAAAGCGGTGGGCGACGACTTCATGCTGATGCATCACGCCGTGGGCAACTACACCCGCAGCGAAGCCATGGAGGCGGGACGGCTGCTCGACGAGCTTCACTACCGGGGATACGAGGACCCTCTCCCCTCCACCGACGTGGAGGGTCTGGCGCAATTGTGCCAGGAGTTGAGAACGCCGGTGATCGTGGGCGAGTTCATGTTCTCGCTTTACGACTACCCCGAGTACATCCGGCGCGGGGCGGCGGACACGCTGCGCTTTGTGGTGGACAACGTGGGCGGGATTACGCCGGGCTTGAAGATCGGAGTCCTGGCGGAGTGCCACGGAATGGAATGCATGCCGCATGGCGTGGGGAACGTGCTCCATCAGGCCGCCCATCTGCATTGCGAGCTGGCCATGCCCAACAGCGCTTTTGTTGAGGTTCCTTATCCGCAGGGAGCCCGTGACGCACAACCCTACATGAAGGACATCGTTCGAATCGCGCCGGACGGTTACGTTCATGCTCCTTCCAAACCGGGGCTCGGTTATGAGATCGACCGCGCCGCGCTCGACAAAGCCATCGTTCGAATCGAACGCTGAAATGGGACGAGGCCGCCGACGAGCGAGCGACCGGCGTCTCCGCAAAAGGGCTTCACGCCGGATTTCGCCGGATATTTTGCGTATAGTGCAAATGTATTTGCAGAGAGAAGTCTAACGCGAACCGCGGGGGAAGTCAACAAATGGAGTCTTATATTCCCGATTTGACGGGGGCAGGCGTGACGGACCCAATCAAACCGTAGCGGCTGAGAGATCCTGGTTGAGCGCGGTTGGGGGCGGCGCTTTGTGAATCAGCACGGAAATTGGCTCCATGACGCCTACGGAGCGCTGGCAATTGTTCAAGCGTACGATGGCCGCCTCGGTCACCTCCTGGCCTTTGGCAACCAGCAATAGCCCTTTCTTGTTGAACACGTCGGCGTTGACCTGCATGCCCCTTCGGAGCTGGACGACCCTCACGGCGCGAGCCTCGGTGGGCGCCTGCTCGACCTGTACCTGTTGCAGGGCCGAGAGGTACGAAGGGTTGTAGTGGCCGCTGGCGCGCATCGCCGAAAAAGTCTCGTGGACATCGCGGCCGCGCATGACCTCCTCGTCGAAATCCGCGGCGATTTTCAGCAGGCTCGACCCAACGCCGACAGGGTCGGAATCGTTCGTTCCGCTCCACGGAGTCCGCTGGGCGGCCACCATCTTGGCCACTTGCTCCAACCGCGGAATCTTGACGAGCAGATCGTGAGCCACGGCGCAGTGAGAGGCAAAGATGGTTTTCTCGTAATCGTCCAGGGGTTCAAACGCGTGAATCTTGTCCAGGATGTCGGCCGGGACGGTGACGCAGCCGATTTGGGACAGCAGGGCGGCGAGTTCGTACTGCCACCGGTTGGGCAAGCCGAGCGCCGTGACGATGTGCGCGACGTAGCGGCGAATCCGCAGCGCGCGGCCGAACGCCGGGGGGTTGACCAGGCTGAGAATTTCGCTCAATACCTCGACGCTCCCCGTCAGCGTGCGTTCGAGCAGCTCCCGCTCCGCCTTGATCAAGCCATGCTGTTCCAAGGCGGAATCGAGGGCCCGGCCGAGCATTTCAGGAGGGCTGGGTTTGGTGAGGAACTGGAAGATGTTGCCTTGGTTTACGGCTTCAATGGCGGCCGTCAGATCCGCGTGGCCGGTGAGCATGATGCGAACGGTGTCGGGCGAAATCTCGCGCACGCGGGCCAGAAACCGGACGCCGTCCATGCCAGGCATCCGCAAATCGGAAACCACGACGGCGAACGGACCACGCTCGGCGATCGCCTGCAACGCAAGATCGGGCCCAACGGCGCTGGTGATGTCGAATCGCTTGCGAAACTGGCGCTCGATCGCGTGCAAGACGTTGGGTTCATCGTCCACACATAGGATGTTTCTGGTCATCGCTGCCACCTCGGTACTGCCAACTCGTTTTGGAGCCGCCGCCAACGGGGCAGTTGCTCCATCAAACCCGCATCGCCAAGGGCCTTGGCGTCTAACTCCGGACTGGCGTGATTGTGGGCCAGCGCATCGGCGACATGGACGGCCATTACGGCGCCTCGGAACCCCTCCGGTTTGTGGTGCAGCGCGACAGCCTCAGTTACGCAATCGGGAAGGCCCCACAGCCATAGCAGGTATGCGCCGACATCGGCGTGCGTCGCGCCGAATACCCGCGCCTCCGCCGCCGCAGCGGTCAGGCCGTTCCTTTCGGCTATTTGCAAGGCATCCTGGAATTCGGCCGGGCGATTGTCGGCCAGAATCAGCTTCCCGATATCGTGCAATAGCCCGGCTACGAAGCAGCCGTCCGCGGTGACGCCGGCGAACTGCGAGGAGGCCGCCATCTCCCGGGCGAGAATGCCCACCCGCAGACTATGCTCGGTCAGTTGCGTGGCGAAATGGGCTACCTGTGGATCGTGGAATTGAGAAAACGCCATTACGCCGACAGCCAGGCTCTTGACGGTTTCCATCCCCGGAAATGTCACGGCCTGGGCGATGCAAGTGATCTCCCGCCGGGCCCCAAACAAGGCGGAGTTCACCATTTGGAGGACCTTTGCGGTCATGGCCATATCCTGGGCGATGATCTCCGCGACATCCTTGGCGCAGGCGTCGTCGGATCCCAGCGCCTCGTTGAGCTTCAGGTAAATGGCCGGCAGACTGGGCAGCTTGTTAATGCCGGAAATCAACTGTTTTAGAGCTGTATCCTCCAGCATCTGGCGCACCGAGCAGGTGCGCTCCAGGGTGGCGCGAAGGGTCGCGGCGTCGCACGGCTTGCACAGGTACTGGTGGGCCAGGGTCGCGGTGCGCAGCGTGAGATCCAGCTCCGTGGTGCCCGATAGGACGATCCGGATGGTCTGCGGAAAGCGCTGTCTGACCTCTTCCAGCAACTCCGCGCCGCCCATCTGCGGCATGCGCGCGTCGGTAACCAGAATGTCGAATGGGGCCTCTTCGAGCCGTCGCAGCGCCTCCCGGCCGCTGCCGGCGAAGACCATCCTCCACTGGTCGCGAAGCGGGTAGAGCATCCGCCGCAGGCCGTCCAGGACATTGGGTTCGTCATCCACGAAGAGTATCCGTTTCATCGCGCTCCCAGGGTCGGTTATTCAAGCGGGAGTCGGATGAGGAAAGTGGTCCCCGCTCCCACTGAGGATTCGAAATCGATAGAGCCTTGGTGTTTCTGCACGACCACGGCGTGGGCGATGGAAAGCCCTTGTCCGGTCCCTTTGCCGACTTCCTTGGTGGTGAAAAAGGGATCGAAAACCCTCGGCCGGATCTCCTCCGGTATGCCGGTTCCCGTGTCCCGAATGCGGATTTCCGCCCAATCCCCGTTTCGGCGCGTACTCACCGCGATCGCGCCTTTTCGGCCGGTGTCCCGGACCACGTCCCCCACCGCGTGGGCCGCGTTGACAATCAGGTTCAGGAACACCTGGTTCATCTCCCCCGGCACGCACGGGACGGGAGGCAATTCCGGATCGAATTCCGATTGCATTTCCGCCACATATTTCCACTCGTTTCGGGACACCAGAATCGTGCTGTCGAGCGCCCGGTTAATATCCACGCAGATCTTCTCTACCGGTCCGGGGTGAGAGAATTCCTTCATCGCGCGCACGATTCGAGCGACGTGCGCGACGCCTTCCTCCAGTTGCCCGATCGCCACCGGCACTTCCTGCCGGAGATAGTCCACATCGACGTCCCCGGCCGAACATTCGAGTGCGGCCGCGGCGCCGCCATTCGGCCCTGGCCGCGAACCCGCCTGTCTCCCCGGCTGCCCGATCACCCGGAAAAGGTCCAGAAACGCGTCGCTCAGGAACTTCGCGTTGTCGCCAATGTATTGGATGGGCGTGTTGATCTCGTGCGCAATCCCGGCGGCCAGTTGCCCGATGGATTCCAGTTTCTGGGATTGAGCCAACTGCCGCTCCAGGCGCTTGCCCGCGGTAATGTTCCAGGCTATGTGCGCCGAGCCCGCCACCTTGCCTGCATCGTCGCGGATGGGCGAGGCGGTCAGCATGATGTCCAGGCGTTCCCCGGTCTTGGCGATGCGAACGCTTTCGAGATGGTCCACTTCACTGCCGCGCGCGAGCGACGCTTCGATGTCTTCCAGCTCTTTCACGCGGTCCGGCGGCACGAGGGCGGAGGTCGTCCGGCCAATCATCTCCGCGGCTCGATACCCGT
>JBEKPK010000384.1:0-6294 GCA_049520795.1 Bryobacteraceae bacterium
CGTTCGAGGGCGAAGAGCTCCTGGGAGTTGACGGGCTGGTAGGCGGCGATGAGGTCGTCGCGGAGACGGCCGATTTCCTGAATGTCCTCGACGCGGATGACGGCGAAGGTAGAACCGGTGAAGACGTGTTTGCGGGCGTTTTGGGAGCATCGGGCCTTGCCCTCGGGGGAGCGGGGTCCGGTGGATTTGGCGGCGTTGGCGCGATTGGCGGCGAGGCGTTTGGGGGAGACGGGGCGATGGGACATTCTGCTTTGGAGATAGCACGGGGAGCGGGTTGAGCTTTTGATCATGGGCGGGCAAGTGATGGGCGGGAAAGGAGTTGTTTTGGTAATAATATACTTCCCTAATACAATGTGCTACTCTGAAGATGCGAAGGGGCCACGGAAGTGGCCCCGAAAAGCTGTAGGTTGGCTCGCGTCGTCTGCGATCCGGTGTGCAACCACCGGGCCGCGCGAACGTGACCCTGATTCGAGGGTATCATGTTCGCCACTGCACTGTTAAACCGCGAGGCCAGCCACGACGCGCCACCGGTCTGCCTCGGTCGCGAGAATCCCAACAGGCTGGTGAGCTTGTGGGATATGCTTCAATTTCTGGCCCGTGATTTCGTCGCAATAATGCAAAACCTCAGGCTTATTGAAGAGAAACTGACCATATATGGGTCGGCGGCGTACGATTCATCGGAGGTAGGCGCCATCCTTGGTCATCTTCGCCACGAATGCATCAGTCTGGAACTTCCCAGTGCAACTAAACAGGTGCGCCGCATAGAAAGCCGATTTACGCAAAGTGTGGTGCCGGGCCTCGATGCGAAGGAGGCATTGTCGCTGCTTTCGGAACTCCGCAGACGCGTGGTGAGCGATACGTGAACCACAGTGGCCGGTGGGCTTTCGCGAGGGTGCTCAGGGCTATTCCTGGGAGGAATCAGTTGCCAGAATGCGGCGCACCGTGAGCTTCCGGTAAGCCTGCGTAGCGCGGCGGTTCGGTTGTGAACGGCAGCCGGATCGGATCACTCTCCCACGTGTTTCGCAAGCAGGGAATCCATATCATCGCCGACCCCGTAACCGAAGTTGTGGCTGACGGCGCGGACTTTATCGAGCCGGGCGATTAGGGCACGACGATCGTTAGCAGATAGCTGGGCGATGGCCTTCAGGGCCTGCTCGAACATGCGTACCAGTGCATCGAAGTAGCCGTCATCCTGATACCCAACGTCGCTGCAGAATCCCGCGGCGCGTTCGCAGTAGAAGACCATCAACTCCGCGAGGCCCGCGGGTTCGCCGACAGCTGCTCTGTAACGAGAGATCGCCTGTTTGGCCTTCACGACGGACGTATCCTGGTTTCGCAATACATCCGGCCAGAGCCAGCGGTCCAGCGTTTCCTTGTACGGTTTCAGAACGTCCGCGCCCAATCCAAAACGGGCGTGAAGAAACGTCTGATTATCTTCGTGGGCAGCGTAGAGATCCTGAATCAAGCCCAATAATCCCAGCCGGTCGAAGCTCGCGAGTTCCGCCTTAACGTCTGTCCATGAAGGTCTTGATGCTCGTTGTCGCTTTGCCATAAAGTCCTCGCTCTTGGGCATGAATCTCAGAGAACGCAGCCCTGGGAGACCCAGTAATGCCAGTCGCCGATAGCCTCCTTAGTTGATTCGTCTGGACTGATGGCGGCCAGTTGCGAGAGAGGAACGGCCATCTTCCGGCCCTGCCAACGGATCTGCACGAGCATGTCGTGTTCGCACGCATCTTCAACGGCCATGCGCAGGACCTCGACGGTCTCGCCCTTCCGGAGCGGCGAGACGGCGTTCGCGACGACACACCTCGCCTGGAACGGGAAACAGATCTTGCCTTCCAGGTAGTAATACCAGCTCATTGCCTGTTCATCCGGACCAGCATCGACGATCGCTTCGTTGTGGATGCGGTCTTCCCGCTCAGGGTTCCGCTTGGGTCTTTTCATGACGTTGCTCCGAGGATTCGGCGGACGGAGGTGCGCCCGATCCGCACTCGACGAGCGATCTCGGACTTACTGACGCCAGCGCGATGCAGTTTCCGAATCTCGGCAGTGTGCACCGACGCAGTCGCCGGCCGACCGAGACGCTTCCCGTTCTGCCGTGCATGTGCCAGGCCGGCTCGGGTTCGCTCCCTAAGGATTTCCCTTTCGAATTCAGCGAAAATCGCCAGTAAGCCGGCCATGGCACGGCCGGCGGGCGTGGTCAGGTCTAGCGCCTCAGTCAGCGAAACGAAACCGACTCCCAGATGTTCCAGTTCCTGAAGGGTCGCCAACAGATCCGTTACCGACCGGCCCCAGCGGTCGAGCCGCCATACCAGAACCAGGTCAATCTCCCGGCGGCGCGCGGCCTCCATCAGTTTCTCACGGGCCTCGCGCTTCGCCGCCCCGGAGTTCACGTCGCGTACTTGCAGGGCGATCGTCCAGCCACGCCGCGCGGCGTATTCCCGCATCGCCCGGTTCTGCATCGCCAGCGTCTGCTGATCGTTGGTGGAGACGCGCGCGTACAGGCCGGCCCGCAACATTTTCGCCGGTCTGCGTGCCTGGCCAAAAACGTATTTGGATTTTGCCTTCGGAGAGACCCGTTTTATGGGCATTCCGGAATGTTATCCCACCCCGGCCGCAGTGGATCCTTTTAGGCCAGGGAAGGCCCATCCTACTACGCGGCGGGCTATGCCGCGATTGAGCTGGCCGGCCGCGCCGCCTGCCGCCGCTTCCACTCATCCGGCAGCCAGGCCGCGAGTTCGTTTAACCGCGCCGCGGGCAGGTTCACCAGCAACTGCGTCAGGTAGCGTTGCGGGTCCAGGTCGTGCCGGCGGCAACTGCTGGTCAGGCTGGCCAGGATCGCCGCCGTCCGGCCTCCGCGCGCGTTGCCCACGAACAGCGAGTTCTTGCGGTTCAGCACTACCCGCTTCATCTCGCGCTCACTGACGTTGTTGTCGATGGGCACGGCTCCATCGGAACAAAACACGTTCAGCTCCTCCCACTGGCTCAGCGCGTAGCTCACCGCCTCCGCCATGGGATGCTTCGGCAGCAACTGCTGTTTCCAGCCGAGGAACTTATCCTTCAGGTCAGCCAAAACCGGCGCTGAATCGGCCTGGCGCAGTTTCAACCGCTCGGCCGCGGACAGGCTCTTGCCGCGGTGTTCCACCGCATACAGCGCGCGCACCAACTCGACCGCCTGCCGCGCGATCTCCGGCGCCGCCTTCTCGGCGTCGACAATCTTTCTGCGCGCGTGCGCCCAGCACCCCGCGCGCGTGATCTCGTTGCCGGCCACCACGCCGTTGTACCCGCCATAGGCGTCGGCCACCAGAACCTGCCGGTAGTCTTTGAGAAAGTACTTCGGGCCGTCGCGGCCCCGGCTCAGCGTGAAGTCGAAGATGTTATATGGGCCGATCTCGTCGCCCACATAAACCCACATGTGCGCGTTGGCCGCCTTGCCCCTGGCCAGCATCGGCATGATCGTATCGTCGGTGGCCACCACGTGCGAAGCTCGGACGCGTTCCGCCATCAGCCGGTACAGCGGCTCGACCAGGTCCGCCACGTCGCCGCACCAAACCGACTGCGTGGCGCGCGAGATCTCGAAGCCCTGCCGCGCGAAGATATCTTCCAGCCGGTACAGCGGCAGGTAATCGGAGAACTTGCTCGTTACGATGTAGCTGAGCAGACCCGGCCCGGCCAATCCCTTCTCGATCACGGAGTCCGGCTTTGCCGCGGCCTGGATCTGTGCGCCGGAACCTTGGCTTTCGCAGTTCGGGCAGGCGTACTTCTTACGCAGATGCTGGATGCGCTCGAACCGGGCGGGAATGTATTCGATCTGCCAGCTTTCCTCCGCGCCGATTTCTTTACGATCCGTCCCGCAGTTCGGGCAGGCGCGCTCTTCCGCGTTCATCTCGTGAACATGCGTGGTGACGGGGAGGTTCTCGAAATCGGCGAGATTGCGCCGGCCCTTACGCCGCCGTACGCGCCGCAACTCCTCGGCCGGCTCGCCCGCGGGCGGAACATCGTCGGGATGAACGGGCTTGCGGTCCAGCTCAGCGGCGAAGGCGAGCAGCATCTGCGCCACGTCGCCGCTGGATTGCAACCGGTCCGCCCGTGGACCGTAATACCACTTCTTCAAACGCTCCAGTTCGAGCTGCAGCCGCAGCATCTCGACCCGGAGTTCCTCCGCGCGGCGCTGCTGTTCTTCGGCCCGTTGTGTCTCACGGTCGCGTTCCAAAGCCAGTGACCGCACCATCGCCTTCAGCGATTCACTGTCTTCCGGTAGCGCGACTGACTCACCGTGAGTCACATAAAAAAGGCGCCACTAAGCGTGAGATTAGTTACACATCCCGGCGGACTTTTCTATAGATTCCGCTCTGCCCCCGGCACAAGCTCATAGCGTGGCGCGCGCCGCAATCGCGACATGTCGATGCCGTCCAGAACCATCGCTAGTTCGCTGGCCCGCAACTCCACCGAGCGCGTACCCGCTTCCAGCTTCGGCAGCTTGAACACGCCCGCCTCCAGCCGCTTGTACCACAGCACGTACCCATCGCGGTCCCAAACCAGAATCTTCAGCCGGTCCCCGCGGCGCGAGCGGAAGACGAACAGATGCCCTCCTAGCGGATCTTGCCCGATCACCGTCCTCACCCGCTCCGCAAGGCGGTCAAAGCCGCAACGCATGTCGGTCGCTTCGGCCGCCAGCCAGATTCGCGCCCTTTGCTCCCGGTCCAACGAGCGCAAGCTCGGCAGACTGGTCAACCGCGCGCCTCCAGCGCAGCTACGACCGCCCGCAAATGCCCCGGATCGAAACCGGGCTCCACCAGAACGTAACGCCCTTCGGCGAGGCGTATCTCAATGCCGCCCCGCTTCGCCGGCATCGGCCGCGCCGCCGGCTTGGCCACCTGCACTTCCAGGAACCGCTCGGCGGCGGAGCCGCGCAACCGCTTCCTCCAGGTGTAGAACATCGAAGTGGTAAGGCCGCGCTCGCGGCAGAAAGCCTCTACGTTCTGGCCGCTTCCGCTTTGCTCCGATATCAGGCTGATCCACTTGGCACGTACCTCGGGTTTCGCTAATCCCATACCTCAACTGTGAGCCAGGGCGCGGCAGCTTCACAAGATGGGGTTCACGTATCGCTCACGCGTGGAGGAAGATTTGGAAGAGGGCGTATTGTTCTGGGTGGAATCCTCGAAGGTCCGCATGTTTTTCAGTAAAAACGACGAAGGTTTGATTCTTCTAAAGCCGTCTGCGGAACTATTGTCCACAAGGGTCGCCGAACAGTTTCCAAATGCCTCTTCAGAATTCAGGGATGCCGTAAAGTGTTTCGTTACGGCCCGGAACACAGGATGCGTCTTCCACCTGATGCGGTCACTTGAGTTCGGATTACGGGCACTGGGCGCGGTGTTTTCGGTTTCGCTTGAGCACACGAACTGGGGCTCCGCGATTGACCAGATTGAATCTCACATCAGGGCGATGCACGTAGATCCCAAATGGAAAGCCCTTCCGGATTGTAAGGACCAGCAGGAATTCTACGCTCAGGCAGCAGCGCACTTCGGAGTGCTCAAGGATGCTTGGCGCAACCACACGGCCCATGTGCGCAGCAATTATGACCAAGAAGACGCGCTCGATATTCTCCAAAGCGTCCGGGCCTTCTTCCGCAAACTTGCCGTTCGACTCTCGGAAACTCCGTGAGTGTCGGGAAAGCGGATTTTGTGCCATGATGGAACCGATGAAGTCTCCTACGGAAATGGTCGAAGGCCGACAGGCGTTTCAGAACTTCGACGCCACGATGAAGACGTTGCTTTCCGTGCCCCACGCCGAACTTCAGCGGCGGGAGCGCGAATACCAGCGGCAGGCAAAGCAGAATCCGAACCGGCGCGGGCCAAAGCCGAAGGCGAAACATTGACCCGCTTCCTCCTCAAAACGTGGTAGTGGACTACGCTGGATTCTCTCCGTTGAAAAGTCCTGGCAGTGCTTTCTCTTCTTGCTTGACTATTCGCTTCCTGCGTTTGGCGGGAACCGGAGCGCCAAAGACCGCTTCGCTGGGTGGTGGAACGATATGCAACGGCTCCGCATTGCGGGCCGCTTTATGCGAATCAGGGAACTGGAGACTATAGGCGTTATCGAGGTCGTCCCAAAACCTGTCGAACGTCCGCTCAAGCACTTGATCTTTGATAACGCGATCCGACAGTTTGTTGAAGGACTTCACCAGATGCCAAGCCCCCTCACGGTTCAAGCGGAGACCATTGAACTGATTGAGGGGTTGCTTAAGCTCGGGGTAATCGATGTCCAGAAGAATCGTAGCGACGTGGCCTTTGCCCA
>JBEKPK010000385.1:0-5107 GCA_049520795.1 Bryobacteraceae bacterium
ACCGAGGCGGAGGGACCTCGAATCGGTTTCACTACTCCGCGCGCGCTGGGCAAGGCGGTGGCGCGCAATCGCATCAGGCGGCGGGTCCGCGAAGCGGCCCGCATCTTCCTGGATCGGCTGAACCCGCAGTGGTCCATCGTCTTCAATCCGCGGCGCAAAGCGTTGGACGCTCCGGCGGCGGAACTGCGCCGGGAAGTGGAGAAGCTTTTTCTGCGCTGCAATGGCTCGTAATCCGGATGTTGGGCGTCTACAAGGTCTGTATTTCCCCCGCCTTGCCCTCCGCCTGCCGCTTCCATCCCACGTGCTCGGAGTATATGGGCCAGGCGGTGGAACGTTACGGGGCGGCCCGCGGGGTGTGGATGGGCATCCGCCGTCTGGCGCGCTGCCATCCGTTTCACGCCGGAGGTTTCGACCCCGTCGGGACGGGCCAATTCCATGAAAAGCCCGAGGGGGCAGCATTTCCAGGCGTCGCCCATCCGCTCCCTGACGGTCGCGGCTCGTTATCTCTCTGGCGAGCCGCGACCGTCAGGGAGCGGTTGGAACAGTGGTCGCACGGCAGGTCCAAGGTGCTTTTTCGACTCTGTCGGATGAAGCGGGGCTGGAACAACTGGGACCCGCAAGCTCGTTCTAAGTAACGGAAAGATCAAGAATGGCCGAATCGGAAAATCGCGGCGCCCAGGGACAGCCGCCCAAAGAGATGTCGATGGAAATCCGGCTGCTGCTGGCTTTCCTGCTGATGGGCGCGGTGATGTTCCTGACGCCCTACTTCGTGAAGACGCCCGAGTCGAACAAGAAGGCGGAAACGCCCGCGCCGGTTCCAGTGGCGCAAACCGCCGCGCCGGAAGCGCCGGCCGCGCCCGCCGCGCCGGCCGCGCCGCCCCCCCAGGCGAAGGCCGCGGCCAAGAGGCGGAACTCCGCTACGCCCGTCACCGAGCAGAACACGCTGCCACCTTTGGTCTTAGATACGGACCTATACCGGATCGAGTTCTCCAACCACGGCGCAAACGTGCGTAGTTGGCTGCTCAAGAAGCACAAGGGCAGCGACGGTAAGCCGCTTGAATTGGTCAATACCGCCTCCGGACTGGACTATCCGTTCTCACTCCGCTTGCCGGGCCAGGAGGCTTTGCAGAAGACCATCAACTGGGCGTACTACGCGCAGACGCCCGAGCCCGGCGGCCTGGGAGTGGTTTACGCGTTCACCGACGGCAGCGTCAGCGTGCGGAAAGTCTTCCGGTTCCAGAAGGACAGTTATCTCTCGGAGGTCTCCGCCGAGGTTACGGTGGAGGGCAAGCCCGTTCCCAACATGATCCAATGGCGCGGCGGTTTCGGCGATTTCACGGTGCCGAATTCCACCACCAGCCAGGAAACGCTTTACTTCGACGTGGCGGCGAATTCCCTAACGAAACAGACCGCCCGAAGCGCCAAGAATGGCCCGATCGCCTCCCAGGGCAACTACAGCTTCGCCGGGATCGAGGATAAGTACTTCGCCGCGGCCTTTCTGCCGGAGGGCGACGTGGCCACCCAGGAAACCGCCTTCTGCGACACCGTGGCTACCCCCGGCGACAAGAACCTGGTGGCTTTTCCGGGGATGGCGATCTCCGCCGGCGCGGAGAACCGTTTCAGCCTCTTCGTTGGTCCCAAGGACCTCGACCTGATGAAGCGCATCAACCCCAAGCTCGAGCAGTTGGTGGATTTCGGAAAGTGGCTCGGCTTCCTGGCCAAGCCGCTGTTTCTGATCACCAACTGGTTCAACAAATCCTATGTGCACAACTTCGGGTGGTCCATCGTGGTGGTCACCATTGTGCTCAACATGGCGTTGTTCCCCATCAAGCTCTCGAACATGAAGTCGATGCGCAAGATGCAGGCGCTCAAGCCGCAAATCGACGAAATCAACAAGAAGTACAAGAACGTCGGCATGCGGGACCCGAAGAAGGCCGAGCAGAACCAGGAGGTCATGGGCCTCTACAAGCAGAACGGCGTCAATCCCATGGGGGGCTGCTTCCCCATGCTGATGCAGATTCCATTCTTCTTCGCGTTCTACCGCGTGTTCACCGTATCGGTGGAAATGCGCGGCGCGAGCTGGCTTTGGGTGAGCGACCTTTCGCAGCCGGAGACCCTCCCCATCCACATCCTCCCGGTGGTCATGGTGGCCAGCCAGTTCCTGATGCAGAAGATGACGCCGCAGGCCCCCGCACAGGATCCCAGCCAGCAGAAGATGATGATGTTCATGCCCTTGATCTTCGGCTTCATGTTCTACCATTTCGCCAGCGGCCTGGTGCTATACTACTTGACCAGCAATCTGGTGAGCATGGGGCAGCAGTGGTTCTTCAACCACACCGCCGTGGCGGAGGAAGCCGCGCGCTCGGTGGAGGTCCCCAAGAAAAAGATCGGCAGGAAATAGCCCGTGAGCGAACGCAAGTACTCCCTGGCCTCGATGGGGGCCCGCATCGACGGTTTTTTGCGGCCCACGCTGCGCAACGCAGGTTTCAGCGTGGATTCTGAGATTCTGGACGTGGCTCCCGCGGCCGACGATTTCGAGACGCCGGACATGGTGGTAAAGTTCTCCGGGCCCGACGTGGACCTGCTGCTGGCGAACCGCGCGGAACTGCTGCTCGCCCTGGAGCACGTGACCATGGAAATGCTCCGCATACCCTCGGAGGATCATTCCCGCATTTCCTTCGACGCCAATGATTACCGGCTGCTGCGAATCGAGGAGCTGCGTCTGAGCGCGTTGGCGGCGGCGGAGAAGGTCAAGCGCACGGGCGCGCCGTTCCGTTTCAACCCCATGAACAGCCGGGAAAGGCGGGTCATTCACATTTCCCTGCGTGGTGAGACGGCGGTGCGCAGCGAGAGCCTCGGATCGGGTCCGCAGCGCCAGGTGGTGGTGTACCCGGCGGGGATGACGAGCCTGCCGGAGCCTCCTCGCGTGGATTTCGTGCGCCGCGATTCGGCGCCGTCGCGGCGCGACGGCC
This sequence comes from Bryobacteraceae bacterium, assembly GCA_049520795.1. Lineage (GTDB taxonomy): Bacteria > Acidobacteriota > Terriglobia > Bryobacterales > Bryobacteraceae > BOG-224. The sequence continues at coordinate 2,973 of JBEKPK010000385.1, forward strand.
CGCGCGGACGCGGCGGGCGAAGATAACGACGATCTTCAACCCCGAAGGGGTGAAAGACAATGGCCCACGGCGCAAGCCGTGGGAAACGGGCGGCAATTTCGTCCAGCCCCGTAGGGGCGCAAGATCGCTCGGGACGGGTGACCGGATCTTCGCCCCTGACGGGGCTTGCACAACTTTGCCCTCAACCCATGGCTTACGCCGTGGGCTATTGTCTTTCACCCCTCCGGGGTTCGGGGAGAAAGCCCAGCTTGCGGCTTGCCGGAGCGCCCGCGCATGACCCTGCACGACACCATCGTGGCCATCGCCACCCCGCCCGGACGCGGCGGGCTGGGCGTGGTGCGCCTATCCGGCCCACTGGCGCGGGGCATCGCGGCGGCCATGCTGCGGGTCGAGGGGGCATCCGACTGGCAGCCGTGGCGGGCACGTCTGGCGGACCTGTTGGACAGCGGCGACCGCGTCATCGACCAGGTAGTGGCCGTCTACTTTCAACAGCCCCGCTCCTACACCGCCGAGGATATGGTGGAAATCTCGTGTCATGGCTCGCCGGTTGTTCTGCGTCGCGCCGTCGAGCGAGCGGTGCAAGGCGGAGCGCGTTTGGCCGAACCAGGCGAATTCACGCTGCGCGCGTTCCTGAACGGCCGCCTCGACCTGCCCCAGGCCGAAGGGGTTCGCGACTTGATCGAGGCCACCACGCTGTATCAGGCGCGCGTGGCGGCGCGGCAGGCCGGCGGTTCGGTCTCGCGCGCCATCGCCCCTCTCAAGAGCGAACTCCTGGAACTGGTGGCGCTGCTCGAAGCCGGTATCGACTTCGCCGAGGACGACGTGAGCGTGGCGCCTGCCGCGGAAATTGTCCGCCGCATCGATTCGATCCTGGCGGGCGTGCGCCGGTTGGCGGATAGTTATCGGTACGGTGGCCTGGTTCACTCCGGCCTGATGCTGGCCATCGTGGGACGCCCCAACGTGGGTAAGAGCAGCCTCTTCAATGCGCTTTTGGAGCGGGACCGAGCCATTGTGACCGAGATCCCCGGCGCCACCCGCGATGTGGTTTCCGAAACCGCCGACATCGGGGGCATCCCGGTGAGACTGTGCGACACAGCCGGGATCCGGGAGACCACCGAGCGCGTGGAGCGGCTGGGCATCGAACGCAGCTACCAAGCCATGAGCGACGCGGATCTTACGCTGGTAGTGATCGACGCGTCCGGCCCTCCAGACGAACGGGACAGGGAACTCGTGGAACGAGCCCGCGGCCAGGGCCGCTGGCTGCTGGCTGGCAATAAGAGCGATTTGGGCGTGGACGGACTGCGCGGGTGGCCGGAGGCCCTGGGCGTCTCGGCGCTCACAGGGGAAGGCATACCCAGGCTCCGCGGAGCGATTCTCGAAGCGGTGGCGCCCCCCGGGGCCTTCGAGCAGGATACCGGTTTCATCACCAGCCTTCGGCACGAACGGCTGCTTCGCGATTCGGCGGCCGCGCTGGAGAAAGGCCGCGCCGCCGCCGAGGCCGCCATCCCGCACGAGATGCTGCTGCTGGACCTCTACTCCGCCCTGCGGCCCCTCGACGCCATCAGCGGCGCCACTACCGCCGACGACATCCTGAATCGCATTTTTTCCACTTTCTGCATCGGAAAATAGGCGCTTCGGGAACGTGCTGGACGCTGTGGGCCGGACATGCCCGGCCCGAGCGCGGGCAACAAGTCCGACGGTCGCGGAGCTAGTCGGAGTCCCAATTCTTCTTCATGAAGATGTCCGGGAAGCTGTCGAACACCTGGGCCGGGCAGGGTATCGTCGCGCCGCCCCGGCCAGGACAAGGCCGCTGAATCTGTTCCGGAGAGAGCGTCTTGTAGAGCGCGGTGAAGGCCTTTGTCTCGAGTTGCGTCATTTGCGCTTTCTGCAAGCTGTAGCTTCCCACCAGTTGGGCGAGTTCGTCAGCGCTTTTGCCGGCCGCTACAGCCGCGGCGATTTCCGCCTTGCCCTTGATGATCTGATCGCGCAGCGGAGCGGCTTCCTTCGCGGTCTCATCGAGCAACGACTTGACCTGCTTCTTCTGGTCTTTGTCCAACGTCAGCAATTGGGTGAACGAGTCCAGCTTCGACATTCGCGACATGCCCATGCCCATGCCGCCACCGCCGCCCATGCCG
>JBEKPK010000386.1:0-5098 GCA_049520795.1 Bryobacteraceae bacterium
CGGAGGGCTCGCGGGTTTCTGCTATGCGATCAAGTTTCCGGGGGTATTCGTGGTGGTCGCCGCGGCTCTATTTCCGCTGGCGCTGCGGCGTTTCCGGGCGGCCGCATTGGTGGCCGCCGGCGCGGCTCTGGTGATGCTTCCGTGGCTGGCGCGCGACCTGGCGCTGACCGGCAACCCGGTGGCGCCGCTGATGAACGCGACGTTTCCGAACCCATACTTCCATGTGGCCAGAGAGAAGGAACTCGCCGGCGGGCTGCGCTCCCTCGGTGAGGTTTCGCTCGCGGGCGTGCCTTGGGAACTGGCATTTGGCGATCATCTTACGGGCACTTTCGGCCCGCTGCTGTTGGCGTTGCCGCTCGGGTTACTGGCGCTGCGGCGTCCCGCCGGCCGTTTGTGCCTGGCGGCGGCCGCGCTGCTGGCGGCGCCGTGGTTCTTCAACACGGGCGCGCGGTTCCTGATGCCCAGCGTGGCCTTCGCCGCGCTGGCGTTGGGGATGGCGCTGCCGCGTCCGGCCGCGTGGGCGGCGATTGTCATCCAGGCGGCGCTGTGCTGGCCGCACGTTATCGACACCTGGGAGACGCGCTTCGCCTTCCGCCTGCATGAGTTCCCACTGCGCGCTGCGATGCGTCTGACGCCTGAAGCGGAGTATATCGGGGCGCGCGAGCAGCAGTACGCGGTGGCCAGAATGCTCGAGAAGCTCACCCCGCCGAACGCCCGTATCCTGGCCCTGGACACGGTGGCGAACGCGTATCTCGACCGGGAAGCGACGGTGGTCTGGCAATCGGCGGAAGGCGACCGCATGCTCGATACGCTGCGCGCCGCGGCGTTCGACCAGAGAGGCGACCGGTGCGAGTGGAAGGTGCGCTGGCCGGCGACGGATTTGGGCGCGCTACGCCTAAGGTTGGCGGCCGGCGGCCCGGGCGAGTGGTCGATCGACGACATCCGCATGTTCTCCGGCGAGGACCAGGTGTTCAGCAGCCCGCAGTGGGAGCTGTGGGCCTGGCCTAACACGTGGGAGGTTCCGCTGGCTTTCGACGGCAACCTGGCTACCCGCTGGCGCACCTGGGAGCCGGCGCGCGCAGGCATGCTGATCGAGACGGATTTCGACCGCCCGCAACGCCTGAGCGGGGTGACCCTGCTATCCCAGGCGCCGCCGGGCGCGCCGATACGGGTTTACGGCCAGGAGGCAGGCGGCCGCTGGCGCCTGCTGGCGAACGGGCCGGATGCGGTGCTCAGCGAGCCGCGCGACGTACGCCTGGACGCCACGCGCGCCCTGCGCCGGGCCGGCTTCCGCTGGATACTCACGGCTACCGGTTCCCACGGGAATGAGCCCATCGGGAAGGTTTTGGCCGAACAAGCGCCGCAGTGGGGCATGGAGGCGGCGGGGAATGCGGGACGCTTCATTTTGTTCCATGTGAAGTAAGCGAAAGCCGGCTTGGCGGGCGAAAGCGCCTGCCCCACGAACGCGTCCTATACTAGTGGGATGCGTAAAGCTACGGCATTTTCTCTCTTGGGCGCGGCCGCCGGTTTGAGCGTGGCGGCGGGTTTGTTGTGGAGCCAACAGCCCGCGGCGCCGGCCCCCCCGCGTCCGCCCACGACGCCCTTCACGGCCTCCGAACTGGAAGCGATTCCTCTGACCCCGCCGCGGGCCGGCGCGAGCGTGACAAAAACACTTTTTGACGGCAAGACTCTCAACGGTTGGGATGGCAGTCCCGAGTGGTGGTCGGTGGAGGATGGCGCGATCCGCGGAAAATCCAGCGGCAGAACGCCTACCAGCTTTTTGTACACCAAGGACAATTACTCCGACTTCCGGCTCACTCTGTCGTCGAAAATGGTGGAATCGGATAACCACGCCGGCGTCTGCTTTTGGGGCCAGGTCGTGGTGGAAGGCGATAACAAGTGGGGCACGCGCGGGCCGCTGGTGATTTTCCCAAGCCCGAGCATGTGGGACTATATCGAGTCCAGGGGCCTTCGCGTGTACAGGACCACCACTGAGAAAGTTACCAGCCAGCACGAATGGGTCAAGGTGGAGATTCTGGCGAAGGGCAACCGCGTGCGTACCGCGATGAACGGCGTCCAGGTGATGGAATGGCGGGAGCCCGACCCCAACCGCATCAAGGTCGGCCCTATCGGAGTCCAACTTCACGGCTTCAACGGAACGCAGGAAGTCCTGTACAAGGACATCGTGGTGGAGACGTTCCCGCGAGAAGACCGGCTGACCACGCTGAGCAAGTAACCACGGCGCGGCGGTCCGTGGGCTTCCTATGAGGGACTATGAAGAAGAACTCCGATCACGAACTCGTCAACGAGGCGAAGGCGGCTTGTGGCGCGCCAACGGATTCGGCGACCCCACGCTTGGGAGTGGCGCCGGAATGCCACGCCGCTTACGAACGCCTTCAGGCTCTGCGCGGCACGGAGCCTGGCGCGCGCGATGTCCCCAGGCGCCGTGAAAAGCCATCGCGTAAGTCATCCATTTCATAGATACGCTATCGTACCCAACCTGTGGCGCAGCCTCTCAAGCCAATGCCGCATACTTTTCGGGATTTGCCAGGACGGCGGCGAAGCGGGTGATGTGGTGGGGCGGACCCCCCGGTCCGCGCGGGTTCCCCCGGACCCGCATCTTGCCCGCGGATCAAGCTTATCGCGCCCCAAAGAAGCCGACGGGGGCGTCGGCTGCGAACCAGGGGGTCCGCCCACCACGAAAAGCTGCCACGTCGAGGCGCATGGCGGCAGGCCCAGCGCCAGACTCGACATGAGTGTCGAGTCGGCAGGCTGAGAGCCTGCGCCACGGGCAGGCTATGTGAGCCCTATTCCTCCGGTTCCTGCAATCGGGAGACCACCGTCAGGTCTTCGAGCGTGGTGGTGTCGCCTTTCACCTGGCCGCCCGCCGCGATTTCCTTCAGCAGGCGCCGCATGATTTTGCCGCTGCGCGTCTTGGGCAAGGAATCGCTGAACCGGATATCGTCGGGCTTGGCCAGCGCGCCGATCTCCTTGGCCACCCACTGCCGCAGCTCCTCCTTGAGCTGCGGCGTCACCTTGGTTCCCGCCTTCAGGGTGACGAATGCCGCAATGGCCTGTCCCTTGACTCCGTCCGGACGGGCGACAACGGCCGCCTCGGCCACTTTCGGATGGGCCACCAGGGCCGATTCCACCTCCATTGTGCTCAGGCGATGCCCGGCCACATTGATCACGTCGTCGATGCGGCCCATGATCCAGAAGTAGCCGTCGGCGTCCTTGCGCGCGCCGTCGCCGGTGAAATACATGCCGGGAATTTGGGACCAGTATTGGTCCTGGTAGCGCTTCGGGTCGCCGTAGACGGTGCGCAGCATAGCCGGCCAGGGCCGCCGGAGCACCAGGAAGCCGCCTTCTCCGGGCCCAACGGGTTCGCCCTCGCGGGTCACCACGTCTGCCGCTACCCCAGGCAGCGGGCGCGTGGCCGACCCCGGCTTCAAGGGCGTGGCCCCCGGCAGCGGCGCGATCATGATCATTCCGGTTTCGGTCTGCCACCAGGTATCCACAATGGGGCAGCGGTCTCTTCCGATATTCTCGCGATACCACATCCAGGCTTCCGGGTTGATGGGCTCGCCCACCGTGCCCAGCAGGCGCAGGCTCTTCATGGGATGTTTCGCGGGCCATTCGACGCCGAATCGCATGAACGCCCGAATGGCCGTGGGCGCGGTGTAGAAGATGTTCACCTTGTGCCGGTCGATAATACTCCAGAAGCGGTCGGGCTCGGGGAAATTGGGCGCGCCCTCGTACATCAGGCTGGTGGCCCCGTTTTGCAGCGGTCCGTACACGGTGTAACTGTGCCCGGTCACCCAGCCGATATCCGCCGTACACCAATAGACGTCTTCATCCCGGATGTCGAACACCCACTTCGTGGTGATATAGGTTCCCACGGAGTAACCACCGGTCGAGTGCAGTATCCCTTTGGGTTTTCCCGTCGTGCCCGAGGTATACAGAAGGAAGAGGGGGTGTTCGGAATCGAGCGGCTCGGCCGGGCACTCGTCGGAAGCGGTGGCCATTAGCTCGTGCCACCAGTGGTCGCGCCCACTTACCATGTCCACCGGCGTTCCCGTCCGCCGGAACACCACCACGTTGCGCACCGAGGGGCACAAGAACAGCGCTTCGTCCACGGCGGGCTTGAGCTTGACTTCGTGCCCGCGCCGGTACGAGCCATCCTGAGTGACCACCAGGCAGGCCTGCGAATCGTTGATCCGGTCCACCAGCGAGTTGGCCGAAAACCCGCCGAACACGATGGTGTGGGGCGCGCCGATGCGCGCGCACGCCAGCATGGCGATGGGCAGCGCCGGGCACATTCCCATGTAAATCGCCACCCGGTCGCCCTTCTTCACTCCCAGCGATTTCAGGGTGTTGGCGAACTTCGAGACCTCCATCAGGAGCTGCTGGTAGGTCAGTGTTTGCACTTCGCCGGGCTCGCCCTCCCAGATGATGGCCGCCTTGTTGCGCCGCCAGGTGGCCACGTGCCGGTCCAGGCAGTTGTAGGAGAGATTGATCTCACCACCCAAAAACCACTTGGCCCAGGGGCAGTCCCATTCCAGGGTTTTCTCCCAGGGCTTGAACCAGTGGAGCTCGCCGGCCAACCTAGCCCAGAATCCCTCCGGGTCGGCGTCCGCCTCGCGGTAGAGGCGCTCGTACTCCTCCATGCTCCGAATGCGGGCCTTGGACCGAAAATCCTCCGGGCATTCGAACACCCGGGATTCGGTCAGGATGGAGTCGATTCCGGACTGCTGCGACATGCACACCTCCTGTTCCTAATAAGACCACACGCCAATCCCGCAATGCCCCTATCGCGGGGTTGGGGAGTCGATAGGTGTGGACAAACCCACACTGAATGCGCCCGCCTCGACCAGCCCTCCCATCCCAGCCTGCTGATAAACTGAGGTCACTATGTCCGATCGCGGCTTTTCCAGACGCTATTTTTTCCAGGGCGCGCTGCTCGCCGGGGCCGTGCCCGCCGCCGGCTTCGGGAGCGAGCCGTCGCTCAAGGCCCTGGGCTACAAGCCTTACTACGACAAGCTCCACATCGCGGTTGTCGGTTGTGGCAGCCAGGGATCGGCGGATTCGGGCGACGCCG
>JBEKPK010000387.1:0-5091 GCA_049520795.1 Bryobacteraceae bacterium
GGACAAGTACGGCGAGTTCGAGCGATGGGACCAATCGTTCCCTGAGATCCAGAAAGCGCGCGAACGGGCTTATCGCGAGAGCGTGGCGGGACACCTTGCCGAGGCGATCCGGCTGCACGAGGAGAAGCGCCTGGCGCCGGCCCTGCGCGAGATCGAAATGGCCCGGTTGCGCTCGCCGGGCAATGCCGAGATCGAGAACCAGTACGAGACGGTGAGGATCGAGGAGGCGCGCGCCAACTCGAAGGCTTGCCCCGCGCAGTTGGATCCGAAATCGCCCACCGCCGGACGCATCCGCCAACTCCTGCGCTCCTCCGACAACTTCATTGCGGACGGGCAGTTGGATGACGCCAGGGCGCAGATCGCGCAAGCCGAGAAGCTGGTGGACGCCGACTGGAAGAAGGCGCCGGCCATCCTTCTGGGGCAAGCGAAGCTGCAGGAAGCGGCCCACAAACCGCTCGACGCGCTGAAGGCTCTAGACGACTACGACCGTTGCGCCGACGCGGTGCAAGACATCCAGGACGGCGAGGACCTGCGCGGCAAAATAGTCTATAACCTGAAGAAGAACAAAGACAAGCAGAAAGCCGACATCGCCGCAGCCGAGAAAAAGGGGGATTACGCGGCGGCGCTGGCTTTGGCCGATGCCGGGTTGGAACTGGACAACGGCGATCCGGACTTCCTGTTGGCGGCGGGCATCGACAGCGCCATCACGCGAAAGAACACCGAGGCCGAGGCGTTGCTGAACCGGTATCTGGAGGTGTCGAGGGCGCGGAACTCCGCCGCCGCTGGGCGGCAGAGCGTCTATGAGGCGATACCGAAGGTCGCGAAGCCGGTGCGCGAGCCGGAAGGCGCCTCGAACTGGTTCAGCGGCTACAAGTCGCCGGCCGGAACGTTTTATTGCCCCATCAGCCTGACCTTCAATGTGCGGCCATCGGCAGTGCACGGAACGCGCAACCAGACGGTCGCTTACACGTGGAAGGGCGAGGCGCTGCAATCCATCCAGGTGGCCAACTCCCAGCCCGGCGAAAAGAGCGTGACCGTTTATTTCGACTATTATCCGAACCAGAAGACGGTGCGGCGCGTGTCCACCGAGCCGTTCAAGGAGTCCAAAGAGCCGCCGGCACCCGTGCTCCTCACGCCGTCGGGTCCCGTGGGACCGCCTCCAGGGGCCTATACGGCTTTGTTGAACCATCCGGCGGCGGACCCGCTCATGATTCAGAAGCTCACCGGAAAGGCGGTGGGGGCGGTGATCACCGGCAACCCCTACTTTCACCCGTTCGTGTGGACCGGGGTTTTCCTGTTTCTGGTCGAATACGACGACCAAGGGCGGGTCAAGTCGGCCAACCAGCAGGCGAGCGTCGACACGTCGGGCGGCCAGCCTGGGGCCTTGCACAGTTTCGACTTCACCTGGGACGGGCCGCGCCTGATGGAGATTGCCGAGCGCGGCGCGGGCGGTTATCGCCGCACCATGACCTATGGCGGCGGAAAGCTCCTCTCGGAGACCATTGTTTCGAACGCCGTGCGGGCCAGAATCGACTACAAATACAATGGCGACCGCCTGGTGGAAGCCGATTGTAGCGAGGATCCAACGCTCGACCACCGCGGCCGGCGGGTGACGTTCTAATGCTGAGGGTGGATATGCGTACGCCGTTTGTGTTTTTGATCTCGCTGGCAGCGCTCGGGAGCGCGCCCGCGCAGGAACCGCCCAGCATGATTCTCCCGCCCACCCACCTGACGTCCGGACGGCTGACGCCGGCGGCCGCCTCCACCGACCCGGTCTCGCTGTACCGGAGCCGGAACGAGGCGGCGGCGGCCGCGTTTCAGGCGGCCTACCGCGCGGCGACCGTCGAGCGCAACCGTTTCCGCGCGATCCGCTTGTTTCTGGTGGCCCTGCGCCGAGACCCGCAGAATCCGCCGGCGCTGTTCAACATGGCGGTGTTGTGCGAACAGGAAGACCGCTGGGGCGACGCGCTTTCCTTCCTCGGAGAGGCGCGCAAGCTGGCGGCACCGGGTTCCGAGACGGCTCTGGCGGTGGCGGCGGAGACCCCGCGCGCGGAAGCCATCGAGCAGCTCCAGCGAACCCGCGAGGGCAGGACGCGCCGCCAGTACGATGCGGCGCTGATGGCGGCGCTGCCACGATCCAAGGACCCGTTCGCGGGGCTGGCCGCCGTCGCCCAACTTGTCAAGATCGACCAGACCCGGTGGGAGGCACCGGCCCTGGCTGGAACGCTGCACGCGCAAACGGGACAGTTCACTGAGAGCGTTCGCGACCTGGAAGAGGCGGCCCGCCTGGCCGGCCCGGCTCGCGCGCCCGGCCTGAAGAGCGCGGCCGAGGTTGCGTCGCGGGAAGCCGGCTATCTGGAACGGGCGCGCGCCGCCGATCCGCTGTGGGAAGCGCACCAATGGGAGCAGGCGGCCAAGGCCTACGAGCAAGCCTGGGAGAAGAGCCCCAGGCACACGGATGCCGCTGTGCTTGCGGTGACCGGCTACCTGATGATCGATCAGGTAGATCCCGCGGTGCGGCTGCTGGTGAGTTTGAGGAAGACCGCGCCGGCGGCGGACGCCAAGGCCGTAGCCATCCTGAAGGAGTTGGCGGCGGTTTCCGAGGCAGCCGGGAAGGCAGCCGCGGGTCCCGCTCCGCCGCCCGTGGCGGCGGAGCCGGATCCTCCAACCCGCATTGGCGAACTGGCCGGGCCGCTGACTGACGCCGCCATGGAACTGGAGGGCAAGCCGGCCCCGAACCTGTTAGCCGACCGTACGTCGGTTATTCCTCTGCCGGACGCGGATCTGGATGCCGGCGACAGTTCCTGGACCGTGCTTTCCAACGAGAGTTTGTTCCAACGCTTCACGAGCGGCATCGCTCCTCCGCCTCCTCCTCCGCCGGCGGCGGATGCCACCGCGGAAACCCCGCCGGCTATCCCAGATGGCGCCGCGTCGGCCGCCCCCGTGGCAGCTTCGCCCGCCGACAACCCGCCGGATGCGGATTCCGCCGCCATTCGCGGCGACCGGACTTCCATTCAGAGCGACCCTCCCGGAGCGCTGGTTGTCGTGGACGGTGCGGTGAAATGCACCGCGCCTTGCCTGATCGCCCTCGCTCCCGGCCGGCACACCCTCAAAGCCCAACTGGCCCGCCATCGCGATACGCTCAAGATCTTCGAGGTGGCCAAGAACTCGCCGTCCTCATCCGTCCTGGTGACTCTCGAGGCGCAAGAAGGATTCCTGGACGTGGTGAGCGACCCCCCCGGCGCGCTGGTATTCCTCGACGGACAGCCGACCGGCCAGAGAACTCCAGGGAGGTTCCGGCTGCCCGCGGGCGAGCACGACGTGGGGATTGAGGTGGATGGGAAGATCCGCACCGGGAAGGCCGCCGTCACGGACGGGGGGGAGACCGCGCTCCGGTTCTGACGGAGGTGAGACCGCGTCCCTACCGGCGGCGCAGCATTTCGCGGCCTCGTGGAACGGGGCCGCCGGCGGGCACTATGCGCGAGAGCGTCAACACGCCGCTGGCGGCTGGGCCTTCCAAGACTATCTGGCCCTTTGCGCCCGTGTCGTTGGATTCGATCTGTAGCGTGAGCGGGCCCCCCGCGGAGGGCGACCCGCGCAGCCGAAGGTCCACTTTTCGCGTCCCCGAAAAATCCGGCAACTGGGCCCGGTAGCGTCCCAGCATGACGCCGTTTTCCAGCCACAGTTCGAGCAGGACCTGGCGGGGCTCACCGGCGCCATTGAACAGCCGCGAGCCTTCCAGGTAGATCCACACGCCTTCCATCGGGTGGGAGACGCTCTTGGGAACCGTTGGCGCGGCCACTCCTCCGCGAACCGGGATCAGCGACACAGACCCCTGCGGCTTGCGCGTAGCCGCCGCTGCCAGCGCCTGGTAATAACCGGTCCAAAGCTTGGTCAGCGACTCGGCGAGCAGGCGTTCGCACTCGCGATACTCGCGCGCGGAAATGGCCTCCGCGGGGCCGTCGGACTGCACCGGAGAAGCCGCCAGCATCTCCTTGCGCAAGACCGACTGGCGTTCGAGAGCCCTGTCCAAGTCCGATAGAACGTTTCGCCGGACATCCAGCCAGTCGGGAGAACCCCGCAGCAGGGCCAACCGATCCTGGAGCGCCGCGACGTTGGCTCCGAGGATTGCGATCTCATCCGTGAACACCAGGTCGAGAGTCACGATCGTCGCGCCGCTCGCGTGGTAGCCCTTCTCTATGCGCGCAGCCACGGCTTCCGCATAAGAGCCGCGAGCATCCATGAAATCCAGGAACAGGCCCAGTGAGCGCCCCAGCGTCTGCTGCGCCTCCGCCATGGGCAACTGGAAGACTCCCGCCTCGAGGTCGCGGTCGGCGCTGTCCCATTTGGCCCAGGCCGCGGCCATTTGGTCGGCGCGCGGAATGGCGGCGTCGATCCGGAATCCGGGCGACGGAGGAAGGCGCGCCGGGTTCTCAGCGGGTTGGCCGGCGGCGCAGAGTGCCCCCTGGACCAGCAGAAGAGTCACAGCCATGCCCCTACAGGGGATCGCGCACGACTTGGTTACCAAGCGACACCTCCAATACCTCGATACCGCAAGGCCGATCGGCGGCGAACGCCAGCCTGGCGGCCAGCACGCGCGCCGGGGTTCCCGGCCGCTTGATCTCCGACGCGCGCCCGATGGCGTCCTGGAGACACCGGCGATAGCCGATGTCGAACAGCGCGCCGGCGCGGTAGCGGTTCAGTGCGATGCCGTAGCGGCGGGAGAGGGAGCGGAACACGGCCCACCCTTCCGGCGGATCCATCCACAGGCACAACATGGAGCTCACATCCACAACGTCGTCGCCGCGCTCCCATGCGGGCGGCTGGAACAGGTAGCGCGCAATGGTCGGGTCCTCCTTGTCCAGCAGTGCGAGCATTCCGTGCTGCTGCCGCAAAACGTCGGGCAGCCGGCCGCCCACATCGTTGGCGAAGCGTAGCTGGATGGCGCTGAGATTGATCGTGGATTTCGGAAACTCGGCGCGGGACTCGGGCGGGGGCGCATGGATCGGGCTGGGAGCGAGCGACGCCGCGCGCGGAGCGGAGCGAACCGCAACTTCGGGCGGAGCGGCGAATACCTTGGTCGGGTTCAGG
>JBEKPK010000388.1:0-5050 GCA_049520795.1 Bryobacteraceae bacterium
CCCGACTATCCCGGCCCTAGAGGGCCAGAACGGGCCGGCTCGGCTTGCCGCCGAAGCGGGATCCGAACCCGCGCCCGCCTGCCCTGGAGACCGGGGAGGATCACACTCGCGTGGGGCGTTATAGAACCGGTTCTAAAGTCTCCCGTCGGGATCATCTGTCAGTGACCTCCGTAAGGCTTTATGGCTCCGGGAGTTCGACACCAACACAAAGCAACGCATGCTGGCCAGCATGAAGGCGGCGGCCGGGCTTGCGCACGGCTGCTACCCGATTTGACGATAGCATCGGCGAAGCGGCTGGTTGGTGGCGAACTGGGTTAAGGCTTTTGGAATCAACGCGAAAAAAATTAGATTCTTGGTGACCGGCGGGAAGCGGGTCCAGGGGTCCTCCCCACCCTTTCGGTGTAACTCGCGATATTGAGAAAACTATGAGGCATTAGGCGGAAGCGCCGGCCACGCACTTTCCGGCGCCATTACGGGCGTACGGAATCGGGGTTGCCGCGTGGTGGGGCTTCGGAGAGGCGTCGGTCGCCGGGTAGACGTCCGCCAGGCGCTGCTCGAACTCATCGAGTTTTTTGTGCAGTTGTTCAAGATCCCGTTCCATCATGTCGCGGTGCAGCTTCACGCTCAAGTAGTCCTCCAGCGGGGTACGCATGCTGTTTCTTTGTCCAGACGTTTGGCATGGAACTCTCAGTCCCATGGTGTAGCGTATCGGCTGATTTCTCAGAAACTTCAGTGTTTTTTGAGCGGGAAAGCACCAAACGGAACGGTCAGGCCGCCGATTCGAGGGGTACTGAAACCGGCCGGCAGCGTCCGGGGGCAATTATCTTGAGAAGAATCGCTATTTCGAGCCACTCATAGCGCGAATGAGCCATCACAGTACAGATTCGGAGTTGCGCCATCTCTGGCTCGGCAGGCTCCCGGCGCCACATGCCGACCGCATCAGACGCCATTTGGTCCTGTGCGAAAAATGCCTGAGCCGGCTGGTGGAAATCGACGACCAGGTTGACGACGCGAGACCGTCGGCGGGCTCCGGGGAAGCGAAGAGCGAAAGACACCCGGAGTTTCTGGCGCGCTGACGGGCCGACCCTTACTTGTCCCGCATGGCCTGGATGAGGGCTTCCATGTAGTCCAGGTAGCGGTCGAGCGCCCGCCTGCCGGCTGGCGTAAGGCGGTAATCGGTGCGCGGCACGCGCCCTTCGAAACCCTTGGTGCAGGCGATGTAGCCGGCTTCCTCAAGCTTGCGCGCGTGAACGCTGAGGTTGCCGTCGGTGGCTTCGAGCAACTTGCGCATCGCGACGAAAGTGAGGGATTCGTTGACCGAAAGAGCGCTGAGGATACCCAGACGCAGGCGCTCATGGACCAGACGGTCGATTAGCGCGGCGGGCGGCGCAGCGCCGCGCGCCAGCGCCGGTTGTTTCTTTTCCCGTTCTTTTCGCGCCGCGCTCGACTTATCCGCCATAATTCGCGCACCGAAGCCGCGCTGCCCTAGACCACGCGTATGAGGCGAATGGCCGCCATTTCGCTATGGTAGCGCGCCCCTGGGATGTTGATGTAAAGTAATCGCGGCGACGATTCCGGCCGAGGAGCGGCATGGAATTTGGCCGGGAGGAGAGCGGACACCCTGGTAAAATGATCCCGTGCTCCAGAACGCGCCGAAGGAGGAATACGCTCGGGCGGAGGTCCGGCGGCAGTTCGGGCTGAGGGAACGGCAGCTTCGAAGCTGGGAGCGGCAGGGATTGATCCGCCGGGCGGAGATCTATGCCTTCTCGGACCTGATCGCCATACAGACGCTGATCAAGCTGCGCGAGAAGCATATTGCGCCGCGCAAGATAGCGCAGGCGCTGGAGTCGCTGCGGCGCAAGCTGGCGTGGATCAAGGAGCCGCTAACAGAGTTGCGCATCGTCTCCGACGGCGGGAAGATCGCGGTGCGCGTGGCGGGCCAGCAGATGGAGGCCCTAAGCGGGCAGATCCTGTTCGATTTCGACGCCGCCGAACTGGGCGGTTTGAAGGCGTTTCCCGAGCGCAAACACGCCGAAAACGTGCGGCGCGAAGCGGAGACGTGGTTTCAGAAGGGCCTCGACCTGGAGGAAACCGGCGCCCCCGTGGAGCAGGCCGTGGAGGCGTACCGGAAGACCCTGGAGCTGAACCCCTCGGCGGCTGGCGCACTGGTGAACCTGGGGACCATCCACTACCGCCTCCGGCAGTTCGCCGAAGCGGAGAAATACTATGTGCAAGCCACGGTGGCCGACCCGGGCTACCCGCTGGCGGAGTTCAACCTAGGCAACCTGTACGATGAGCAGAACCTGCTGAAGGAAGCCATTTCGCATTACCGGCGGGCGCTCGATCTGAACCCCAGCTACGCCGACGCGCACTTCAACATGGCTCTAATATGCGAACGGTCGGGCGACCCGCTGAAGGCGGTGGCCCATTGGAAAACCTATCTCAAGCTGGACCGTTCGGGCCAGTGGGCCGACATCGCGCGGCGGCAGTTGGAGCGGCTCCGCCAGGCCACGGTGATTCCATCGAGATAGGCCGTTCCCTGGGGCCGCCAATCTCCGGATTGGCGGTTCTTCGACAAGCGAAGCGCCTCCCGCACCCCTCTTCACGCTCCCGGCGGGGGCCCGCATTCCTCCAGGATCCGCTCGAGCATATCGGGGATCTCGAATACGGCGCGGTTATGGAGACGGCGCGCGGCCGTTTGAAACCGCGCGTAGGCGTTTGGCACCAGCAGTTCGGCCACCGCGCTGGCCACGTTTCGAAAATTGGGAAGGACAACGCCCACGCCATGTTCGCGGACCCAGTCGGCGTTGTAGCGCTCCTGCGGCAGGGTCCAGGCGTTGCGCTCGACAATCACCGGCAAGCCCATGAAGACCGCCTCGCTGATGCTGCCCGGCCCGGGTTTGCCGATGAAGTAGTCCGCCAGTTGCATGTAGCGCGGCACTTCCTTGGTGAAGCCCTCGACGAAGCGCGGCGCGGCCGCCGGGAGCGCTTCGAGTTTCTGGCGGAGCTTACGGTTGTGGCCGCAGATCAGGACGAGCTGCCGGTCCGCCAGGCTGCGGGCGATCTCGACCATCACCGCGGCTCCCTGGCCGCCGAACAACACCAGGCCCACGGGCAGGCTGGGGTCGAACCCCAGCGCCGCGCGGGCTTCGCCGCGCATGGCCGGCGAGAGGGGCGGAAGATCGTAGAAGCGCGGGCTCAGAATCATTCCCGACGCGCGCATCACTTTCTCCGGCGGGTGGCCTATCTCGCGGGCCTGCTCGACGGCCTTGTCCGACCCGCAGATGAAGTACTGGTCCTGCCGCTCGATCCAGAAATGCGGCGGATAGTCCGCGATGTCGGTAAGTATGGTCACCAGCGGCACGTCCGGTAAGGCTCGCCGCAGGCTTTCGCCGAGCGCGCGGTCGAAGTTCGGTACCAGCGAGACCACCATGTCCGGGCGGCTCTTGCGCCAGAAGTTCTCCAACGCGCGCACCTGCCGCCCATGGAACAGGCGGATCAGCAGATGCATGCACGCCGTCAAGTATCCCGACCCCAACGTCCAGCCTTTGTTGAGCATCAGGTTGTACACGTCCTGCAAGCGCAGCCCGGTGGCCTTGCGGACGATGTCGATTGAATCGAGCACTTCCTGCAGGTTGACCATGCGGGTCTCGAAAGGGCGCGCCTGCCGGTCGACGACCTGTTTGAGGGCGCCGGCGGCCGCGCGGTGCCCCCCTCCGGCGTCGAAAAAGATGAAATCGAGCTTTTTCACCACTCCGATTGTGGCACGGATATGTCACAATTCAGGCTTCTTAACGCACACTTCTCACCGCTGTAACGCGTCCGTAGCGGCCGCGAGGCTACAAGTGGATTATGCAGTCCGCGCAAGGCAGCTACATTCCGCGTAACCCTCGCCTGCGGGGCATGCTGGACTTTGTCGCGCGCCGCGACCATGGGCTCATGCGGCGCGTTCACCATTGGCGTGCGCCGCGCTGGATTCGCGTGTGGATGCTGTGCGCCACTCGCGGAGGCGACGGCTGGTTGTGGTACGCCATGGGCGCGATTCTGGTTCTGTTCGGAGGGGCCCACCGCTTCCGCGCGGTGGCTACCGCGGCGTTGGCCGCTGGAACCGGAATCGCGCTCTTTCTTCGGCTGAAGAAGGCCGCCGGCCGCCGCCGCCCCTGCGCTCTCGAACCGCATTGCTGGTCCACCCTGTTGCCGCCCGACCAGTTCTCTTTCCCGTCGGGCCACACCATCACGGCGTTCGCAGTGGCCCTATCGCTGGGGACTTTCTATCCCGCGCTGGCCCTGGGACTGGTCTTCTGCGCGGTCAGCGTGGCTGCCTCGCGGATTCTGTTGGGCATGCATTTCTTCAGCGACGTGCTGGCCGGCGCGGTCATCGGATCGGCCTTGGCCTGTGCATTCGCGACCCTGTTAGCGGTTTGATGGCCTTGCCGCCAGATTTAGTACATTAGTACCAATATGGGCGCAAATGAGGGTATTAGCACTACCCGCAAAATAGTCCTGAAATCATTGAGAATCTCGAACCATTCTTTCCACTCAACTGACAAATGCAACCGGTCAGGGTTACCGGGTCGCTGCGAAGCCTGCTGGCGCTCGAAGATAGCGTGGGCAGGGCGCAATTGGCGCTGCAACGGATCAGTGACTGGGATCCCGCCATCGAGAAACGAATCAAGAAGTTGATGCGACTGGTGGAGGCGCGCGACAAAGCCATGGCTCCGCCCGCCCACTAGAGCATGTCGGACCAAGCCTTGGGCCTGTGGCCGGCGTTCTGGCCGGCGTTGGGCGGAGTTTTGCTTCCGCGGGGCGAAAGAACTCTCTTCCGCCCCCTCCGTGGGCTGCCACGGTTTGCTTACCGGCCCCACGGCTTGCGCCGTGGGCTACTTTCTTTCGCCCTGACGGGCTAGCCGGACCTTCTCACAGGTGTTCAGGTGGATGGCGTGGCGGGCACTCCTGCCTAATGCCACATACTTTTGCCATTTCCGGATGCCTGGACACGGGGTAGGGCGGACCCCCTGGTCCGCGGCCGGCCCCCCGGCCGGCTTCTCGG
>JBEKPK010000389.1:0-5027 GCA_049520795.1 Bryobacteraceae bacterium
GCCACAGCCCAGCGGACGTTCGCCGACTGTAACGGCTCCGGTGTTTCCGTGTATTCTTTTGAGAGGCGCAACAAGCCTGGCCTCGTCCCGGCCGGCGATTTTTACCATCCATCGGGCGATCCAACCGCAGGCACGGAAGCGGTCACGGACCTCATCCGCGACCTGGCCGTCTTCACCGGCGGCAAATACACTCCGCCCGGCGACTACGACCTGGTCTCTTACCTGAGCGGCGTGCCGGCGGCCCTGAGCGACTACTATCTGCTGGGCTACGCGCCTTCGGCCAATTCAGCCGATAAGCCATGCCACGGCATCAAGGTGAAATTGAATCGAAAAGGCCTGGATGTGAACGCGCGCGATAGCTATTGCACCTCGGGCCAGGCTGCGGCGCGCAAACTCAAGCCGGCGGAAAAAGCGCTCGAGGCGGCGAGCGGCGTGCCTGGAAACCTCGAGGCCGGGCTGCAACTGTCGTGGTTCTACGTTAAGCCGGGCGTGGCGGTAGTCGATATCGCCATGGACATCGATCCGCATCTCTTGAAGACGTCCGGCAAACGGCACGGTGAGTTCAATCTGTTAGCCAGCGCCTACGGGGAGGATGGCTCCGTCGCGGCGCAGGTTGGCGACACGACCAGGCTGGATTTCGAGACGCCGGCGCAACTGGACGAGTTTCTGAAAACCCCGTACCACTATTCGAACCAGTTCCATGTCGCCCCGGGCAGTTACCGGTTCCGCCTCGCCGCGGGATCGGGCGGCCAGGCATTCGGCAAGGCGGAAGTGCCCCTGGATATCGAACCGTGGACCGGGCAGACGCTGTCGGTGAGTGGTCTCGCACTGAGCGCCGGCGCCCTCCGCTTGACCGGCGTGACGGCTGAGTTGGATGGTTCTCTGCTGGAGGGTCCACACCTCTTAAGGTCGAAGGGACGCTCGATAGCGCCGATGGGAAGCACGCGGTTCGACTCGGGCCGGGATGGCGTCTTCTACTTTGAGGTTTGCGATCCTGGGCCGGTCCCGGCGGACCTCGGGGCGCCCGTCCAACCGCCCATGATGCGAATGCGCTTGCTGGACCGGCCAACTGGTCGGGAGAAACTTGATTCCGGGCCGATCGAGATCAGTGGCTGGAGGCAGGCGGGCGGCGCCGTCATCCCGATTATGCGGGACCTCCCGGTTTCCAAGCTGGTCACGGGCTCTTATACGCTGGAAGTTAGTGTTACGCGAGGCGGCGACGCCATGGTGCGCACTGCGAATTTCGAGGTGAAGTGACGGAATGGACAACTTGATACGCCCAGCTCGGCGCCCTCGATGCGCCCCCGGGCGATCAGAGACTCGATTCCGCCGCCTGGTACTCGAAGACCTGTTCCACACTCACTCCGAACACCCGCGCGATGCGGAAGGCCAGCAGCAGCGAGGGAAAATACTTGCCCGCCTCCAGCGCCATGATGGTGTGGCGCGTCACGCCGGCCTGTTTCGCCAGTTGATCCTGGGTCATCTCGCCGTGGTCGAACCGTAGCCGGCGGATGTGGTTCTTGATTTCCGGTTCCCGGCTAGTCATGGGGCACGCCGCGGTGGAGCACGATGGTCGTCAGGGCTTGCACGCCCATGACGAGACTCGCCGCCCACCAGAGAGTTTCATCGAGAGCCCACACCGGCACGGTGAGGGTGGCGTTCCATCCCTTGATGAAGTAGATCGCGAGAATGACGCCAACGAACGCCAGCCAGAACACGCTGAAACCCGCCGCGCCCGCCCGGTGGGCAATCTGGCGTTCCCGTTCGTCGAAGGTCCGGCCCTTGAAGTAACGCCGGCTGGACGCCGGGATTGCGGTCAGCGCCAACAGCGCGAAAACCGAAGATGTGGCGGGGCCGTGCCCCAGGAATGCGACGAAGGCCACATAAGCGGCGATGGTCAGCGCCACCACCCCAAGGGTCCACCACCCCCATTTCTCCGAGTCCGACATGGAAACCTCCGTAATGTTAAGTAAATAATACTAAATGTAAAGTTTATATTACATAATGTGCATTGTCAAGGACTTTTGGGTTAATGAAAATCGTGCGATTCCGGCGCCGCCCCCGCGCCTAGCGGCTCTACGCGCCCGGCTTTCACAGAGACCACGCCGTCCAGGTTTTGCAGCACGCCGTGGACGATGAGAAACCGCTCGCTCAGCACCACGAGCTTATAGCGGTCGAACGTGTCCGGGTTGACAATCGCGTTCATGATGCCGGTCTCATCCTCCATGCTGAGAAAAACGAAGCCCTTGGCCGTGCCCGGGCGCTGCCGCACGATGACCGCTCCGGCGATGCGCACCAGGCGGCCATTGGGAAGGCCGGCCAGGTCGGCGGCGCGCGTCACGCCGCGCGCGTTCATTTCGGCGCGGCGGTGGGCCATGGGGTGTCTGCCAATGGTCAGGCCCGTGCCGCCGTAGTCGGCCCACAGGCGTTCCTGGATATTCATGCGAGCAAGCGGCGAAGGCTCGCCCTTCTCTTCCAGCTTCTCCAGCAGCGGACCTACCGGCAGCACGGAGCGCTGCGCCCGCCAGAGCGCGTCGCGGCGGTGAATTTGGTCCAGCGAATTCAGCGCGCCGATTTCGGCCAGGCGGTTGATTTCGTCCTTGCGCAGCTCCGGCGTGCGCAGCGCCAGATCGTCGATGCTGGTGAACGGGCGGGCGCGCAAAATGGCCCGCGCGGCCTGTTCGCGGAGACCGCGGGCGTAGCGGAGGCCGAGGCGCAGGTGGGGCAGGCCTCCCGGCCTGCCTGGTTCGGAGCAAGGCAAGCCAGGAGGCTTACCCCACACCGTGCAATCCCAGTCGGAATTCATCACATCCACCGGCAATACGCGCAGACCGTGGCGCTGGGCGTCTTTGATCAGGATCGCCGGCCCATAGAAGCCCATCGGCTGGTTATTCAGCAGGGCGCAGGTGAAAGCCGCCAGGTAGTGGCATTTCAAATACGCGCTGGCGTAGGCGATCAGGGCGAAACTGGCGGCGTGGGATTCCGGGAAGCCGTAGAGCGCGAACGAAGTAATCGAGCGCACGATGGCGTCCTGCGCCTGGCCCGTGATGCCGTTGCGGTCCATGCCCGCGCGCAGCTTCACTTCGATATCGCGCATGCGTTTTTCCGAGCGCTTGAAACCCATGGCCCGCCGTAGCTCTTCCGCTTCGCCGCCGGTGAAGCCGGCCGCGATCATGGCCATGCGCAGCAACTGCTCCTGAAACAGCGGAACGCCCAGGGTCCGCCGGAGCACCGGTTCGAGCGAGGGGTGCAGGCAATCCGGCTTTTCCCGGCCCTGCCGGCGGTTCAAATACGGGTGCACCATTTTCCCCACGATGGGCCCGGGACGGATGATGGCCACCTGCACAACGATGTCGTAGAACCGCCGCGGCTTCAGGCGCGGCAGGCAGGCCATCTGCGCGCGGCTCTCCACCTGGAACATGCCGATGGTGTCGGCCTTTTGCAGGGCTTGGTAAACCGCCGGGTCGTCGGGCGGAAGGCGCCCCAGGTCCACTTGCTCTCCGTAAGCTTCGGGAATCGATTTGAGGCAGTCTTCGAGCGCCGCCATCATGCCCAAGCCCAGCAGATCCACCTTGATGATCCCCATATCGGCGCAATCTTCCTTATCCCACTGCGTCACCACGCGGCCGGGCATGGCGGCCGGCTCCAACGGAACGACGGAATCGAGCTCGCCCTGGCAGATCACCATGCCGCCGGAATGCTGGCCCAGGTGGCGGGGCATGTCCTGCGCCATTTGGTACAGCTCGAAAAACTTGCGCACGCGTGGGTTGCCGAGGTCCAGGCCGGCGTCCCTGAACTGGCGCTCGGTGGTGTCCTGGGGGTCTTTCCATTCCCATGCGTGCGCCAGGCTCGAGAGCTTATCGAGCGCGGCGACCTCAAAGCCCAGCGCCTTGCCCACCTCGCGCGCGGCGGAGCGGCCGCGGTAGGTGATCACGTTGGCCGTCATGGCCGCGCCCCCCCCGCCGAAACGCTGGTAGACGTATTGAATCACGCGCTCGCGTTTTTCCCCGCTGGGGAGGTCGATATCGATATCCGGCCACTCGCCGCGCTCTTCGGAAAGGAAGCGCTCGAAAAGCAGGTCCATACCCACCGGATCCACGGCCGTGATTTCGAGCGCATAGCACACCGCGCTGTTGGCGGCCGATCCGCGCCCCTGCGCCAGAATGCCGTTCTCCCGGCAGAACCGCACGATGTCCCACACAATCAGAAAGTAGCCCGGCAGGTTGAGCTTTTCGATGAGCGCCAGCTCGCGCTCCATCTGCCGGCGCGCGCGTTCGTGGTACGGCTGATAGCGGCGGCGCGCGCCTTCATCCACGCGCTTGCGGAGGAAGCTCATCATGGTTTCGCCCGCCGGCGCGGGGTAGCGCGGAAACTCGTAACCCAGGTCGGCCAGGGTGTAGAGGAGCCGCGAGGAAATCTCGAGCGTGTTGGCGATGGCTTCCGGCAGGTCCGCGAACAGGGCCGCCATTTCAACGGGCGTTTTGATGTGGCGCTCGGAATTGCGCTCGAGCAGCCGACCCGCCGCTTGCAGGGTGGTCTTGTGGCGCACGCAGGTGAAAACGTCGAGCAACTCGCGGCGTTCGGGCGTGGCATAGGCGGGTCCGTTCGTGGCCACCAGCGGAATGCCCAGCCGGCGCGCGCGTTCCACAATGGCCTGGTTGCGCGCTTCCTCCTCCCGGTTATGATGGCGCTCAATCTCCGCGTAGACGTTGCCGCGGCCGAAGATATCGAGCAGGCGTTCGTCGGGGCGGCTGGTGAGGCAAACCAGGCCGCCGGCGAATTCCGCCAGCTCCTCGGGCGTGGCCGCGCCCTCGCCTTTTTTGGCGCGCAGCTTCATGCGGGTAATCAGACGGCACAGGTTGCGGTAGCCTTCCCGCGTTTCCACCAACAGCGGATAGCTAACGCCGTTAGTACACGTAATTTCCGAGCCGATGTGCGCGCGAATGCCCGCCTTTTTGGCGGCCATGTGAAAGCGCGGCGCGCCGTAGAGGCCGTTGCGGTCCATAATGGCCATGGCCGGCATGCCG